>NZ_CP151642.1:671357-1007035 GCF_038397785.1 Salinibacterium sp. TMP30 | reverse complement strand
GACGCGGGTCGGGCTCAACTTCTCAACGGTTGTCTTCACGTTGTGGACTCCTGTAATTCGATGGTGTATTTCGTCGGGGCGACAGGATTCGAACCTGCGACCTCTCGGTCCCAAACCGAGCGCTCTACCAAGCTGAGCTACGCCCCGGGCGCCGTACATAGATCTGACCGCGACGCGAAAAATCCGCGCCGGTACAAAATTGGCCTCGGCAAGTCTAGCCTGAGCGCGAACAGAATGTTGACGAGATGGTCAGATCGGATCTTCTGGGACGCTTATACCCAGCAATCCGTTACGTCTCGAGAGCGATTCTGGCAAGAAAGCATGTGCTGTCGTCCTCGACTTCGTTCTTTGCAAGGTTTCAGGTACAGTAATTCTCGGCGCACAGCACGATCGGGTGTCGAGTGGGGATGTAGCTTAATGGTAAAGCCTCAGTCTTCCAAACTGATGACCGGAGTTCGATTCTCCGTATCCCCTCCACTCAGCTTCACCTAATTCTCAAGCCCTATGGCGCTGTCAGGATATGGCTTCCGCTATAACAGCGCGTGCCGCTGCTCCTTCGGGAATGGGCAGTATCGGATAGTTGTGAATCATGCCTTCTCCCACGTGGAAGTCGAGGTGAATCCCCTGCTCAACCGCTTTCGCCTGCAGCCTCAGCGCATCCGCGTGCACAATGTCCCGCGTTCCGGTGAATACGGTTATTGGTCCCAGACCAGTGAGGTCCCCATGGATAGGGCTCACTCGCCAATCCGATTCGGAAAGTTCAGCGCGATAGAGCGCCCCGGCAGCTTTAGTGCCCGGCACAGCTAACCAAGGATCGGAGGGCGCAATCTCGGCGAGCTTCGGATCTGTGCCGCTGATGTCGAGCCAGGGTGCCGACAACACGATCGCACGCACGGGCTCGTGCTTTCGATCGCGAAGCTCCATGGCCACCGCGAGCGCCATGCCTCCGCCTGAGGAGTCGCCAATGATGCTTACGTTTTTCGCGCCGACTTCAGCGATCAGTGACTGTACGAGATGCGCGACTTTATCGACCACCACGGATGCTTGCCCCAGGGGCGCAAGCGGCATGATGGGCACGCTGATTGTGACTCCCGTTTCGCGGACGAGCTGAGCGACAAAACGCCAGTGCAGGGGATCAATTTCGAAAACGTAGCAACCGCCGTGAAGAAACACTGCACGGGCATTGTTGCCGCCTGTTCGCGCGCTGACGTCGAAAACCAGCCACCCGTCGACGTCACGTGAACTTACGTCGACATATCGAGAAATGGATGCCGGCGGCTCAAATTTCGCGGGATGCAGCCGAAGGTGCTCTACCCGGTCAAGCGTTTTGCGCGGATCGCTAAACATACGCTTTGATCCGCGAAGGGTCAGCGCAATGGGCGCGAGCCGACTGAGAAGGCTCGCCATCAGAATCTAGCTGTCGATTCGCTTCATGATGTGGACAGGGATAAATACACCGAGGCTCGTGACGAGAATTCCGCCAAGAAAGACAACCGACTCAAGGCCCTCAACATAAAATGCTTCGCCCATCATGTAAATTCCGCCGACAAAGAGCGCCAAAGAGATTACGAAACCAAAGATGTTCACACGTCTATCTTACTCACGCTCAGCACAGCTCTCGAAGACGCGCGAGGTGCCAATTGACTCTTGTAGTGCGAGAATCGTGCCCCCTATACTGGGGATAGCCGTTTCCCCGAACAGATCCTCCGCGGCTGGATCACACGTCGCACCCGTATCGCCCACCGCGGCAGGGCACCTTGGACTCCCCCGATGTCTACTACAGCTACTCAACTTCCTCCCTTTGGTTGGTACCCAGACCCCGCCGGCAGTCATATGCTGCGCTGGTGGGATGGTCAAGCATGGACTAACCGTCTTGAAAAGCCTCGGCCCGAGATTCAGACGGCTAGGGGAGTCAGCCAGCAACAATCCACACTTTCTCGACTTATCGCTTCCTAAGCAAAAGTCAGCGGTACTCTGGGCACTCCTCCCGAAAGGAGTCCAGGGTAAATGGTCGATGCACGACGTTCCTTCATTGAACATGTAGGTCACGTACTTTTTCCGCGTGGCCCTAAGGACCTCACCGACATCTCACGGTGTCCGGCGTGTTTTGTGCAACTTTCCGGTTCCTCGGTCTGTTCGAACTGCAACCTCGATCTCAACCACCCTGACGCGCATCTGCTGCGGCAGGCTTCGCTTTCGGTAGCTGATGCTCTGGATGCTCGGCTCGAGTTGATCGGAAAGATCCGGTTCGAGACCACCGTCGAGCGCGCCCGAGCTGCAGCAGAGGTCAACGCTCATGCCCATGCTCATGCCCATGCCCATGCCCGCGCATCCACCTCGAGCCCCGTGGGGGGTCGCGGTGACGATATTCCTGATTCCGGCCAGCAGGTTTCCGATGCGCCGCCCTCCCGGTCGCACTCTGGCATCCAAGTATTGCTGCTCATCGTCGGCGTCTCTCTCCTCTCCGTCGGCGCAATCTTCTTTCTCATTTACGCGTTCCTCACCTTCGGGCTCATCTGGCGTTCTGCGATCATCGCGAGTATCACGATCGCCAGCATTGTGGGTGCCTCGACGGTCAAACGACGCGGGCTCTCCGCTACCGCCGAAGCGCTCTCAGCTCTCGCCGTCGTCTTTGTCGTGCTCGATATTTACGCGCTGCGTGCCAACGACCTGTTCGTAGTCGGGGACGCTGAAGGGCGCATGTATTGGGGCGCTGCCCTAGCGATCGCATCGCTGGGATTCATATACTGGCATCGATTGAGCAACCTCGTTCTGGTGAATGTTGTCGGGTTCATCGTCTTTCCGCCAGCAGTCGCACTGCTCGCCGCCGGGGTGATGGCCGATCGAGAATTCACTGCCGCCACCGTTGCCACGATGGCGGCCCTTGCTGCTGCCTCGCTCATCCATGTCGTCGCTGCGCACGGCGCCTATAGCGCGATCGTAGAACGCACGGTGACTCTGGCGTATGCGATGCTCGCCTTCGCAGTCGGGCTCGTGGGCGGCACTGTTGAGAGTCTGTTCTCCATCAATGGCAACGTTGGGGCGTGGATGCTCGCCCTCGCCGTCATCGCCGCGATCCACAGCGCTGCTGCACACCGCACTCGGCTGCCCGCAGCCGTACGCAACGCATTCGCGACCGCTGGTGGTGTGCTTCTCGGCACAGCGCTGTGGACCCTGATCGTCGAGGGCACTAGAAGCAGTGCTGGCTCAACTACCAACCCCTCCATCGTTGTCGCCATTGTCGCGTCACTGACGGTCGCTGCGCTGTTCACTGAACTGAGTGGTCGACGACTCGGCCACGCCGCTCGATCTGCCACGCTGTGGGGTTCGCTGGGAGTATGGGCTGTGGTAGCAATTGCCACAATTGTTCCGCTGAGCCAGTCCGCGGTGGTGGCTCTGCAGTATGCCGGCCTGCAGGAACTGCGTCGCACGACGCTCGGGAACGCGACCTTCGACATCATTGCGAACGGCTGGCCGCAAATTGCGATCCTGATAGTGCCGATCGCTATGGCTGTGGCGTGGAGCGCTACCGGTCAACTTCGTGCCCGCATTCATCTCGTGCTTGCCGGCGCCGGTCTTGCACTCTCGCTGAGTGCTCCGCTGACCGGCACACTCCTCAGCGCAGTGCTGACGTGGCTTGCGCTGACGACTGCGGCACTCGTGATCATCGCGATTGATCGGAAGCGTCGCGGCGCACGCCGAACCCACCTGACCGTCGCGGCCGGCGGGCTTCTGCCGCTAATTCTCGCGTACAGCTCTAGCTGGTCAAGTCACGAGACCTGGGCATTCACCAGCGTCACGACCGTTGGGCTCCTTATTGCGGCACGCTACCTCGTCGATGTGATCGCCGTGCGAGCGACACTGCTCGGCACTGCCGCAGTTGTGTTGCTGGTCGCGGCAGGTGCCATAGGTGAACAGCTGCAGTTCGCTCTCACCAACGACGGGCCCAACCCGCTCGAATCGTGGCTTGCTATTGTCATCGCTGCCGTGGCGCTGCTCACGCTCTCACTATGGAAGCGCAACCCCGCCCTTCAGTCTGCCGAGCGGCTCACGCTCTGGTGGATTGGCACCAGCAGTACAGTTCTCGCCGGCACCATCCTCTGGGATGCGTCAGCGAACGGTGCTCCCTTGGTTACCGCACCACTCGCGCTCAATCTGCACCTCGTCAGTGTGATCGCTGCCGTGCTCTTTGTGACAATGCTCGGCATCACCATGGTGGGCCGTGGCCTGCAGCAGCACACCGCCGAACGCTTCGTTGCGGCCGCACTACTCGCACCCGCATCGGTGTGGGGTCTCGACAGCGCAAGCCGAGCTATTGGACTCGGCGACATCGCCATCCAACTCGCCCCCGCAACGGCATCCGTTGTGGTGGGCGCGCTGAGCATGGCGCTCCGGGTACGAGGAGAACACACTGAGGTTCGCCGCATCAGTGAACTCAGCGCACTCGCCGTCGCCGGCCTCACCGCGGCAAGCATCATTTTCGAGCCACATGAACATCATTGGCTCATTGCGCTTCTCGTCGCGATCACACTATTGCTCGCATCAATAGCGCGTGACGGAGTATTCGGATCCCCGTCGCCCCGGCGCCACATAATCTGGGCTGCCGTCGGTTTCGCCACGTGGGCGCTATGGTTGCGTCTCGACCAATACCGAGTGGATGCTCTCGAAGCCTACGTTCTCCCGCTCGCTGCCATCGTGCTCACAATTTCGATCTTCATCGCACGAGCTGAGTTACGGGAATCACGAGTCAAGTCCGCACCCGCGATTGCCCTCATCGGACTGCTCATCGCGATCCTGCCACTCTCACTCAACGCCGCGAGCGGAACAGGACTGCGCACGCTAGTAATCTCAGGGCTCTGCGGTGCACTCTTGCTCATTGCATCCTTCGTTGAGCCGCGTGCACGACTCGGTGACTTCTGGGGAATCGCAATCGTTGCATCCGGTATCGGCCTCGTCGTCGCCACCGCGTCACGCACGATTGTCATGGTTATCGAAAACCGCAGTGCACTGCCCGAGCTCGACTCATGGCTGCTCGGCGCCGTCGCAGCAATGGCGCTCGCAAGCTTCGGACTCGCCTCAACAGGATTCTCCCGCGATGCCGCCTACGCTCGCTGGGCGGCAACAAGCGAAGTGCTACTCGGCACCGCCATCGTGTTGCTCTATGCGATCGAAACGTTCGTTCTTCTCGACGCTGGCGATCGCGACCGACCGCTCGATAACATCCGCATCGTCGTGCTCGTCGCCCTAGGCGGGGCACTTTTGCTTCTCAGCACACGCACAGCAAGTCGCCCGCCTACTGCCCGCTTAAGCTATCTCGCTTTCGGGCTCGCAATTGTTGTGGGAGTGATCGCATACTTTGGCGACCTCATCAGGCCCCTTGAATGGGTCACGGTGATTCTCGGCATCGCTTTGCTCGCTAACGGTGGATTGCGCATGCTCCACAACCCAGATGTTCGGAGTTTCAGATCGCTCAGCGCTGGGCTCATCGTGACACTCGTTCCTAGCCTCATCGCCACGTTCATCAACACCGAAAGCGCGGACACATCTTGGCGCGTCGTCGCCCTCGGAATCGCCTGCGTACTCGCGATCGTAGTCGGCACCTGGGTGAAGCTGCAGGCACCGCTGCTCATTGGAACAATCGTTGTGTTGATTCACGCAGCACATACCTTTGCTCCTGCGTTAGTGCGGTTCTATCAACTCACCGACTGGTGGGTATGGGCAGTTATCGGCGGCGCGATTGTGTTGTTCCTTGGCATCACGCTTGAGCGGCGCATCCGTGATCTCACAACCCTCAACGCTCGATTTAGCTCATTGCGCTAGTCAGCACGCCCACCCAGCAAGGTCGGGCGGCGCCCAGACGTTGGCCATGCCCGCAGAGACCATGGTGAGAACTAACGTTGCAGCCAGGTCAGCACCGCCAGAACACGGCGGTGATCGCTGCCCGAATCTTCGAGGTTGAGCTTCTGAAAAATCGCGGTCACATTCTTTTCTACCGCGCCGACCCCAATCACCAATTGCTTCGCGATCGCCGCATTCGTGCGGCCCTCGGCCACCAGAGTCATCACCTCATGCTCTCGCGGCGTCAACGTCATCAACGGATCCTGTCGCCGTCCCACTAATTGCGCAACGACCTCAGGATCAAGAACAGTGCTGCCAGCTGATATCCGCTCCACTGCGTCACGCAACTCGTCGAGCGAGGCCACTCGATCCTTCAGTAGGTAGCCAACACCACCGCGTCCCGAAGAGAGCAACTCTTGGGCATAGACGACCTCGACATACTGCGACAACAGGAGGATACCGACGTGTGGTCGCAATTCGCGAAGCCGGATCGCGGCACGCACCCCTTCATCGCGGAAGGTTGGCGGCATCCGAACGTCGAGCACTACCAGATCAGGCGCACACTCATCGAGGTTGGCGAGCAACTCTTCAGCGTCACCAAACGCACCAACGACGTCGAAACCGGCTTCCACCAGCACACGCACGAGCCCCTCGCGCAGCAAGACCGAATCGTCGGCAACAGCAACACGCAAAGGGCTCATGCGCTCAAGACTAGAGGGCAACGGCGGCTCGATCTGCACCGGTCTTGGGCAATGGCAGGAACGCCGTCACCGAAGTGGGCCCACCAGCAGGACTATCGATGGCCAGCCGACCAGCGACACCACGCACACGTTCTTCGATACCGGCCAGTCCATGCTCGGCGGCAACCTCAGCACCGCCGCGACCGTTGTCGGTCACCTGAACCTCAAGGGATGCCTTGTCGGCGTCGTCTTCCACGGTCAGGTGGATCTCCGCCGCCGTTGCCTGAGAATGCTTAGCGACATTCGTCACCAGCTCAGACACAACGAAGTAGGCGGCGCGCTCAATCTCGCTCGGTATCACTACACCGTCAGGAACACTCGACTGCACCGTCGTTGGCACTATTGCCCGCGAAGAAACCGACTCGAGCGCTGCGAGAAGTCCTCGGTCTAAGAGCAGTGGCGGCGCGAAACCACGGGATAGTGCCCTCAACTCTTCGAGGGCCTCGGCTGACTGAGTTTGTGCTTCCGTAATCATCTGCCGTGCGAGCTCGGGGTTGGTGTCAAGTTGACGCTCGGCCGCGGCCAGATCCATCTGAAGTCGCACGAGTCGCTGCTGCGGACCGTCGTGGATGTCGCGCTCAAGTCTACGAAGAGAGTGACCTTCTGCCGATAGCGCTGCTCCTCGTGATGCCTCAAGCGATTCGACCTCACGGCGGAGCCCGTCAGAGCGGAATGCCGAGAGCGTGCCTTTCGCTAGCCACCACTGCGTCATAACGAGGCCGCGAGTAACGAATGGCAGCGTTGCGATGAAGATGAGACCGATGACGAAAGCAACCAGATTGTCTGCGAGTTCACGATTCCAAGTGGTGGTGTTGATGCCGAAAAGCCCAAAGAACCATGCTGCAAGTGACCAGTCTGAGTTGTTCGGGCCAACCTCTCCACGAATGAACCAGGCGGAGACACCGGTGAGCCCAACGACGAGCCATGAGAAGGCGATTGCCCACGTGATGACGCTGAGAACGAAACCAAGGAGCGCCGTGTGGAGAAGATATAGCCAGTAGTGCCCGTTTCCGAGTACGGCAGAAAGCCAGCCGCCGAAACCTGTCGCAGCTTGATCATCTCGCCAGTCAGGGCGTTCCAGTTTCTTGCGTCCGGTCCACTCCAGGAGGTTCACGTGAACGAGCCCGAATCCGCGCGCAACATAGAGCGCGAGGATGAGAACGAAGAGTCCGATCAGGAAAGTAATGAGGGTTCCGAACCCGGCTGCAATGAGCGGAACGACCATGCTGAAGCCGGTGACCGCAATGGGAAAGCCCAGCATCAGGTAAAGCACCTCTTTGGGTGTGCTGCGCCACAGCGCCCAGTAGGGATTGCGGTGTGAAACTGCGGTCTGTGTAGTCATAGCTCTCTCGCTTTAGTCTTGCCTATTGTCATGGCATTTGTTCGCCGCATTCAGAATCGCGGTTTCGGAGGCTCAGGGACAGTGTGGATGCTCACAGAACGACAGTGGGGTTAGCCCCCGCTTGACCGCTGTAGCGCTGCCGACGGTGCTGGTTAGCGTTGCCTCAGCTTCCTTGTGAAATTTTTGCACCGCCGTAACGTTGTGTGTGAAGAACAACGAAGGAGCACAAATGACCGAGATTAAAGCAGTTCCACAGACCTCAGCAGACCCTGACGTCACCTCGGGTGTTGCCCAGTTTCTTGGCCCCGTAGTCACCGACCTCACTGCCCTGTCGATTGACGGCAAGCAGGCCCACTGGCACGTACGCGGTGCAAACTTTCAGGCCGTCCACGAGCTACTCGACGTAATCGTCGATCATGCCCGTGAGTGGGCAGATACCGCCGCAGAGCGCGTTGTTGCCCTCGGGCTCCCGATCGATGCCCGCACTCAGACGGTCGGAGCTAAGGCAACTACCCCCAGCATGACTGCAGGATTCCAGCAGTCAGACGACGTCATCGCCGAAGTGATCGCCGCTATCGATGCCACCCTCGTGACCGTACGTACCGCCGTTGACGAGCTCGGTGAGCTCGACAAGGTCAGCGAAGATGTCGCAATCGAAATCGCTCGCGGGCTTGAGAAGGACCGTTGGTTCCTCTTCGCCCACCTCGCCACTAAGTAACCTTTCTGGTGGTCGCTGCGCTTACAGTTCGTTGTGAGTAAAGCGACCATCAAGAATCGTCGCATCAACCCGCATCGACCGCAGTTCTTCACTACTGCAGTCGAGCGGGTTTTTTCGTGTCACCACAATGTCAGCAACTTCGCCAACAGCGATCGTTGACTGTGTCGAAGCGCGCAAGGCTTCTTCGACGGTGATGCACTGCTCCGGATGCCACGGCTCGCGCCCGTCGCGACTGCGGCTCACCGCTGCGGCAATCGTTGCCCACGGGTCGAGCGGCGCTACTGGTGAATCTGACCCCATGAGCAGTTCAGCGCCAGCGTCGAGCAACCGACGCAACGCGATGGTGCGGTCGGTGCGGCCTGCCCAGTAGACATCCGCTACGTCTCGATCGTCCATGGCGTGTTCGGGTTGAACGCTGGCGGCAACGCCGAGAGCCGCGAATCGGGGAAAGTCTTCTTCGGCAACCAACTGGGCGTGCTCGATTCGGCCCCGGCATCCGACTGCTTCAAAAGCGTCGAGTGCGAGCCGGTTGGCGTCATCACCAATTGCGTGAACTGCTGGTGAGAACCCGGCATCGCTCGCGGTGCGTATCCAGTCGATGAGCTCATCAGGGGGGATGTTCAGCATTCCCCGGTTGCCGCCATCGCCAGGGTACGGCTCCATGCAGTAGGCGGTTCGCGTGTTGAGCGAGCCGTCGGTGATGACCTTGAACGGGCCCACCTCGAGCAGCGGGGCCAACTGCTGGCCTGTTGCGAGCCCTTCCGCAATCGCACGCTCTAAGAATCGGGGGTAGACACCAACGCGCACCCGTAACAGGTCGAAACCCGCCGCCATACGGCGGCGCCAGTTCTCGAACTCCCACGTCATCTCAAGATCGACAATGCCGACAACTCCTCGTGATGCTGCTTCTTGTGCACTGTCACGAATCCAGACGTCGAGAATCTCGGGATCGACTCGGCTGAGCGCGCTTCCGACCGCGAATGCCTCTTCTTCGCGCAGAAACCCTGTCGGATGCTCGTAGAAACCGAATCGTTCTAGAGCGAGGCTATTGAGCCAGGAGGAGTGCAGGTCACCACTGATGAGGACGACAGCAATGTCGTAGACTGCGGAATCGAGCAGGGCCCGAGTTGGCTGGTCGGGCCACAGTGCATCACGAAATCCTTGACCGACAATCAGCCCATCGGTGTGTGCGAGGACGGAGGTGGCGATAGTGACCGCGACCTCTGTGGCTGACGTGGTGTGGCTGAGATCGAGCCGCTGGGACTGCTGCGCCCACATGCTGGAGTGCACGTGTTGATCCCAAAGCCCAGGCATGATCCAGCGACTGTCGAGGTCAACCACATCGTCAGCGCCGTGCGTGAGCTCAGCGTCGTGCGGTTCGATCGCGGTTATTTTTCCGCCGTCGACGAACACGTCAACACGACGAGATGCATCGTCACCGACGATGCGGGCGTTACTCAGTTTCACTCGGTGTAGCCCTTGTCATTTCTGCGGCCAGTTCTGGGCTAGCGTACGTGCCATTCGAGCTCAACTCATCCACAATGCGGTCTCGAACATCTGTCTTCTTGTTTTGGCTCATTTTCACCCGGGCATCGAACCGATCAATGACGATGCGCAGCCCCACTGTCCCTTTGGCAGTGTGGCGAGCGCCAGCCTCGTCGTCACTGAGGCTCACGGGATGCTCCACGTGGTGTTCGAAATGGTCAACGAGTTCACTCAGCACGCGGAAGTTCTCTTCCTCACTGAGAATTTCGGGGGTGCCATAGAGGTGAGCGGTCGCATGGTTCCAGGTGGGAATATTGTCGCCCTCCGGGTACCAGCTTGAGGAAATGTATCCGTGAGGGCCCTGAATGATGACGAGCACTTCGTGTTGCCCCAGCTCGTGCAGTTCATCGTCGGGCCGCCCGAAGTGGCTGACCAAACTAATCTGGTCGTCCCGTTCTTCGAGCATCATCGGGTAGTGCGAGGCCACCATGCCGCGAGAGGTTGGCGACACGATGGTGGCCCACGGGTGCTCGCGAATGAGTCGACGAATTTCGTGTGGGTCGGTTACAACATACGTGGGGGTGTGTCGCATCTCAGCCTCCTAGGGGCGCTTGGCAGTTGGGGCACCAGTACAGTTTGCGTGCGGACGCGAGCTCCATCACGATGTTGGTACCACAAACCCGGCACGGCAAGCCTTCGCGGTGATAAACCCAGTGACGATCGGCGCGGTTCGCGAGGGCGGCAGTGTATTCATCGGCGGTGAGGCCCTCTATGGTCATCATTTGGCCGGTGGTCACTCCGATCTCGAGCAGCGTTGCCCAGTCGCGCCAGAGTTCGTGCACCAGCTCCGCGGGGATGAGTTTGCCCGGCGTGTGGGGGTCGAGGCGAGCGCGGAACAAAATCTCGGCACGGTAGACGTTGCCGATGCCGCTGACGACCGACTGATCCATCAGCAGCAGCCCTATCGCGGTCTGCTTTTTGCCCACCGTTGCGACGAATCGCTCCTCAGCTTCGACTGGATCATCGACGAGCGGGTCGGGGCCGAGCTTGTTGAGCGCGACCTGCACCTCGTCGGGCGTGAGCACTTCGCACGCAGTGGGCCCACGCAGGTCGGCACACGTGTCGGTGGTGAGCAGGCGCACGCGCACGGCCCCTATGGGTTCTGGCGGAAAGTCAGTGATCTCTTCGCTGGCTTTCTCCTGCTCCGCCATCCTCAGCCGTGTGCGACGCGGGGCTCCGATGCTCGCGAGGGAGTCTTCGTGCTCCCCCACCACGGTGCCGTGCTGGTTTGTTTGCCCCATCCGCCCCGAAGCGGATGCCGTGGTTGCATCGGCGGTGAAGTTACCGGCGAAATCCCAGGCTCCGTAAAGCCCAAGGTGCACGCGCAGCCAGCGGTCGTGCTCAAATTCGAGGAACATTTGTTTGCCCACGGCTTTGGCGCTGAGCATCCGCAGTCCATCAATGCGTTCAGCTCCGGCAGCGAACCGACCTTGAGGGGACGACACCGCCACGTGCTTGCCGACGAAATGCAGCGCGAATTGTCGTGCGATGCGATGTACGGAGTGCCCTTCAGGCATTACGGCTCGAAGGGGTGCGCCGCAATGGCACCGGTCGTTTCGTACTCGGCGAGCTGCGCGATGCGCCGGACGTGACGCTCCTCGCCCGAGAACGGTTCAGCGATGAACAGGTCAATGAAGCGGGTTGCTTCGTCTACGGTGTGCTGGCGTGCGCCAATCGAGATGACGTTGGCATCGTTGTGCTGTCGTGCCAGTGTTGCGGTCGAGTCGTTCCAGACGAGGGCTGCACGGATGCCCGTCACCTTATTTGCGGCAATCTGCTCACCGTTGCCCGAACCTCCGAAAACGACGCCCAGTGCTTCGACACCGGCCGCCTGGTCAGCCGCGACGGCACGCGCTGCGGCAATGCAGAAGCCAGGGTAATCGTCGAGCGCATCGTATTCTGCCGGGCCATGGTCAATGACTTCGTGACCCGCATCGGCGAGGTGCTGCTGAAGGGTGGCACTGAACTCAAGGCCGGCATGATCGGTGGCGATATGGATGCGCATTCGTCCAGTCTACGGTCGCCTGTGAGCGCTAGTGCTTACATTTGAGGGGCGCGGCATAAGGTAGGTAGGTGCGGTCACAAACCGCCCCCAAACGAAGGAGTTGTACGTGCCCGGAGAGAACCTCACCCGAGTTGAAGCCCAAGAGCGTAAGGCGATTGTCAGCGTTGACAGCTACGAGATTGCCCTCGACCTCACTACGGGAGCCGAAACCTTTAAGAGCAGCACGACTGTTCGTTTTAGCGCCACTTCTGGCGCATCCACTTTCATTGATGCGATCACTCGCACCGTGCATTCGGTGACGCTCAATGGCACCGCGCTCGATGTCTCCGCCGTGAACGATGGTGTGCGCATCGAACTCGACAATCTTGCTGAGAGCAATGTGCTTGAGGTTGTGGCGGATGCCGAATACACCAACACTGGTGAGGGTCTGCACCGCTTCGTTGACCCCGTTGATGATGAGGTGTACCTCTACTCGCAGTTCGAGGTGCCGGATTCCCGCCGGGTGTTTGCTGTCTTTGAGCAGCCTGACCTGAAAGCAACGTTCGCGTTCACGGTGACGGCACCGGCGCGCTGGGCTGTCATCAGCAACTCCCCCACACCCGAGCCGGTGGTGGATGGCGAGAACGCTACTTGGAACTTCCCGGCGACGCAGATCATGTCGAGCTACATCACCGCGATTGTGGCGGGCCCGTATGCCGAGGTTCGTGATGAGCTCACCTCAAGCGATGGCCGCGTCATCCCGCTCGGTATCTTCACTCGTGCGTCACTGAGCGAATTTCTCGACGCGGACTACATCTTTGAGAAGACCAAGCAGGGCTTCGAGTTCTTCGAGAAGCACTTTCAGTACCCGTACCCCTTCGAAAAGTACGACCAGATGTTCGTACCCGAGTTCAATGCGGGTGCTATGGAGAACGCGGGCGCTGTCACGTTCACCGAAACCTATGTGTTCCGCTCGAAGGTAACCGACGCCATCAAGGAACGTCGCGTTGTGACGATCCTGCACGAACTTTCCCACATGTGGTTCGGCGATCTTGTCACCATGAAGTGGTGGAATGATCTCTGGCTCAACGAATCTTTCGCTGAGTGGGCATCAACAATCGCGACCGCAGAAGCTACCGAGTGGACTGGCGCGTGGACGACGTTCCAGGCGATGGAGAAGAGCTGGGCGTACAAGCAGGACCAGCTTCCCTCCACCCACCCCGTGTATGCCTCCATCAACGACTTGGATGATGTGCTCGTCAACTTCGATGGCATCACCTACGCGAAGGGCGGCTCAATTCTCAAGCAGCTCGTGGCGTGGGTTGGTCTTGAGGCATTCATGGCTGGTGTCGCGGCTTACTTCAAGAAGCACGCCTATGGCAACACTGAGCTGAAGGATTTGCTGGTTGAGTTGGAGAAGACCAGTGGCCGTGAGCTCATGGAGTGGAGCAAGCTCTGGCTTGAAACCGCTGGTGTTAACACGCTGCGCCCCGAAATCGTCACGGGCGAGGATGGCACTGTCGAGAGCTTCGCGATCGTTCAGACTGCTTCTGCCGACTACCCCACGATTCGCCCGCACCGTTTGGCGATCGGCTACTACTCGCTCGAGGGCGAAAAGCTTGTCCGTCACCACCGCATCGAGATTGATGTGGAGGGTGAGCGCACCGAGGTTCCCGAGTTGGTGGGAACGAAGCGCCCCGGTCTTGTGCTGATCAACGATGACGACCTCGCGTACGCGAAGATCCGTCTCGATGATGCTTCGCTCGAAGTTGCGATGAAGCACCTCTCCGACATCAGCGACCCGCTGGCTCGCGCCATTGTGTGGGGTGCTGCTTGGGATGCCGCCCGTGACGCCGAAACTGCGGCCAGTGACTATGTTGCGCTGGTTCTCGGCAACATTGCCTCGGAGAGCGAATCGACCACGATTCGCACGACTCTGGCGCAGCTGGTTCTCGTCGCACGTCAATATGTTGCTCCTGAGCGTCGTGCGGCCACCGTTGAGAAGCTCGGCAATGCGCTGTGGGCTCTCGCTCAGAGTGCTGAGGCGGGTTCGGATGCTCAATTCCAGTTCGTGAAGTACTTTGCGAGCGTTGCGTCGACCGAGGAACACGTCACCGTACTTCGTGCACTGCTCGGCGGCTCTACCACTCTCGACGGTCTTGAGATCGACACCGATTTGAGCTGGGAATTGCTTGAAGGTCTCGTGCTCAATGGCGCTGCCGACGAGGCTGAGATCGATGCTGCCCTGGCGAACGACAAGACTGCCAACGGCCAGCAAGCTGCAGCACGCGTGCGGGCTACGTTGCCGACCGAAGCCGGGAAGCGTGCCGCTTTTGCGTCGCTCGTAGACAGCGATGAGTCGCCGAACGCTATCGTGCGCAACGTAACCATGGGCTACACCCACGTGAATGATCCTGCTGTTCTCGAAGCCTTTGTGGCGCCGTATTTTGCGGCGGTCAACGATGTGTGGAAGAACCGTAGCTACTCGATTGCTGAGACGGTTCTCCGCGGCCTCTACCCGGCGCCTCTGGCCTCGCAGGAACTCGTGGATGCCACCAACGCGTGGCTCGAGGCAAACCCTGATGTGCCGGCCCTGCGCCGCATCATCGTAGAGAACCTTGCGGGTGTTGAGCGTGCTCTAATCGTGCAGGCTCGCGACAACTCGTAGCATTTAGCCGCCACACGGCGGGCATGACGGAGCCTAGCGGCGACTGTTCAGCAGTCGCTCGCTAGGCTCCCTGCATGGAAGATTTCACGTGGGGTGGCCTCTGGGCTGCCATCAGCGCCTTTTACGCGAGCTCGCCCCTGCTCAAGGGCCTTGCGATTGTCGTTGGTGCGTGGGTGCTGCGCTTCGTTCTCCTGTTCGTCATTAGGCGTGTCGTCGACCGCATCGTCAACGGGGTGAAGCACAAAGAAAATATTCACGACACTCAAGTTCTTCTGACATCGCCCTTGGCTGCCGTTCGGGTAGTCCAGCGCACGCGCACGCTCGGCGGGGTACTTTCCAGCCTCGTCACGGTCGTCATCGTGATCATTGTCCTGCTACTGCTCTTTAGTCTCTTTGCCGGGCCGAATGCCACGGGCGCCTTTGCCCTCATCACCGCCGCGACCGGTGCCGGTCTTGGTTTCGGCGCCCAGAACGTCGTGAAAGACGTGCTCAACGGTCTCTTCATGGTCGCGGAAGATCAGCTGGGCGTTGGCGACATCGTTGATCTCGGGCCTGCTGTCGGTGTTGTCGAATCTGTCGACATCCGCACCACTCAGGTTCGGGATGTCAATGGAACGCTCTGGTTTGTGCGCAACGGTGAAATCACTCGTGTCGGTAACATGTCGCAGGGCTGGGCGCGCGTGATTATTGATCTCGCAGTCCCGTATGACGCGGATGTGGATGCCGTGCAGGAGCGGATCTTGCAGACCGCTATCGAGCTTTCTCAAACCCATAAGTGGGCTACCCGTATTTTGGAGAAGCCCGAGATTTGGGGTATCGAATCCATTTCGGCTGAAGCTGTTGTGGTTAGGCTTGTGGTGAAGACGGCATCCGCGACGAAGGATGATGTTGCCCGTGAGCTGCGGAGTCGTCTGAAGAAGTCTTTGGATGAGATGGGTGTCAAGCTTCCCGCATTGAATTCGATCGTGTTGAGTGGGTTTGAGGGCGCGGCGAGTGTGCGCGGTGCACGTCCGCCGAAGACGCGGCCTGTTGCTGTGACCCTTCCTGAGGAGAAGCCGAACGAATGACTGAGTCTGAGAAAGTGACCGAGCCTGCACCTGTAGCGCCGGCTGATGCGACTGCGAGTGACGCTGCGAGTGCGGCTGTTCCGACGAAGCTTCCCAAGATTCGTCTGATCGCGAAGCCCGCGCTGACACCCGATGCTCCTGAGGACTCCATGTGGGAACTCATCGGCGGTCGTAACACGTTCGAGAAACTCGTGCGCCAGTTCTACGTGGGCGTGGCAACCGATGAGGTGCTGTTGCCGATGTATCCGGAGCAGCCTGACCTTGAGGGCGCTATCCAGCGGCTGACGGGCTTTCTGGAGCAGTATTGGGGCGGGCCAAACACCTATAGCCAGGAGCGCGGACACCCTCGCCTTCGGCAGCGCCACATGCCCTTCAAGGTGAACCCGGATGCTCGTGACCGCTGGTTACACCACATGCGCAACGCCCTCGATACTCTCGAATTGCCGCCGCTTTACGACGCCGAAATTTGGGCGTACCTCGACCGTGCCGCGCACGCCATGGTCAACACGTTTGAGGAGTAGACGCGCCTGACTGCTCACCATAGTTCACTCCGCATGTTGCGCCCGCGGTGCGACTGCGGCGTCGAACTTAGCGCGGAAAGGGTAGCGTCTCGACGCCCGATGCGCCTGTAATGGTTGGTGGCTGGGTACCCGTCATGATGGTGCAGATTTCTGCCTCGTTACAGTGGGCCGGGTCCAGACCTTGAGCGTCTTGGATGAGTCCCTTAAGTTCTGCTTCGAGAGCCGTTAGGTCTTTCAAGCGCTCGTGAATAACTTTCAGTTTGTGTTCGAGCAAGTTCGATACGTGTGTGCACGGAGCCTGGCCGGCATCACGGAGCGAGAGAACGCCCATGATCTCCGAAAGACTGAGTCCCGCGGCTTGGCTGTTTTGGATGAAAGTGACTCTATCGACGACGCTGGACTCGTAATCTCGATACCCGTTTTTCTGCCGCTGAGGCTGGGGTAGGAGTCCCTGCTTCTCGTAAAAACGAATCGTGTGTCGCGGAACGCCAAGGCGACCTGCGACTTCTCCAATAAGCATCTGCCAAGACTAGTGCTTGACCTTCAAGTGCACTTCAAGGTTTACGGTGAATGCATGGAGATCACACTGCAATACTTCGACGGCTGTCCCAACTGGAAGGTTGCCGATCAGCACATCAACGAGCTCGTAAAAGAGTTCCCGGAGATCACAGTGTCGCGACACTTGGTCGACACGATCGAAGAAGCTGAGCGCGTGGGGTTTCGGGGGTCACCAAGCATCCTCGTTGACGGCGTGGATCTCTTTGCTCAGGCGGACGAACCTGTAGGGCTTGCGTGCCGCAGATATCTCACCCCGGACGGCTTCGCGGGCTCGCCGACTGTTGAACAGCTGCGAGAGAAGCTGCACAGCTAACAGCCCACGGGCAGGCCCTTTGAGGCGCCGAGTCTCATGTTGCCGACACTCGCTACGCGAGCGTTCTCTCCCTAACCAAAGGATTCTCAATGACTGACCAATATGATCTGCTCGTAATCGGTGCCGGTATGGCGGGCATTGCCGCAGCGAAAAAGACTGCGTCGCGCGGGTGGCGCGTCGCCATCGTGGATGCGCTCCCGTATGGCGGTACCTGCGCACTTCGAGGATGCGACCCCAAAAAGATCCTTCGGCGCGCTGCGGAGATCGTTGACTCTGCCCGCCTTTTTGCTGACAAAGGAATCAACGCGGATCAACTCAGCATTAACTGGGCTGACCTCATGGAACACAAGCACGGCTTCACCGATCCGGTCCCGCACAATATGGAGAAGGGGCTTCAATCGAGCGGCGTTGACACCCTCCATGGGATTGCGACATTTACTGACAACACCCACCTCGAAATCGACGGCAAAAACTTCCAGGCGAACAAGATTCTGATCGCTACCGGTGCGGTGCCGCGCGAACTGGACTTTCCCGGGCACGAATATCTCATTGACAGCACCGACTTCCTTAACCTCCCTGAGCTTCCACGACGGATTGCGTTCATCGGCGGTGGCTTCGTGTCGTTCGAGTTTGCGCACATCGCTGCCCGCGCGGGCAGTTCCCCGGTAGTGATCGACCGCGGCCGTATTCCGCTGAAGGGCTTTGACCCCGACCTAGTCGAACTCTTGCTGAAGCGCGGTGAAACCGCTGGCGTCGCGGTGCACCGCGAAACGACAATCGCGAGCGTCGTGAAGCTCGCCGAAGGATTTCGCGTCACTACGCAACAAGGCGGCAAGGAAGCCACGATGGAGGTTGATCTTGTTGTCCACGGTGCAGGACGCACAGCAGACCTCGATCGCCTGAACCTCGAAGCCGGTGACGTCACCTTCGGCCCCCGCGGCGTCCAAGTTTCGGAACACCTTCAGAGCACCACCAACCCTGACGTTTATGCGGCTGGCGATGCTGCAGACACCCCAGGGATGCCGCTGACACCGGTAGCGGTGTTCGAGGCGAAGATCGCGGCATCCAACATGTTGAAGCCGAATTCGGCAACACCGGATTACAGCGCCATCCCCACTGCGGTGTTCACCATTCCCGAGCTCGTCAGAGTCGGCATGCAGGAGCAGGAGGCCAAGGAAAGCGGACTCGACGTTGACGTGCGATTCACCGACACGAGCGGATGGTTCTCCAACTACCGAATTGGTGAAACGACCGGAGCGACAAAGATTTTGGTCGACAAGAGCACCGGCCGCATCATCGGTGCCCACCTCCTCGGTCACGACTATGCCGAACTCGCGAACACGATCGCTCTCGCCATGAAGAACGGTCTCACCACAAGACAAATCAAGTCAACAACCGCCGCTTACCCGTCGACAGGGTCAGACCTGGGGTCGATGATCTGACGCGGTGAGCCGCCCGGAGTGGTGCTGAGGTAGAGCGGCGGTGCTGCTGTCGGAAGGGCTGAGCGGCCATTTGTGAAGCGCCCCGAGGTTCGCATCATCGCGAAGCCGGCGGTGACCCCCGATGCTCCGGCCGATTCGATGTGGGAGCTCATCGGCGGTCGCGACACGTTCGAGAAGTTGGTGCGCGAGTTCTATTTGGGTGTTGCGACGGATGAGGCTCTGCTGCCGAAGTGCCCGGAACAGCCCGCAATCGTATCGGTAGTCAGAATGGCACGAGCGAAAGTCTGGGTGGTACCTGGCACGTGAAGCCCCGCAACAGGGCCAGCAACTTGGGCGAGGGCGACCGATTCCTTCACAACGCGAAGTGACAGAGCGTCTGCAGGGTGTTCTCAATAAGTTGGATCTTGGAACGCATCTATCTCAGCACCAAAGCCACACGAGTCCGCTGCGGTACCCCAGTCAGGCGCGGCAGCGAGTCAAGCGTTGACTAGGAGAAACTCGCTAGCACTTCTATCGCCGACTTGAGGTTCGCTGGCAAGTCCCCGCTGTCTGCATCGATAATCGCACTCCTGTAAGCGAAGAGATCCTTTTTCGTTCGCGAACGAACATCCCCGTCACCGTTTGCGAGGAGAGCCGAGACAAAGCTTGGCCAATTCGCGAGTTCCTCTTCAAGATCATCGTGCCAAAGTACGTAGTGGCTCGCGACGACTGTTAAACCACCGAACGTGACTGGGAGAACTCCTTGCACAGCGGTAGAGGCGGGAAGCCAGGTCGAAATCATTTCAGTTGATGCGCGATGGCTACCGTGAACGAGCGACTCCTTCGCTGTATCCGAGGGGTGCTTACGTTTCGCCCCTAAGAAGTCCCCGTCAGCATAGACGAACACGGGTATTTGAAGCGCGCGTAGAATTTCATAAGGGATTCGAAGACTTTCCTTGCTCGACACCTCGACAACCGAAATGCCTCGTGCATCTAGGGCAAGGTTGAGCTTGGATGCGAGCGCTTCCACGACAGCTCGATCGGTGTCTCCTTCCACCAACGCAACCGCGTCCGCGAAAAATCCTTCGGAGAATTCGGTTGGGACTCTCTTATCGACGATCTTTGCGATCTTGTCAGCCGGAATTCCGGTCGCGCTGCTGACTTCGTTGGCACTCGTCGCCGAGACTGTTGTTTGGCCGTTGATTAGGGTGAAACGACGCAAAGAAGAAAATTGCTCAGGCCGAACGAAATATGGGCTGTGGGTAGCCAGAATGACTTGGGCTCCCGGCTGGGCGCTCAAGGCCGTTAGAGTTCGAGCAAAGGCTCGTGCTCTGATCGGATGCTGGTAAATTTCCGGCTCTTCGACACCGATTATGAGGCTCGGAAGTTTCGCAAGTTCTAGTTCGAGTCGTTCATTCGCATGAGCTTCGTCTTCATCAGCTTCGCGGGTGTGGCTTCCTCGCGCCAATTCAGCATCTGGGACAAGAGCTTGAAACATCGAAATCATGACCGCGCGTTGGATTCCGTGCCCTTGCTTGCTCACATCATTAGTGACTCCATCGATCGTCACAGCTGTAGTCACGCTCGCGTCGGTCTTCGGCGTCCAGTCCGGAACTCTGGTCGTAAGTGCGATGCTCGCGTTTGGCACGAGCGAGGTCAACCGCGCATTAATACGCGTCGTTTGAACTCCAGTCGATGTCTCTACGCTTCGTTTGACGCGGGAGTTGAGCTCGCTGATCGCTGCTTCATTCTCGATCAGCCATTCCGTCTGGGCCCGCGCTCCTGCGTCTGACATGACAGCGCCGATAAGTTCATTTAGCGCCGATCCCTTGCCCGACTCCCCTACCTGACTAGAGATATCGGTTGCGGCCGGCACGAGGACGAATCGAACGCACTCTCGGATAACGTTCGGGCCATTTATACCGAACATGTGACTCGCGTCATCGTTGCGTATTTCAACGAGTTGCGAAGTACGGGAACTATCGCTTTCCCAGACCGCCAAGGCTTCGTGTACAGCGTCTTTGGAAGGCGAAGTACCTAAATCAGGTAGGTCAGTGAGAGATTCACGGAGGGTTGCGTAGGCACGCCGGAAATCCCCGACTTTGGTATAGCCACGAAGCTGCGCAAAGCCCGGACCTTGAAGCGCGTTGCCGATCACCTTGTCTTTCTGGTTCAGCGCCCATGTTCGCCGAAATGTCGCGGTGTCGCCGCGGCCGTACTGCGCGAGACGCAATCTGTCGTTCGCGGTCAGGCTTGAAAAGGTCACTGAGACTTCAACAACGCATTCCTCGGGTGGAGTCAGCTCCTCTTTGTAACCACACACATCAGAGGCAACGAGTGGTTTCCCGTTAAAGAACCAGTCCAGCGCGTAGAGAATAGATGACTTCCCTGCCCCATTTGCACCAACTAAAACCGAATAGTCATCGACGTCCAAGGTGACATCTTTCAAGCTCCGGTAGTTCTTAACTGTTACGCGACTTATCTGCATGCCCCGACCTTCGACGAATTTTAGTGAGTATGACACACTTTTTTTCGGAGTCGTAGCGGCAGGCGCAAATCGTCAGCACCAAATTTTGACGCTCAAGTTTCGAGATTTTTTTGACGG
Organism: Salinibacterium sp. TMP30; assembly: GCF_038397785.1. Taxonomy (NCBI): domain Bacteria; kingdom Bacillati; phylum Actinomycetota; class Actinomycetes; order Micrococcales; family Microbacteriaceae; genus Salinibacterium; species Salinibacterium sp. TMP30. The sequence continues at coordinate 985,715 of NZ_CP151642.1, read as the reverse complement.
CAGTTTGTGACTGCGGTCAACCCTCGCGCAACCCCGCCCGCGCCACCACGCACTCTGCATGCCGCAGTATCGGCCCATCCACCATCCGGCCCTCGAAGCTGAAGACGCCGGGCTGCGATTCCGCTGCGGCGAGAAGTGCCCGCGCTGACGCGATCTGTTCGACCGTGGGCGCATAGCTTTCGCGCACAACCGCGACCTGAGAGGGATGAATGCAGGCTGTAGCCGTGAACCCGAGCGCTGCAGCATCCCGAGCCTCAGCACCGAGACCGTCGGTGTCAGCGATGTCGAGGTGCACGGCATCGATCACGGCCTTCGAATAGGCTCCAGCCGCGAGCAACACCGACGAGCGCGCATGGAGGGCCACGCCCCGATACGGCCCATCGTCTTCGCGCGACGAAGTGCCGCCGAGCGAAGCAACGAGATCCTCCGCACCCCACATGAGTGCAACCACGCAATCGAGCGCAGCGATGCTCGTTGCCGCGAGCACTCCCCGGGCAGTCTCACACAGCGCGATCACATCGAGCTCGGTGAGCGCATCGAAATCGGCTACCGACTCCGCCTTCGCCAACATCACGGTGCGGTACTCCGTCTGCTCGAGAGCTTCGAGATCGCTGTCGTGGTCCTGGGTTCCGGCGGGGTTAATCCGCACGATCGTGCGTGCGGGATCCATCGGATTCGCGATGAGTGCCTTGCGGGCCTCGGCCTTGTCGACACTGGCGACAGCATCCTCAAGGTCGATGATGATGGCATCCGCGCGCTCCAAAGCTTTTGCATAGCGATCCGGGCGGTCAGCCGGAACAAACAGAATCGACGGGCCTAACGTGAAGCTCACGGTGCGTTCTCCTCAGTCCAGACCATCACCGAACGGGTCGCTACAGCAACAACAACGCCCTCTTGGTTCTTGGCGGTGTGCCGCAGGGAGATGATTCCCTGGCCGGGACGCGACTTCGAGAGCCGCTTCTCCAGCACTTCACTCTCGGAGTACATCGTGTCTCCGTGGTACAGCGGATGCGGAAAGTTCACCTCGGTGAAGCCCAGGTTCGCCACAATCGTGCCCTGCGTGAGTTGAGCCACGGATGCCCCAACCATCGTCGAGAGCGTGAACATCGAGTTCACCAACCGCTGCCCAAAAGGTTGCTCCGCCGACCAGGCAGCATCCAAGTGTAAGGATTGCGTGTTCATCGTGAGCGTGGTGAAGAATACGTTGTCGGCCTCAGTCACGGTGCGACCGGGCGCGTGCAGGTACACGGCACCCTCCTCAAATTCGTCGAACCAGAGGCCGCGCTGCTGAATACGTTTGCCGGTCATAGTGTGGCGAATCCCAACTCGCGGGCGATAACCATCAGCTGCACCTCGGTTGTGCCCTCGCCGAGCTCAAGCACCTTGGAGTCGCGGTAATGACGAGCAACCGGGTTTTCATTGAGGAAACCATAACCGCCGAAAATTTGGGTGGCATCCCGAGCGTTATCCATGGCAGCCTCGCTGCTGATCAGTTTTGCCAAGCTCGCCTCCGTCTTGAAAGGTATTCCGGCAACCAGTTTGCGGGCTGCGTCGTAGGTTGCCAAGCGTGCCGAATGAACTCGTGCCTGCATGCGAGCAATCTTGAACGCGATGTGCTGGTTCGATCCGATCGAACGACCAAAAACGTGGCGCTCGTTGGCGTAGCGGATCGACTCTTCGAGGCAGCCCTGAGCTGCACCCGTGCAGAGCGCGGCAAAAGCAACACGACCCTCATCCAGGGTTTCGATGAAGTTTGCAAAGCCACGACCTCGCTCACCCAAAAGGTTCGCTTCGGGAACGCGCACATTGTCGAACGAGAGCGGATGCGTGTCGGAGGTGTGCCAGCCGACCTTGTCGTACGGCGGGTGCACGGTGAACCCTGGCGTGTCGTTGGGAACAAGAATGGCGCTCAGCTCAGGCTTACCGTTTTCGCGGCGACCCGTCACTGCCGTAACGGTAACAAGCTTGGTGATTTTGCTTCCCGAGTTGGTGATGAATTGCTTCGTTCCGTTGATGACCCATTCGCCATCGACAAGCTCCGCCGTGGTCTTGGTGCCTGCAGCATCAGAGCCGGCTTCCGCCTCGGTTAGGCCGAACCCTGCGAGGGCTTCACCGCGCGCGAGCATCGGCAACCACTCCTGCTTTTGCGCGTCAGTGCCCTGCTTGAAAATCGGCATTGCACCGAGGCCGAGACCCGCTTCAAGCGTGACGGCGATTGACTGATCTACCCGAGCCAACTCTTCAACGGCCAAGCACAGCGAAACATAATCTTTTCCTTGCCCACCGAACTCTTTCGGGAACGGCAAACCAAAGAGCCCCATCTCCCCCATTTGGGCGATGATCTCGTACGGCAGTTCACGCTTCGTGTCGTATTCGTACGCCGCCGGGGCGACCACGGTGTCGGCAAAATGGCGAACGTCAGCTTGCAGCTTCTTCTCGTCATCGGTGAGACCGAGGTGGGTGACTACATGGCTCATGGGGTTTCTCCTTCAGTGCTCGCTTGTGGCGATTCGATTCGGGCAACAATCTGATCGCGTGTGACCAGATCGCCAGGCGTCAAACTAATGTCGACAACCCCATCGAGGGTCGCCACGACGGGGTGTTCCATCTTCATGGCTTCAATCGTGAGCACCGTTTGACCGGCAGTCACCGTGTCGCCGTTTGCAACAGCAACCGCAACAACAGTTCCGGGCATGGGCGAACGAAGTTCAGGATCAACGACGCCCGCGACCCGGGCGAGAGTCGCGCGGTGAGTGGCAAGCGACTCAGCACGGCTCTGCTCCCTGGGCGAGAATGAGGTGCCCTGCTGGGCGACCCAGACCACTGCGCTATCGGCCGCGGCCGACTCATCGCGCGCGATCGTCACAGCAACGCTCACAGTGCCCCACTCAATACCCATGGAGGTTAGTCGTGCCGACGTGCTCTCGCCCGCGATCGTGACTTCCGCAGCGCTGGGTGGTCCGGCAACCAGAACCTCGTGCACTGTGCCTGCACACTCGAGATGGTAGCGGGCGGGGCGATGCTTTCCGACTCTCCAACCGCTGGGTTGCTGCCAGGGTGAGCCCGACATCCAATGATCTGAATGGATGCTCAGGGCCGCCGCAGCAAGCACGGCAGGGCTCGGGGTAGCAAACTCGATCTCGGCCAGCGCCCGTTCGATGAGGGACGTATCGAGCGCACCCGCGCGAACATCATCGCGCGCCAGAAGTGCCCGCAAGAACTCGATGTTCGTGGTGACGCCCAGAATCACGGTGTCGGCTAGCGCTCGGTCGAGGGCCGTGAGTGCTTCGTCACGTGTTGCTCCGAAAGAGATGACCTTCGCGAGCATCGGGTCGTAGTTGGCGGAAACGGTGCCGCCCTCGACGAGCGAGCTATCGACGCGCACGCTGCCTGCACGCACTCCGTCTGAATGCACGCTGCTTGAATGAACGCCGTCGGCTTCGTACAGTGCGATGATTCGACCGGCCGAGGGTAGGAAGTCGTTGGCGGGATCTTCTGAGTAGATGCGGGCCTCGACCGAGTGACCGGTGAGCTGCGGCTTCTCCACCGTGAGCTTCTCGCCCGCCGCAATGCGCACTTGCCACTCCACCAGGTCGATTCCCGTGACCATCTCCGTGACGGGATGCTCCACTTGCAGTCGGGTGTTCATCTCCATGAAGAAGAACTCGTCTGGTGCATTATCGGAGACAAGGAACTCAACTGTTCCGGCTCCGACGTAGTTGACGCTGCGCGCAACCTCACACGCCGCCTCACCAATACGCTGCCGGGTTGCTTCGTCAAGTAGCGGTGACGGCGCTTCTTCGATGATCTTCTGGTGGCGACGCTGCAACGAGCACTCGCGCTCCCCCAGATGGATGGTCGTGCCGTGGCTGTCGGCCAGAACCTGCACCTCGATGTGGCGCGGCTTCTCCACGAGACGTTCGAGAAACAGGGTGTCGTCGCCGAACGCAGCACTGGCCACGCGGCGAGCAGAGGCGAGAGCGTCGGCTACTGCGGCGGGCTCGCGCACAATCGTCATGCCCTTGCCGCCACCACCCGCAGATGGCTTAATCAGCAGCGGGAACCCCACCTCATCGGCCGCAGCCACAAGATCATCGTTGGTCATGCCCGGCTCAGCGACACCGGGAATTACCGCGACACCACGCTCGGTCACATGCTTCTTCGAGGCGATCTTGTCGCCCATGATGGTGAGCGCGTCGACACCCGGCCCGATGAAGGTCACCCCGGCTGCGGCACAAGCTTCGGCCAAGTGCGCGTTTTCCGACAAGAAGCCATAGCCCGGATGAATCGCCTCAGCCTTCATGCCCGGAACAGCATGCGCGGCAGCAACAATCTCATCGACCGACAGATAGCTCTCGATCAGCACGGCAGCATCCGCGACCCGCACGTGTTTCGCGTCACGGTCATGCTCGGTGTAAACGGCGATGGAGCGGATGCCCATCGAGTGCAGGGTGCGGGTGATGCGACAGGAAATTTCGCCGCGATTGGCGACCAGAACAGCAGAGAACATAGCCATCACATCCGGAAGAGGCCGAAGCCCGGCTCAGGCAGCGGGGTGGCCGCAGCGATATCGAGAGCCATGCCGAGCACGTCTCTAGTGTCTTTGGGGTCGATAATTCCGTCATCCCACAGTCGGGCGGTCGAATAGTAGGGGCTGCCCTGGCGTTCGTACTGCTCGCGGATCGGCTTCTCGAATGCAACCTTGTCGTCGTCGGTGAACTCGTCTTCGCCGAGTTGGTCGCGGCGAACCGTGGAGAGCACCGCGGCAGCTTGGGGGCCGCCCATGACCGAGATGCGGGCGTTGGGCCACATCCACAAGAAACGCGGCGAGTAGGAGCGTCCACACATCGAGTAGTTACCAGCACCGAATGATCCACCGATGACGACCGTGAACTTAGGAACACGCGTCGTAGCGACGGCGGTGACCATCTTGGCGCCGTTCTTGGCAATGCCGCCGGCCTCATATTCCTTGCCGACCATGAATCCCGAAATGTTCTGCAGAAACAGCAGCGGGATGCCTCGCTGGTCGCACAGCTCGATGAAGTGCGCGCCCTTGAGCGCCGATTCGCTGAACAGAACACCAGCATTGGCAATGATGCCGACCGGATGCCCGTGCAGTGTCGCGAAGCCCGTGATGAGGGTCGTGCCGTACTCCTTTTTGAACTCATGAAACTCACTGCCATCTACCAGACGGGCAATTACTTCACGCACCTCGTAGGGGCTTTGCACGTCGGTCGGCACGACACCGTAGAGTTCGTCAGGGTTGACGGATGGCGGGCGTGATTCAACAACATCCCAGGCCGGTGCGGCGGGCTTCGGAATTGTCGCGATGATGTCGCGCACAATCTGCAGCGCATGGCGATCGTCGTCGGCGAGATGATCTGTGACCCCTGAGGTTCGGGCGTGAACGTCTCCCCCGCCCAGCTCTTCAGCCGTCACAATCTCGCCAATGGCGGCCTTCACGAGCGGAGGACCACCCAAGAAGATGGTGCCCTGATTGCGCACGATGATCGTCTCGTCGCTCATTGCCGGCACATAGGCTCCGCCGGCAGTGCAGGAGCCCATGACGGAGGCGATCTGCGGGATGCCCGCTGCCGACAGTCGAGCCTGATTGTAGAAGATGCGACCGAAGTGATCGCGGTCAGGAAAGACTTCGTCTTGCATCGGCAGGAAGGCGCCACCCGAGTCGACCAGGTACACGCAGGGAAGCTTGTTCTCGAGTGCAATTTCTTGGGCCCGCAAGTGCTTCTTAACGGTGAGCGGAAAGTACGTGCCGCCTTTGACGGTCGCATCGTTGGAGATCACGAGAACGGGGCGTGAATGGATGAGCCCGATGCCGGCGATAACGCCAGCGCCCGGGGCATCGTCGTTGTAAATACCGTTAGCCGCGAGAGGGGCGATTTCGATAAAAGGACTGCCCTCGTCGAGCAACTCATCAACTCGATCGCGCGGCAACAGCTTGCCACGCGAGACGTGACGTTCGCGAGATTTCTCCGAACCGCCGAGAGCGGTCGTCGCGAGTCGCTCGCGCAATTGCTCCACGAGTGAGCGCATTGACCCGTCGTTGGCCACAAACGTCGGATGAGACGGTTGGGCTGCTGTGGAAATTTTCTCCATCGAACACCTTCGTTCTGCGTAGCTTGTGGCCACTTGGGTTAGTCAATACTAACTCAAATAGGTTAGCGAGCATTAACTGAACTGTCTAGACTCTGAGCATGACCGCGACACCAACCCCACGGAGTCAGGCGAAAGCTGACCGGCGCGACGCCCTCCTCGACGCCGCCGCGAGCCTCTTCGCCGAACGCGGATTCACTCGGGTCTCGCTCGAAGACCTCGGCGCGGCAGCAGGAATCAGCGGTCCGGCCGTCTACCGCCACTTCGACGGCAAACAAGCCGTGCTTGCCGCGATGCTCGTGGATGCCAGCGCCGACCTCTGCACGGGAGCACAGACCGTGATCGAGTCGGCACCCTCGGCACAGGCCGCGCTCGAAAGTCTCATAAAATTTCATGTCGAATTTGCGCTCAAGAATGCCAACGTCATCCGGGTGCAAGATCGCGACCTCGACAGCCTTACCGATGATGACCGGCACACCGTGCGTGCCCTCCAGCGCAGCTATGTAGAGCTGTGGGTTGCCACGCTCGCGCGCCGTCACCCGGATGCTGCGACGAGCGAACTGCGCACGCGCGCCCATGCCACTTTTGGGCTCATCAACTCAACTCCCCACAGCGGCCGTGCCGGAGCGACTAGAGCGGTACTTGAGCGAATGGCGCTAGCGGCGCTGAACGCTTAGCCTCGATCTGCGGATCTCACTGGGGCTTCCGCCCACACCTCAACAATCGGGATCGCACGGTGCAATATGTTCGATGCCGCGCGGTGACCGGAGCACAGGGCAGCGGAGACCGTGGCGGGGTCATCCGTCCACGTGGCCTCGCCCGCGATATGGAGAACCCCACCAACGGGCGTCGCGAGGTCGTCGTGATCCGCGGTCGTGGAGCCTTGTCTCATGTATGCGTACGACCCTCGGGCGAACGGATCGTCTTGCCAGGCGGTGATGTCAACACGGGTCGGCTCCTCGACTCGGTCATCGTACAGTCGCCGCAGTTGCGCGAGAACCGAGTCGACAATCTGTTCGTCTTCCCAGTGACGGATCTCTCTGGCCGCTGCGCCCGCGGCGAAGGTCAGCAGCGTGGGCGTGCCATGAAGCGCCGTGAGGTCGTACCACGAGTGCCACCAGCGGCCCTCGGGCCCCTGCTGCCGGATCGCATAGACCCCGTCGTCCCAGAACTTCGTCGGGAACCTCAGAACGACTTTCTCGAAGGCGTTCATCTCGAGCCGGCCAAGCGCGCCAGCGTTCGGTTCCGGAAGCGGCGGTTCGATGGTGAAGTCCTTCGACTTGAGCACCCCGATCGGCACCGTCACGACGGCGTGGTCTGCCGTCAGCGTGCCGCGGTCTGTCGTAACGGTGACGCCCTCCGACGACCAGCGCACGCGGGTGACGGTCTGCTCAAGGCGGATGTCGAGGCCGTGAGCGAGGTGCGTGGATAGGCGATCGTACCCTTCGGGGAAAACTACTTCGTCGCCGTCGACAACGTCATCATCGAGACCGTGCGCGGCAAGATCCTCGATCCACGCCCCGTACTGCTCTTCGCTGCGGTGCTGGAGGAACTCGCGAACGCGTTCAGCCCGATCATGATCCCATCCTTGAAGGGCAAGAGCTGCCTCGGTCACGTCCCGGTATGAGTCATCCGCATCCGACTCGGCGACGACCTCCGCGAGCGCGGCGTCGACCGAATGGACGTCATCGGCAAAAGCCCGAGCCTCATCATCCGAGAGTCGCTTACCGCTTGGTCCGTAGTAGGCGATGGGGCGGCCATCTGGTTGGTACCCACCGACAGTAAACTCCACAGTCGGCATACTGAAAGCTTCAGCCGCTGCTGCAACGGGGTTGTCAGTAATGCCGTGAATCCAGGACGCACCGAGGTCGGTGACGAACCCGTCAGTGCGATCCGTCCAGACTCTGCCACCAACGCGGTCACGAGCCTCAAGCACCACAACACGACGGCCAGCATTCGCCAGCAGACGAGCGGCGGACAGACCTGCCACTCCCGCGCCAACGACGATTGCATCGAAATGAGCCATTCCTGACCTTCCTTGACCGCTGAGACCGCTGAGACCGCTGAGACCGCTAGTGAATTCTATTCAGCCGCAGCCGCAGCCGCAGCATCTGCAGCATTGGCCGCTGCGGGTTCGGGCCTGCTGGCTATGCCCATGAGAGAGATGATGACGATCATGACGGCACCACCGACGAGCGCAATGTCGGCAATGTTGCCGATGAAGTATCCGCCGTAGTTGATGAAGTCAACGACGTGACCGCGAGCGAATCCTGGCTCACGGAACAGTCGGTCGCCCAAGTGGGTGATTGCGCCACCGAGCAGGAGCCCGAGCGCAAAGGCCCAAGCGCGTGATTCGACTCGCCACGCGTATCTGATAATCGCGACAACCGCGATTGCCGCGATGATCGTGAGCACCCACGTGAATTCTTCACCGATAGAGAATGCTGCGCCGGGATTGTAGACGAGTTGGAACGAAATAACGTTATCGATAACGGGAATGACAGTGCCATCACCAAGGTTCGTTTCTGCCCACCACTTGCTCAGTTGGTCGGAGGCGATCACTAACGCTGCGAGCGCAAAAACTCCCCACAGCAAACGCCGCGATACTCGCGAGGTGGTGGTGGCCGCAGCAGGGTCGAGATTCTCGGTCATAAGACCATTCTTACCTGTCGCGGGCACCCCTCGTGTCACACCATGCCTAATACGGCGCCGGGGTCGCTGAGAATTGCGCCAACATCGGTCAGGAAGCGAGCCCCCTGCTCACCATCAACGAGCCGATGGTCGAACGACAGGCTGAGCGTCATGACGTCGCGCAGCGCAATTTCACCATGGTGCTCCCACGGCATCTTCCGCACAGCGCCCATAGCCAAGATGGCGGCTTCTCCCGGATTCAGGATGGGCGTACCCGCATCGATGCCGAACACGCCAACGTTGGTGATCGAAATCGTTCCGCCGTTGAGCGATGCCGGAGTGGCTTTGCTCGCGCGAGCATCACGCGCAATGGTGCCGATCGCATCCGTCAATTCGGCCAGAGTGAGCGAGTCGGCATCTTTGAGGTTCGGCACCATCAACCCGCGCGGTGTCGCGACGGCAATACCGAGGTTGATGTAGCCGAACTCGACTATTTCGTTAGCTTCGGCATCCCAGCGCGAATTGACTGAAGGGTTGCGTGCCACCCCGATACAGAGCGCTTTGGCGATCACTGCAAGCACGGATGCTGAGGTGCCGCTAGCTTTCAGTCGCGCAACGAGTTCGATGGTTCTGGTCACGTCAATCGTCAAAAACTCGGTGACATGAGGTGCAGTGAACGCACTCGACACCATCGCTGCAGCAGTAGCCTTACGCACCGACTTGATCGGAGTGCGTTGCTCGCGTGGCCGACCATTCGACCCGCCAGCTCGCGGCCCTGATTCTCGTGACGGTGACACCGTGGCCGAGTCGGAACTCTGATCTCCCGCATCGGCGGCCTGCGAGACGTCATCACGAGTAATGAGCCCGTCAGGTCCGGTTCCCTGCACTCGCGTGAGGTCGACCCCGAGGTCGTGCGCAAGCTTACGCACCGGCGGCGTGGTCTTCGTGCGTGCTTCAGCCGGTGTGGCTGGTGCGTTTACAGTCTTCGCGGGTGCTTCGACGGTCTGGGCAAGTGCATCGGCCGCCGGAGCGTCTGCGGACTGGCCTGTCTGCTGAGCCGCCTGAGCCGCGCGAGCCTTTCGAGTTGGACGCTTGCCGCTCTCCACGGCAGGGCCATAGCCGACCAGCACCGAGTTGCGTTCGGGGGCATCGGATGAGCCGGCTTCGCCTGACTTCTCCGTCGGCGCTGACATATCCGGCTGCGCTGGCTTCTGGGACTGCGCTGGCTTCTGAGACGCCTCTGGATCATCCTGCGTGTCAGTTTCGCCCGCTTCACCATCGAGTTCGAACGTCACAATCCGTGTGCCAACAGTGACAGTTGCCCCGGGCTCTGCATGAAGCGCAGAGATCTTTCCCGCGACTGGCGACGGCAGCGAAACAATCGCTTTCGCCGTCTCCACCTCAGCAATCGGCTGGTTCAGAGTAACCATGTCGCCAACAGCAACATGCCACTCCACAATCTCAGACTCGGTGAGGCCCTCCCCCAAATCGGGCAGCGCAAATTCCTTAACAGCCATTACGCACTCCACCCTGTGAGCGAATTGGCGCGACCAAGAGCGCGATCAACACCATCAAGAATCCGGTCAAGATCAGGCAAGAAATGATCCTCCAATTTCGCCGGTGGATAGGGCACATCGAAGCCCGTAATGCGCACAGGAGCAGCCTCGAGATAGTAGAAACAGCGGTCGGTCAGTGTCGCCGCGATTTCAGCCCCCAAACCGCCCGATTCTGACGCCTCGTGGGTGATCACGAGTCGCCCCGTCTTCTGCACGCTTGCCGAAACCGTGTCGAAGTCAACCGGGGCGAGCGAACGCAAATCAACCACCTCGAGAGAAATCCCGTCGTCAGCAGCGGCCACGGCGGCATCCAATGCGGTTGCCACAAGCGGGCCATACGTCACGAGAGTCACATCAGTGCCCTCAACAACGACGCGTGCTTTGCCCATCGGTAGACCGACAGCGTCTTCGTCGACGTCGCCCTTAGTCCAGTAGCGACGTTTGGGCTCAAAAAACAGAACCGGGTCATCGCAAGCGATCGCCTCACGCAGCATGCTGTGCGCGTCCTGCGGCGTTGAACAGGTGACCACCCGCAGTCCAGCGGTGTGCGCGAAATACGCTTCGGGAGACTCAGAGTGGTGCTCGACCGCTCCGATACCTCCGCCATAGGGAACACGAATCGTCAGCGGCATCCGCACATTTCCGGCGGTGCGATAGTGCAGCTTCGCAACCTGAGCAACGATCTGATCGAAACCCGGGTAGATGAAGCCGTCGAACTGAATTTCACAGACCGGACGGTAACCACGGAACGCGAGCCCGACTGCCATGCCGATAATTCCTGCTTCAGCAAGCGGTGTGTCCATCACTCGTTCTGTGCCGAAATCGCGCTGCAAACCATCGGTGACACGAAAAACGCCACCCAAGGCTCCGATATCTTCACCGAGGAGCACAACCTTGTCGTCGTCGCTGAGTGCTCGTCGCAATCCTGAGCCGAGTGCTTTTGCCAGAGTCAGTTCAGTCATTTTTCAAACCCCTCTAGGTACGCCTTGTATTGGCTCTTTTGACGCGCAAGTCCCGAGTGTTCGGTGGCATACACGTTGTCGAAAACGCTGAGCGGTTCGGGGTTCTCGAGCCCGAGGCATCCTGCACGGAACTCTGCCGCCACCAGATCTGCTCGGCTCTGAATGGATGCCGCCAGTTCGTCGGTCAGCACCCCTTCGCTGCGCAAAAACGCTTCGACGCGCGCGATCGGATCGCGTGCTTCCCACTCTTTAGCAACCACAGGGTCCACATAGCGGCTCGGGTCGTCAGAGGTGGTGTGCGGGCCACGGCGATACGTCACGGCTTCGATAAAGGTGGGGCCTCCGCCGTTGCGTGCACGGTCGAGAGCACTGCGCGTTGCAGCCATGACGGCGAGCACATCGTTTCCATCAACGCGGATGCTCGGGATTCCGAATCCGGGCGCCCGATCGGCAATCGGCCGCTGTGCCTGAAGCCCGACAGGCTCAGAGATTGCCCATTGGTTGTTTTGGCAGAAGAAAATCACGGGAGCCTTAAACGAGGCCGCGAAGACCATCGCTTCGCTGACGTCACCCTCGCTGGTGGCACCATCACCGAAGTAGGCCACCGCAACACTGTCGACACCATCTTTTTTGCATCCGACGGCGTAGCCGGTGGCATGCAGCGTCTGCGCGCCAATAATCACGGCGGGAGTTGCCATGCCCACGGAGAACGGATCCCACCCCGATGCGGCAGTACCGCGCCACACCCGCACAAGGTCGGGCAGTTTCACGCCTCGGCAGTAAGCGACAGCATTTTCGCGGTAGCTAGAAAAAACAAAATCGTCGGGCCGCAAAGTGCGGGCAGAACCGACCTGTGCTGCTTCTTGGCCGAACAGCGGCGGCCAGAGTCCTAGTTCACCCTGACGCTGAAGGGCAGTCGCCTCGGTATCGATGCGACGCACGATGATGAGGTCTTCATAGAGGCTCGCGAGCTGATCGCCGGTGACATCTGACACCCAAGGGTCATAGAGGTCATCACTCAGCCGGTTCCCCTCAGGGTCAAGAAGCTGCACGAACTCAGGGTTCTGCCTCTTAGCCTCAGGTTTCTGGGCCTTTACGGGCACGGTAGTACTCATCGTTTCTCCGATCTGCCCTCACGTATGCCGGTAAGCCACGCTCAAGCGATCCTCACAACCGTGATTGGTAAACCACAGGTTGACCCAAGCCTCGTCGCTCGGAGTTATTTTGACCGTACCTACACACCGCACGGTGCACAAGGTGCCACACGAAAGTTGCTATGAAATTGGCGGATGACGCGGCATACAAGTCGCGATTGTTGAGCAAGAACCGGAAGCCAGCCTCGGTGGCCAAGCCTGGTGGTCGTTCGGCGGGCTCTTCCTTCGTCGACTCCCCAGAACAGCGCCGGATGGGCATCAAGGATTCGCTCGAATTGGGGCGTCAAGACTGGTTTGGCATAGCCGGTTTTGATCGAGACGAGGATGAGTGGCCGCGGCGCTGGGAGCAACCGAATTGTCGTCGGCGACTTTGAGCTTCGCGCCCCCGCCACGATCGTGACGAGCAGGGGAATCGGTGGCAACCATGATCTCGTGCGGGCTGACTCAAGCAATTATCGAGAGAAGTTTGCCCTCTCCGGTATCGAGCAAAATCCCGACCTGACGGACAAAAGCGTGCGTGAACTCCTCAGTCAGCGACTCGGCAACGGCGCCTCAGCACCGGTCGAAGCTTTCAACGAACATGGTGGTGACTTCATCGTCGCCGACACACTCGAGGGCACATTCTTAGGGGGTTGCCTCGTCAGCGGACGTGCTGCAGGGCGGAGTATCGCAGCGCCCTAACGCACAGGATGAGCCTCGTCTGCGGATACAATTTCAACATGAGTAATTCTTCGTCGCCACCGTCAGAACCTGGCTGGTACCGCAATCCGAATGGTGGCGTCGGCAAAGAATGGTGGAACGGCTCAAGTTGGGGAATGGGCGAGTACGTACCCGCACCGGCACCTCACTCGCTTCAGACGCCATCAGCCCCAGCGCCGACGCACTCGGCGGGAAACACTGCCGCCTATGCAAGCCCTCCGCGGTCGGTCGCTCGCTCACTCACATCGTCCGAGCGCGAGCTTTCGCCTTACACGTGGCAAATTTGGGCTGTCTCCCTGTTGTCACTCGTGCCCTACCTCAGCGCTGCCTACATCACCTCGTTCTCTATAGCGCTCGATCCCAATGACCTCTCACCCGAGGCACAGTTCTCGGTGGTCACCAGCCCTGTCTATCTTGCTGCGTTCGGTGGGTATTGGTTTGTTTTCATCGCCAATTTCTTTCTTGCCTATGCGGATGGCAAAAAGCTGGAACGTCGAGGGGTTCCGTATCCCCTGCCGTGGGGCCTTATTGTGTTTGGGAGTCTGCTTTACGTCATCGGTCGCACCTCAAATGTGAAGCGCTACATCGGCACGGGACTTGCCCCGTTGTGGGTTGCGATTGCAGTAGTAGTCGTCGGCTGCGGTGTTGCCGTTCTCATCACTGTGGGAGCAATCCGAGAGTTTGCGCCGCTGCTCGGCTCGCTTTAGTGGGCGTAGTTCCCAGTTTTTAACGAGCGACCGACCAGGCGCGACGCTTCACGAGCACGTGACCGCGCTTGGTCGTCACGCGGGTCCACGCACCTGATTCATATATTGAGGCTGATTCTTCGTCGCCGAGGAACCCGAGACTCACTGCGGCAAAACCTGCGCCTGCGGGCAAGTAGTCGGGGTTATCGAGCGGGCGACCCCACACTTCGGTGCGCACTTTGTGCACGATCGCTTCACCCGCTCCGGTGGGAACGGCCTGTGCGACTTCGTCAATCCCCTCGCGTGCCGCACCTTCGAGAACTTCACGGGCAACTGAGTCGATCGCTACCCAGCCTTTGCGCGGCGGGGTGATAGCGGCCCAGGTGACAGTGTTGACGCTCATTGGCAGAGTCACCGTAACGGGTTCGCCAGACGTGTCAGCTGACGCCTCAATGGCGCTCTCCACTCGCCCGAGCAGGGAACGCACCGGCACCACGGCATCGAAGGTATCTTTCGAGGCCAGCGCGAAGGTACGGAGGCCAAGCACCGTGGGGCTCTGATCAAGTAGTCCCGCTGGGTGCAGCACGGAAACGTAGACGGCCAGCACTCCGGCACCGCCGATAAGGCGCACGGAACCCTCATCAACGCGAGCGGCGCGCCCCAAAAATACGTGCAGATCACCCAGGGCAAGGGAATCCACCAAAGTAAACGATCCAGTCATAGGTCTCCTAAACTACAGGCATGAGCGACCCTATGTCTGGGCTTCTAACTGCCCTCGATCTGACCGACACCGGCGCACGAACCAATGAAGATATTTTTACTGGTCCAAGCCAATGGATGCCGCAGGGGCGAGTCTTCGGCGGGCAAGTGCTTGCGCAGGCGCTCGTCGCCGCCCAGCGCACCCTCGCAGCGGACCGAATCGTTCACTCGATGCATGGTTATTTCTTGCGCCCCGGAGACATCAACCTCCCGATAACTTTCTCCGTCGATCGCATCCATGACGGTCGATCATTCTCGACACGGCGCACGCAGGCCTACCAGGATGGCGTGCCGATCCTCTCAGCGATTGCGTCATTCCAGGACGAGGATGACGGCCTCGATCACCAAATTGAGATGCCTGCTGACTTGCCTGACCCAGAGTCGCTGCCGACAACAGCGGAATCGCTGGCATCGTTGGAACATCCGGTCGCTCGCTATTGGGCATCCGAGCGTCCCTTTGACATGCGATATGTACCGTCGCCAATTTTTATTTCTGTTGAGGGCGGACACGTCGCGCACCAGGCAGTCTGGTTGAAATCAGTGGGCCCGATGCCCGACGACATGAACCTTCATCGCGCGGCTCTCGCCTACGCAAGCGACTACTCCATCCTCGAGTCGATCATGCGGCGCCACGGCCTCGCATGGGCGACTCCCGGCATCAAAGTCGCGAGCCTCGACCACGCCATGTGGTGGCACCGCGAGGCGCGAGTGGATGAGTGGCTTCTCTATGTTCAAGAGTCACCGAACGCAATCGGCGGCCGCGGCCTCTCGCTGGGTCGCATCTACGATCGTGCAGGTCGACTTATCGCCAGTGTTGCTCAAGAGGGCATGGTACGGCCGCCTCGCTAAGCCGAAGGATTCATCGCAGCTAAACCGATGGATTCGTCGCGCCACGGTGTCAAACGATCACGCCAATGTAACGAATAGGCAACAAAGGCGACCCCCTTCGATGCCCACTGTGCCGCGGATCGGTGATGCCGCTAAGGGTGTTATGTCCCCAATCTGGCGGACGCAAACCTGCGCGAATACCTCAAAGGCGTTACCGTTGATCACAGCCCGGTTCCCGTTTCGCCATATTTGGCGCAGTGAACGGGAGCTACGAAATCAGGCCGCGCGTGCCATCCCGCAAGTCGGGTTGACGTTCGTACGGTTGTTTCGCACCGGAACCATTCCGAAAATGATTCCCCTCACCATGTTGGCTCGATTGAGCGCCACATGAGCAGATAAGTGCGCGCAACCCGGACCGTAATCGAGAAGAGCGGAGCCCCCCAGGGTGCCGAGCATTCAGGAGAACGTGACCGAAGAAATCGCAGTCAGCGCCAAGAACCTCTATAAGGTTTTCGGCCGTCGCCCTAAAGAAGCAGTCGAGCGACTCCAGAACGGAGCCACCCGGGATGAGATCACAGAACTCGGCACTGCTGCCGTAATCGATGCGAGCTTCGACGTTCATAAAGGCGAAATTTTCGTCGTAATGGGTCTCTCCGGATCAGGTAAGTCCACGCTGATCCGCATGCTCAACGGACTGTGGGACACCACCTCCGGATCAGTAACGGTCGGCGACGATGTGATTTCTGGCATCTCCGCTTCGAAACTTCGCGACGTCCGTAAACGTCGCATCTCGATGGTGTTCCAACACTTCGCACTCTTCCCTCACCGCAGCGTTCTTGAGAACGCCGCATACGCCCTCGAAGTTCAGGGCATCCCGCGAGCGGAACGTCTCGCTCGCGCCCAGAAGACGATTGACCTCGTCGGGCTCAAGGGCTGGGGCGAAAAAATGCCCTCCGAGCTTTCCGGTGGAATGCAGCAGCGCGTGGGCCTCGCCCGCGCACTCGCTGCCGACACCGATGTGCTCCTGATGGACGAAGCATTCAGCGCCCTTGACCCACTGATTCGTCGTGAAATGCAAGAGCAGCTGCTCGAGCTACAGACCGAACTGGGCAAGACCATCGTCTTCATCACACACGATCTCAACGAGGCCATGTTCCTCGGTGACCGCATTGCTGTAATGCGTGAAGGTCGCATCGTTCAGATCGGCACGCCAGAAGACGTGCTCACCGACCCCGCCAACGACTATGTTGCGCAATTCGTTCAGGATGTTGACCGCTCACGCGTTCTCACAGCGTCAAGCGTTATGGAGCCGGTCAGAGCCACAGTGTTCGCAGGCGCTGGACCCCGCGCGGCGTTGAAGATCATGCGTGATCTACAGACGTCGACAGCGTTCGTCGTCAGTCGCGACCGGACCCTACAGGGTGTTGTTCGCGACGCCGACGCCATGAAGCTCGTGCATAAGGGCGTCACTGACCTGTCGTCGATCATGAGCGACGAGTTCAACGCAGTTCCCGAAGACACCGCTCTCGCGGAGCTTTTTGTTCCTTCAGTGGAGAGCCCACTGCCGTTGGCTGTCATCGATGAGCGGGGCCGCCTCACTGGCGTTGTTCCGCGTGTCACGCTTCTTGCCGCACTCGGCAACGTCTCGACCGATACCGGCGAACTGCCCGTTATGGAGCCACCGCTCACCGTCTCCACTGAGCTGATCACGGACGCACTCGCTACCCCTGAAACCACCGCCGAGAAGGAGGTCGCACGATGAACGATTTCTTCAGACTTCCCCTCGGCCGATGGGTCGAAAACGGCATCGATTACATCACCGTAACTTTCGGTGTCTTCTTTGACGTCATCAAGTTCATCATCGCGTCGGTCGCCGACGGAATGAACCTCGTGTTCACGTCACCGCCATTTTGGGTGATGCTCATCATCTTCGCTGTGGTCGCATTTATTGCCCGTGGATGGGTGTTCTCGCTCGGAACCACGGTCAGTTTCCTCCTGATCCTCAGCTTGGATCAGTGGGATAACGCGATGGATACCCTTGCGCTGGTGCTGGTAGCAGCAGCAATCGCGGTGGTGATCAGTGTTCCGCTTGGAATTCTTGCCGCGAAGTATCACACGGTTTCCACGATCGTGAAGCCAATTCTCGACTTCTTGCAGACGATGCCCGCATTCGTCTACCTGATTCCTGCACTGATCCTCTTCCGTATTGGAGATGTGCCCGGAATTGTTGCAACCGTGCTCTTCGCACTTGCACCCGGCGTGCGACTCACCGAGCTCGGTATTCGTGGCGTCGACAAAGAAGTTGTTGAAGCTGGCCAGGCCTTCGGCTCCTCACCGAGCCGCATCTTGCGACAGATTCAGCTCCCGTTGGCTCTCCCCTCGATCATGGCTGGCATCAACCAGGTGATCATGCTCTCGCTCTCGATGGTCGTTATTGCCTCGATGGTGGGCGCTGGTGGTCTCGGAAAGCCAGTTATCCAGAGCCTCAGCCGGGCGGATGTCTCGCTCGGGTTCGAAGCTGGCCTCTCGGTCGTGCTGTTAGCGATCTTCCTTGACCGGCTCACGGCATCCTTCGGCACCGGCAAGGGATACTTCCGCTTCATCATGGAGTCGTTCACCTTCCGCGGCCGATCCGCAGAAGGTGAATCGGTAGAGGCTGATGACACGGATGCAACCACTTCGGCTGCACGTAACGAACCAGCCGAACTTACTCCCCCAGTTCGCTAATTTTCGGGCGCTCACCCGCGCTCGTTTCCCGCATGCAGAAAATCCTGTGTGCACCGACGTCAACACCGTCGACGCTTCAGCGTTGACAGAAAAGGACGACACAATGAAGAAGCAGACACGCGCTGCATTCGCAATCGGAGCTGCAACGCTCCTCGGTCTGTCGGCTTGCGCCGCAGGCGGAGACGACACGGCGGCAGGTGACGGTGCTACTGAGAACAAGGACCTCACCATCGCCGTATTCAACGGATGGCCCGAGGGCGAAGCAGTTTCGTTCCTTTGGAAGGCAATCCTTGAAGATAAGGGCTACAACGTCGAGCTGGAATACGCTGACGTTACCCCGATCTTCTCGGGACTCAGCACCGGTGACTATGACCTCGCGCTTGACGGATGGCTTCCTGTCACTCACGCAAGTCTCATGGAAGAGTACGGCGCCACGATCGAGGATCTCGGCGCATGGAACACCGAGGCTGGCCTCACCGTCGCTGTGAACGAAGATGCTCCCATCGACTCGCTCGAAGAGCTCGCGGCTAACGCTGACACGTTCGGCAACCGCATCGTCGGTATCGAGCCGGGCGCTGGTCTCACCGAAGCGGTCATGACCAAGACCATGCCTACCTATGGTCTTGACGGCATGGAGCTCCTGACCTCGTCGACCCCCGCGATGCTTGCTGAACTTCAGGCAGCACTCGACAACGGCGAGAACATTGCGGTAACACTCTGGCGTCCGCACTGGGCCTATGATGCATTCCCCATCAAGGACCTTGCTGACCCCGAGGGAACTCTCGGAGACGCAGAGGGAATTCACTCCTTCGCACGCGACACCCTGAGCGACGACATGCCAGAAATCACGAACTGGATCTCTGACTTCAAGATGGACTCCGAGCTGCTCTACTCGCTCGAAAACGTCATGTACAACGAGTACGAGGGAACCGACTACGAGCCCATCGTTGCCGACTGGATGGCAGCGAACCAGGACTACGTAGACGGTCTCACCAGCTAATACTGTGTGAAACCGCGGTGTTAGTAGCACCGTAATCTACGAAAAGGGGTCGCCTTCGGGCGGCCCCTTTTTTCCTGCCCGCTGGTTCTACTGGCGGGCCGAGTAGGAGTCTCGCTCGCGCTAGGGTCGAAACATGCCAGACATCCACAGCCCCATGATCGTGATCGCCCCCGATTCCTACAAGGGCAGCCTCAGCGCTGCGGATGCCGCTGCCGCCCTTGAGCGTGGTGCCCGAGAAGTGCTACCCGACACCGCCACTGTGCTGACATTCCCCATGGCAGACGGCGGCGAGGGTTCTCTCGAAGCAGTGCTTGCCGCGTGGTTGCAGCCTGCGTTGTCAATGGCGACGATCGACGCACTGGGGCGTAAGCGCGACGCCCATTACGGCTTCGATCTCGAAGGCCAACGGGCGGTCATCGAGGCTGCCCAAGCAAACGGACTCCCCCACGTTTCCGATGTTCCGCTGCAGCCGTTACGAGCAGACAGCTACGGTGTCGGGGTCGTTGCGGCTAGCGTAATCGAGCGCGGTGCTCGCGAGATAACCCTCTTTCTTGGCGGCTCAGCGAGTACCGACGGTGGAACAGGGCTCCTGCGTGCTCTCGGCGTGCAATTTCTCGACTCCGACGGTGGTGAACTGGCGCCGGGCGGCGGAGAGCTCACGTCCCTCGCAACGATTGACCTCAGCGCACTGATTGTTGGCGCACTGGAGACGAAATGGCGCGTCGCCGTTGATGTGACCAACCCGCTGACCGGAACTGATGGCGCAGCCCACGTATTTGGGCCACAGAAGGGTGCATCGGCATCCGATATTGCGGTGTTGGATGCCGGGCTAACCCGCCTTTCGGAGGTGCTGGCGGAGACCACACTTGCGTCCGATCGCGGCTTTTCTGCGGCGGGCATTGCTGCGCTGCCGGGAATGGGCGCTGCGGGCGGAATCGCTGCGGGACTAGTCGCCCTGTTCGGCGCGGAGCTAGTGCCAGGCGCTCAAGTGGTCGCTGATGCGATCGGGTTGAGCGAGATGATCGCGCGCGCGGATGTGATCCTCACGGGTGAGGGCCGTCTGGATCAGCAGTCCCTTGCGGGAAAAGTTGTCGACTACTTGCGCGGAGCTAAAGGCAGCGAGACGTGGCTCGCCGTTGTTGCTGCCGTAATCCATCTCACTCCCGAGGAGTGTTCGGCCGCTGGCATTGACCTTGCCTTGCCTTTGGGTTCGGGAATCGAGAACCGCAAGGAGCTCGTTAAGTACGCGGCCGAGCTTCTCGAGGCTCGCGGCGCACACGCGGTTTCCGAGTGGCTCGACCTTAACGAGGTGCTCTAGCGTCGCTTAGCGAATTGCAACGGCTCCTCGGCGTAGCGCGAGAATACTTCGCGCTGTTCGTCACTGATGCGTTGTGGTCTCGATGTTGTGCTATCCACGAGCACAAGCGTTGTTGAGGCACGAACGTAGAGTTGCCGGGGTTCACAGCCCACTGGGGTATGAATCTCATAACACACTTCAAGGCTCGCTCCCCCGACGCGTCCGATCCACAGTTCAATGTCGATGGGTTCACGCAGGTACGGGATCGGGAGCAGATATTCGATCTCTTGGCGCGCAATGAGCGTCATCGTTGCACCACCGGGGCGACCATCGAGAACTGCGGTGAGGGGTGCATCCGTTCCCGCGGCTGGCCAGAATGCGTGGATGCGCGCCTCTTCGAGCAGACGAAACACTTCGGCATTGTTAACGTGTTGGTATGCGTCAACATCTGACCAGCGCAGCGGGAGCGGTACGTGAAGCCTCATACCTAGTCGCGGGTGAGCTTGCGGTAAGCGCTGCGATGCGGCTTGGCGGCGTCGGCCCCGAGTCGTTCGATCTTGTTCTCTTCGTAAGCGTCGAAGTTTCCTTCGAACCAGTGCCAGTCTCCCGGGTTTTCGTCGGTTCCTTCGTAGGCGAGGATGTGGGTCGCGATGCGGTCGAGGAACCACCTGTCGTGAGTGATCACCACAGCACAGCCGGGGTACTCAAGAAGCGCGTTCTCGAGGCTGCCGAGAGTTTCGACATCGAGGTCGTTTGTCGGTTCGTCAAGCAGGAGGAGGTTTCCGCCCTGCTTGAGCGTAAGCGCAAGGTTCAGTCGGTTGCGTTCACCACCGGAAAGAATGCCAGCCTTCTTTTGCTGGTCGGGGCCCTTGAAACCAAACTGCGATACGTAGCCTCGAGACGGGATTTCAGTCTTTCCGACTTGAATGTAATCCTGACCATCTGAAACAACTTCCCACAAAGTCTTGTTGGGGTCGATGCCACCACGACCCTGATCGACGTAGGAGATATCGACGGTGTCGCCTATTTTGAGCGTTCCTTCGTCGAGCGGTTCCAGGCCAACGATGGTCTTGAACAGTGTGGTCTTTCCGACACCGTTCGGGCCGATGACTCCGACGATTCCGTTACGGGGAAGGGTGAAGCTGAGTCCGTCAATAAGTACTCGATCGCCAAAGCCCTTCTTGAGCTTCTTGGCGTCGATGACCTGGGATCCGAGTCGCGGGCCCATGGGAATGACGATCTCTTCGAAGTCCAGCTTTCTCGTCTTCTCTGCTTCGTTCGCCATCTCTTCGTAACGCGCGAGTCGTGCTTTCGACTTTGTCTGTCGACCCTTGGAGTTGGAGCGCACCCATTCGAGTTCGCTGGAGAGACGCTTCGCAAGCTTGGCGTCTTTCTTGCCCTGCACCTGGAGCCGTTCTTGCTTCTTCTCGAGATAGGTGGAGTAGTTGCCCTCGTAGGGGTAGAGGTGGCCGCGGTCGACTTCTGCGATCCATTCGGCGACGTGATCGAGAAAGTACCTATCGTGAGTTACGGCCAGTACGGCGCCCGGGTACTTGGAGAGGTGCTGCTCGAGCCAAAGAACACTCTCGGCGTCGAGGTGGTTAGTAGGCTCATCGAGTAGCAGCAGGTCAGGCTTCTGAAGGAGGAGCTTGGTAAGGGCTACACGGCGCTTCTCTCCACCAGAGAGCTTGTCGACGGGCCAGTCTCCTGGCGGCGTGCGGAGGGCATCCATTGCTTGCTCAAGTTGAGAGTCGAGGTCCCACGCGTCTGCAGCATCGATATCTTCTTGCAGCGATCCCATTTCTGCCATGAGTGCGTCGAAGTCGGCGTCTGGCTCGGCCATTTCGAGCCCAATGGCGGCATGCCGGTCGACCTTCGCTTTGATCGGGCCAACGCCCTCTTGAACGTTTTCGAGGACCGTTTTGGTTTCGTCTAACTCAGGTTCCTGCATGAGGATTCCGACGCTGTAGCCGGGGCTGAGTCGAGCTTCACCATTGCTCGGGGTGTCGAGCCCTGCCATGATCTTGAGGATTGTGGACTTACCGGCACCGTTGGGGCCGACCACTCCGATCTTTGCTCCGGGGTAGAACGACATTGTGACGTCGTCAAGGATGAGCTTGTCACCGACCGCTTTTCGCGCGCGCACCATGGAATAAATAAATTCGGCCATGCAACCATTCTACGGAGCGTTCGGGTGCAGTCGAATCCGTTTGGGCACTACCAGTCGATTGTTCGGGTCTTTCCGACGAGGCACCCTCCGGTGCCAAGAAGTGGCTCAATGGATGACACGTAATTGTCTGGAGTGAACTGGCCGAGCAGGCACTCACCTTTGATTCTCACTGAGACAACGATGGAGTCTGCGGCAAGCCCGATTGCGGTGCTGTCTGGGGTGACTTCCATATCTTGCTTGCTGAAGCCGTTCGCGACGAGGTTGTCGACAATACTTCGACCAGCTCCCTGGCCGTTTGCGTCGTGATACTTGGTGTTGATCAAGTCAAAGAACTGTCGGTTTGCGGCAGCTGCTTCACCCGGGCGAAGGATTGGTCCGGTGGGGGTGGCTTCGGGCGAAGGTGTGCTCGCCGCTTCGGTGGTGGGCGTCACGGCGGTTTCTGGTGTTGAGGCCACGCATCCGCTGAGCACCACTGCAGCGGCAAGTGTGAGTGCGATCGCTCCGCCGGTTCGGTGAGTTGGTCGTACGCGCATTGCAATCCTTTCGCCGACCATGAGTGCTCAGGGCCGCGTCAAGTCTAGATTGACTGCGCGTACGATCCGCTCAGAAGGGAGTGACCGGCTCTAGATCATTGTCTGTGGATTCCTCCGAGTCTGCGGTTGAGTGCTCCGACTCTTCCTCGTCTTGCGAATCCGCTGGCGACTCAAATTCGTCGCGAGTTGCATGGCCACGGCTCTCGAGCTGAGTTGCGCTGGCGCTGGCGCTGTTGGTGATCGTTCGCGAGAACTGCGCGGTGCCCCACATGAGGTCATGACCGAGCGAGTCAGCCTCGATCTCGACGTTGGTGCCGCTGCGGTCGGCATTCTCCCACTCGCGGATGCGCAGTCGTCCGTTGAGAACCACGCGGTCACCTTTGCCTACCGATGTAGCGCTGTTGACGGCCAGCTGCCTGAATGCGGTGATGGTGTACCAGTTGGTGTCACCATCGATCCACCGCTGACTTCCACGATCAAAACGGCGCTGTGTTGACGCAAGCCGAAAAGAAGTTATGGGCAAGCCTTCGCCCGTGACGATGTGGCGAGGTGTCGTGGCGACGAGCCCGGAAACGGTGATGCTGTCAGTCATGTCTGCTCCTTTGTCTGCGTCGCTACAGCGCGCTGCGCGACTGTGAGTGGAGACAGATGCGGGCCGACACTCGTGCCGGGAAGCCGACCCGGCATCCGTCACTCACCAGTGTTCGACATCGCCACCGGGTCTCGGGGTGGGCACAACCATCTGTGGATCCAGCACCCACCAAGACATAACTCAGGAGCAGTAGCCGCGCGCTAACTGCTAATGCGACCTAGTGCTCGCGGAACGCCGGCCAATCAGTGCCCGGCAGCAGGCTCGCGTGCAGTGCAGACTTTGCGGCATCCAATGTCGGATACACGCCTCGATAATCTTCGTCTTTCAATAACTTGAAGGTGAACCCGTCTGTCACCCGGTGTACCGAGCCAACTGCTCCAGCCTGAGTGAATGCGACCCAGGTTTGTCCGGTCAGAGTGTGATCAGTCATTTCCGAACCTCCTTCGATTAGTGAAGCGACACCAGCGTCGTTCGCTTATGACCGTACGCCGCCTAGCTCAGAAGATAAAGACTTTCGTGGCTAGACGGCGTACGTCGATGAATTAGCGAATGTAGCTGGAGAACGATGAACGGATCTTGTTGACCTTGGGCAGTGCTACGGCCATGCAGTAGCCCTGACCGGGGTTCTTGGCGAAGAAGTCCTGGTGGTAGTCCTCAGCGTTGTAGTAGTTCTCAAGGCGCTCGATGGTAGTGACAATGCCACCATCCCAATATTCGGATGCCCGATCACGAGCGGCTTCGAAGAGTGTCTTTTGCTCCTCACCGTCGTAGAACATCGCCGAACGATACGACGAGCCGATGTCGTTGCCCTGCCGGTTGAGCTGACGCGGGTCGTGAAGTGTGAAGTAAACGTCGAGAATGACTTCGTCGGGAATGACCTCCGGGTCGAAGGTCACCGCGACAGATTCTGCGTGGCCGGTGGTCTCCGTGCAGACCAGCTCATAGCTGGGGTTAGGAACGTGGCCACCCGTGTAACCGGAGACAACATCTGTGACTCCGTTGAGGGTGCGATAAACCGCATCGAGGCACCAGAAACAGCCGCCTGCGAGATGAAATGTGTGCATAAGTTGAGCCTACTTTCTTGGGCCGAATGACTCATACAACACACACCCCTTGTGTGGTGTTCCCTCAGTCGCTGGACATATGCTGTGCGAATGCCTTATGACGTCGCATCCAATAGATATGACACCACCGAATACCACCGTGTAGGTCGCAGTGGACTAAAACTTCCCGCCATTTCTTTGGGCCTGTGGAATAACTTCGGTTCCGACCGGCCGCTTGCAACCCAGCGCGCCATTCTGCGCCGTGCCTTCGATCTCGGCATCACGCACTTCGACCTCGCCAACAATTATGGCCCTGAGATTGGTGCCGCAGAGCGTAACTTTGGGCTAGTTTTTGCCGACGATTTTGTGCCATACCGCGACGAGCTCATCGTCTCAACCAAGGCCGGCTACGAGATGGGTGCTGGCCCGTATCAAGACTGGGGTTCGCGCAAATATCTGCTGTCGTCGTTGGACGCGAGCCTCGACCGCATGGGTCTCGACTACGTCGACATTTTCTACCACCACCGTCCTGATCCTGAAACGCCAATCGAAGAGACGATGGGAGCACTGGCGACTGCAGTGAACTCCGGCCGCGCACTTTACGTTGGTGTTTCTAACTACAACCCTGAGCAGACTGTTGCCGCCGCCGAAGCACTCGCTGAATACGGCATCCCGTTGACGATTCACCAGCCCCGCTACAACATGTTCGATCGTCACATCGAAGACGCACTGTTCCCCGTGCTCGATCAGGTCGGCGCGGGAAGCATCGTATTTTCTCCGCTCGCTCAGGGCCTACTGACAGACCGCTACATGGATGGCAGCATCCCTGACGGTTCACGTGCTGCTGAGGGCCGCTGGCTACAGCCTGGCCCACTCGGCGACATCTACCTCCAGCGGGTGCGTGCCCTCAACGAGATTGCGCAGAACCGCGGGCAGAGCCTCGCGCAGCTTGCGCTCACCTGGGTGCTGCGTCATCCACAGGTCACGTCTGCCCTCGTTGGTGCCAGCAGTGTCGCACAGCTAGAGAACAACTTTGCAGCGCTCGACGGTGCAGCGCTCACGGATGACGAGCTTGCGGCAATCGAACCGCTCGCAGTCGACGGCACCACACTGCGCTGACCGCGTCCAGCACCATCGCGTGAAACCGGGCCCCGCAACAATGCGGGGTCCGGTTCGTCGTTAAGGCCCTGGGGAAAGTTCTGCGCCAAATGTCAGTATTCGAACATATATTCGAAGAATACACATTCGCGATGACTATCCGAAGGGCAACCATGACCACTCTCGACTTTGCGGGAACAGCACGCTCGATCACATCGGGCATCGTGACCGTTGAACTCAACGCCGATCTGTGGCGAATAACCCGACCTGACGGCGAGGTGCTCGGATACGTGCACCGCTGGCAATCTGCTGCAGGATTCCGATTTCAAGCCAAACGCATGCTCCAACGTCAGCGCCGATTCTTGCCTCTCGGAGATTTCTGGTCGATCGACGACGCACTCGACATCTTCCGGTTTTGATGTGACTCGCCTGTCGCTATGCACCGGCGCTCGCTAGCCGGGTTACAGTGCCAACATGATGCTTCAGTGGTGGAACGATCTCGTCAAGTGGTTTAACTCCGATCAGGGTTCAGCGTTCGTCACAGGCGCCCTTGTGCCCTTCCTTGCGATCGTTGTCGGAGGAATCATTGTCGGCATGATTGCTCGCTCGTCGCTGCGTCGCCTCATCAGCCAGCAGGATCGTCAGGCCAAAGCAGCCGCGGTTGCAGCCCTTATTTCTTCGGGCCGACGCGCGGCTGCATGGAGCACCCTCTCGGCGAACGAGAAAGAACACGTCGACTATCAGGCAAGCGAAGCGGAAGTGCGTGTGCGCCTTCTCCCACTCAAGGGTGCGAATGTCGCTGCCGACTGGGCCGCACACAAACTTGCAACGATGAAAAAGAACTCCATCAACTACAGCTTCCAGGCTGAACAAGACCTGGCAGAACTTCAAGAAGGACTCATCGACTGGCAGGCGCGACCCGCCCGCGCCAAAAAGCTTTTTGCCCAAGACCTCGCAAGCTGGAAGTACGAAACCGGCGAAGCCGAAGATGAACTTGTGGTCAAGCAGCAGGAATGGGCGTCACGACAAGCTGCAGAAGAAAGCGCGCACTCCAGTTCTGCCGCGACCACGGTTGGCGCACACACTGCGCCAACCGTGGTCGTAACGCCCGACCGTAAATAGTCACCCGCTGCGCGGTCCGCTGTGAAGCGGGAGGCTTAGGCACTAAGCGCCTCCCAACGCTGTGATCATGAGCGCTGAACGCAGCGGTGACAACGCCACAACTCAGTTGTTCTCGGCGCGGGCGTCGTAGTCGATGCGGGCGACCTCATAGCTGCGAGTGAGTAGTTCTTCAAGCACCTTCAGGTCGATGTCCTCGAGCTTCTTTATATAGAGACACCCGACCGCCAGCTCGTGTGTGCCGACGCGTTCAAGCAGATCGGGAAATTCTCGAAAATTCCGCGCCGTGTAGATCGAGATCTTCGCCGTTCGTGGCGAAAAACCGATCGTTGCGGTGTCGCCTTCCCTGCCCGTGGCGTAACGGTAGTGGGTTGACCCGAATCCGATGATCGAGGAGCCCCACAGGACGGCATCCTGACCAGAAACGCGCCCGAAGAGGCCCAGCAGGGTTGCTGCTTCGTCTCGGCGCCGTTCAGATTCCACTCCAGAAATGAACTGAGCAACGCTTGCGGCTGTTGCTTGAGTTTTATTGGGTTGAATCATCGTCGGCCGCCCCTCTTTTTTGGGTGCCCTCGGCAGGATTCGAACCTGCGACCAAGAGATTAGAAGGCTCCTGCTCTATCCCCTGAGCTACGAGGGCGGGGTATACGGCTTAAACGATAGCGTGTTGAGGCGCTACACCGCTTTTGCGAGCGCAACCAACATCTGATTGACCGTAGGGGCACCGTGAGCTCGAAAGACCTCATCGCCATTGGCAGCAACGATTACGATGGTGGGTGTCGACACAATTCCCGCGCGCTCTGCCTCATCCGAATGGCGAGCGACATCCAACTCTGCGTAGTTGACACTCGGCACAAGCTTCGAGACCTGATCGAGAGTGTTGCGAGCTGTCGCGCAGGGGTCGCAGAAAGCCGACGAGAAAAACAACACCGTCGGACGCTCTTGCGCATGACCGGTGTTGCTCTCCGTCGGATCGGAGTTTGTCTTAGAGATCGTTTCGTTCGTCAAGGTCTTCCAGGGGGTCGCTGTCTGCTTTATCCCACGTGTAGGTCACGTGAACCTGTTCGCCGACCTGCTTAGCAACAGGGCGGTCGTAACGCAGTTGAGTTTCTGACCCTTCGGCGTCTGCGGCGATCAGGGTCAGATAATCATCCCACCCCTCTTCGGTCGCGATGCGCCTATCGTTCTGGCCGTCGTACGGGCCGCTGACATAGAACACGATGTACTCGTCGCCGTGCGCGAGTGTGGGGGTTGATTCGGTCATCCTCTAGTTTTATCAGACAACGGTGAGCGAACGCTCGTTGCACTGCAGCACCGTTAGAATTGCTAGATGGCATCACAAGCGGATTATCTGGTCTGGATCGATTGCGAAATGACGGGACTGGATGTCGCAATCGACGAACTAGTCGAAGTTGCAGTGGTTATCACCGACTACGACCTCGTTCCCGTCGATGAGGGAATGTCAATCGTCATCAAGCCCAGCGCGGCGGCGCTCGAGAATATGGGTGAATTTGTCACCCAAATGCACACCTCTAGCGGTCTCATCGAAGAATTACCCAACGGTGTGTCGCTTGCAGATGCCGAGTTCGCCGTCAATGAGTACATCGTGCGTTTTGTCCCCGATCCTCGCTCGGCACCGCTGGCGGGCAACACGATCGGCACCGACCGCACCTTCTTGGCAAAGTACATGCCGCGCGTTGACTCCCACTTGCACTACCGCAGCATCGACGTGTCGTCGATCAAAGAGCTGTCGCGGCGCTGGTTCCCTCGTGTCTATTTCAACGCACCAGCGAAAGATGGGGGCCACCGCGCTCTTGCCGACATTCTTGAGTCGATTCGTGAACTTGACTATTACCGCAAGGCAGTCTTCGCTAGTGAGCCCGGCCCGACCACAGAACAGGCAAAGGCAATTTCCGCTGACGTGGTGGACGGATTCGCCTCACGGCTGTAATACACTAGTAGAGTTGCTTGTCGCCGAAGGGTGAAAAACAACCTTGGTGGGCGTAGCTCAGTTGGTAGAGCGCTGGCTTGTGGAGCCGGATGTCGCGGGTTCGAGCCCCGTCGTTCACCCCAAGAAAACAGTGGTTTGGTACGCGGTATGTCACGCATCGCCAAGCCACTGTTTTGTTTGCCGAGGCATGCTTGCCCGACTGCACATCAACGTTTCTGAAGGTGCATCTACGCGGACGCCATCCCCAGCACAGACTGGCAAGCTGTACTCATGGAGAATCTCGATGAAGAACAGTTCGAGGCACTCGTTGTGGAGGAGCTAGACGCGCTTTCAGACGAGATTGTTGAGGGTCTTGAGAATGTCGTCTTCGTCACTGAGGCTCGCCCAGAAGACGGCTCGCTGAACGTTCTTGGGCTCTATGACGGTGTAGCGCTTACTGAGCGAGGCAACTACGGCTTCGGTGAATTGCCCGACCGCATTATCCTGTTTCGCGAACCTCTGCTTGCTATCTGCGAAACGCTTGATGAGCTGAAAGAACAGATCCACGTCACTCTAGTGCACGAGATTGCCCACTATTACGGGATCGATGACGAGCAATTGCACGAGCTCGGGTGGGCTTAGCGTCTGGTGGCCGGGCTAACGGTCGTGACCGCGTAGGATTTCGTGAGTGTTGAGGATTTCAGGAGGATTGATGATTTCGAGCAAACGCTCCAGTGCGTTGTTGATGACGCCCGCAGTATTGCTGGTGCTATCCGGGTGCGCCCTGATCGAACCCGCTGACACAAGCGAGCCGCCCACCGCAATGCAGGCGTGCGCTCTCGGTCACACGTGGGAGCTTGACACCACTGATCTATCTGAGAAGCTTCTCGTTGAGCTGCCCATTCAGGGAGTCCCTGCGAACGCTGTCGAGCCCAGTGGCGGGCAGACCCTCACATGGCAAAAGGATGGCGGGGTCACCATCGATTCTGATTTGGTGCTCACCATTACCGCTGTACCCAAAAAAGACCAGATTATGACGATCACGCAGGCCTACAACGGCACTGTTACAGGCGAGGCTCTGATCAATGTGGATGTCGCGATCCCCCAAAACTGGGATGCCTCGAAGTACACGATTGAGACCTCCGCTGTGCTCGGTGAAGAGCCGGTCGAAGAGGTCCCTTACACAATTCCGCGAAGCGATTTCGATGATGTTCTTGGGTTGATCATCACGTGTGAAGCGGAT
This sequence comes from Salinibacterium sp. TMP30, assembly GCF_038397785.1. Lineage (NCBI taxonomy): Bacteria > Bacillati > Actinomycetota > Actinomycetes > Micrococcales > Microbacteriaceae > Salinibacterium > Salinibacterium sp. TMP30. The sequence continues at coordinate 955,574 of NZ_CP151642.1, read as the reverse complement.
GCGATGACGATCAACCCGCGCGGAACTGATCTCATTCAGCGCTGGACTAAGACCAGCTAGCGGCGGCGTTTCCATCGCGAATTTCGTCGGCGAGAGCTTTCGGATTTTCGCGAGCGATGAACCGAAGTTCTTGCCGAGCCCACCGCTCCCAGTGCGGAGCGTAGGTGTCTCCGTCTCGTTCGAGAGCTCGTTTCTTGCGAGTTGCATCGTCAAGCTCGACCCATATCGTGTGATCTACCAGGGGTGCGGATGCACGGCTCGCCGCGCCGACCCCTTCGATGACAATGGGGCGGTCGACGTCGAGTTCGTGCCATTTTCCGGGCTCATTGGTTTCCCAGTTCCACTCCTGCCAGCGCAGCAAACTCAGAATGTTGGGAACCATCGCGCTTGCCGCATCAAGTCCGTCCCATCCGGGGTAAAAGTCATCGAGCTTCACCAGTTGAACTTCAGGCCAGGCTGCGGCGATAGCACGCCCCAGTTCAGTCTTACCTGAGCCGGAGCGACCGTCGACGAGGCAGCGCCACTGTGGATGGGGCGCACTGGGCACCTTCCGCCCCGCGGCCGGCGAGGCTTTGTCGTCAGCAACGCCCCGCGCGTTAGGCAACAATGAGGTTCCAGCTTCCCGTAAGCACAGCTACCACGGTAGCGGTAAGCCCAATGAGCGCTCCGACGGCCAGAGTGAGCCATTCAGCGGCGCCCCAGCGAGATTCCCGCGCCCACGTTCTTGGGGTGTCTCCCCCAAACCCGCGCGCTTCCATCGCGATCGACAGTTTGCTGCCACGTCGGATCGAGAGCACCAAAAGGGCAAAGCCTTGGCCTGCGATACGACGGATGCGACCGCGGTCCGCCACACCGCGCGCGCGACGGGCCAGGTCGAGGGATCGCCAGTCATCCAGAAACAGGCCAACCATGCGCACGGCGGCAAGGGCTCCGAGTACGAAACGGTCCGGCAACCCTAAGCGTTGCGCGAGGCCGTCAGCGAAATCAGTGGGATCGATCGAGATGAAGAGCACAACAGCGGGCAAGCCAATCGCGAGAACACGCAGGAAGGTTGCGACTGCGAGATCAATAGATCCGTCGCTGATTCTGATGAGCAGGAATTCGAAGTACACGGTGCCGTCGTAGCGGCCGTAGAGCAGAATCGTCAGCGCCGTTAGTGGTGCCGCCACCCAGACAGGCAGGGTGCGTAGCCAGAACCTTTTCGGTTCGATACCCAAGAACGCAATGATTGCGAGTTCAAGCACGAGTGCGGTCCCCGCCGAAACCCAGTCGATCGTGACAATCAGAAATAGGCTGACGGTGAGCCCTGCGCCGAGCTTGGCAACCGGATTTACTGCCGCAATAGAGATCATGTCAATGTCACCGTCGAATCCGCGAGAGCGTTGACGAATTCGAGATCGTGGCTCACCGCAACCACCGTGCTGCCATCGTCGACGAGGCGCGCAAGCAGGGCGAGCAGTTCGCTCCAGGTGCGAGAATCTTGACCGAACGTGGGCTCATCGAGCACGAGCATCCGGGGCCGGGTTGCCAGTGAAGTGGCAACGCTCAGGCGACGTTTCTCACCCCCAGAGAGGGTGAACGGGTTGGCATTAGCCAGCCGATCAAGCCGCAATCGCGTGAGCAGCTCGTCGACCCGGGCATCCACTTCTGCATCGTTCAGTTTGAGGGCGCGCGGTCCGACTTCAAGTTCTGACCGAACCGTGCTGGTGAGCAACTGGTGTTCGGGATCTTGAAAGACGGTTCCGATGCGCGTGAGCAGTTCGCGTGACTTCCAGCGAATCGGGTGCTCGCCCGCACCCGCTGCGAGCGTTGGGCTTGCCACTACAGCACCACTCACCGGAGCAAGGAGCCCGCCAAGCGTGAGAGCGAGGGTTGACTTGCCCGACCCGTTGGGACCCGTAATCGCAAGGGCGTGGCTGCTCGGGATGCTGAGATCATGCGGGTGCGCGATAGCGCGCGTGCTTCGCCCCACACCGAGTTCGTGAGTGCTCAGGAGAGTCTGCTGGGCGGGACGCACCGTTCGCTGAGGCCGAGGAGGAGGAAACTGCGGGATCCAGACTCCGCGCGCTGCAAGTTCTTCACCCTGACGGGAGAGAACGTCGAACGGCGAACCATCCGCGATCGCTCCCCCGCCTGCGGCAAGAACAACAACTCGGTCGACGACATCGCTCCACACCGACACCCGATGCTCAACAACCACAATTGTTGCGCCGGTGGATTCGGCAACCCGGATCACAGCATCCCGAACTTCAGTAACGCCTTCAGGATCGAGATTCGCGGTTGGCTCGTCGAGCACGATGAGCCCGGGTTGCATCGCGAGAACGCCGGCGAGCGCAAGCCGCTGCTTTTGTCCGCCCGAAAGCGCACTCGTGTTTCTGTCAAGAGCGACGTTGAGTCCGACCTGTTCGAGGCTGTGGTGAACGCGCCTCCAGATTTCATCGCGAGGCACCCCCAGATTTTCGCAGCCGAAAGCGATGTCGTCGCCGACTCGCTCCAAAATCACTTGACTATCGGGGTCTTGGATTACCAGTCCGGTGCGGCCGCGGTGTGCTGCCGGAAGTTCGCCGTCAACAAAGAGAGCGCCTTCAGCTTCGCCCTCATCGTCGCCAACCACCCCGGCAAGGGCATGGAGGAACGTCGACTTTCCCGCCCCGGATTCACCCAGGAGTAGCACGCGTTCGCCGGGCTGAATACGCAAATCGAGCCCGCGAACAGCCCACGCACGCCTGCTCGAGTGGCGCCACCCCCATCCTTCGACGGTGACGCCAGCAGGCCTAATCGAGATCAGACTCGCTTCGCAATCTCACGACCGGCACCAAAGCGATTGAGCGCCCCGGTAGCGGCAAGACCGCGAGTGGCCAGCCAGGACAGCAGTCCTGCGATGAACATTCCGCCAACGATGGCCGCGATGGTGTAAATGACAATGAAGGGAAGTGCGGATCCCGGATACCAGAGAACGAGATCGGTGATCGCCATCGCAAGACCGGCACCGGCACCAGCCAGAACCGCGCCACTGACACGCCAGTTGGCGTAAAGGAACGCCGCGAAAACGATCTCGGCGCCGAGGCCCTGGGTGAGACCGCTCACCAAGGTCAGCGGGCCCCACTGGTTTCCAATCAAAGCCGAAACTGACGCCGCGACAATCTCGCCGTACAGGGCGGCGCCTGGCTTACGAATCACGAGTGCCGTGAGCACTCCCGCGAAAAGCCAGAAACCACCGCCGAGAGCTTGCAGCCCTGGCAGCAACGCTTCAAGTGGCGCAGTGATGGGAGACGAGGCGATATTCCACACGACGAAAATTACGCCGCTCGCGACGCCGATCACGCTCGCAACGACGATATCGATTACTCGCCACTGAAAACGCGAACCATTGGAGGTAGAGCTAGAGGATGAAGTGGATGGTGCTGTTGTGGTCACTTTCGTGCCTTTCATCTAGTGAATGGCACGGGTTACAAGAGTGTCTGCTCCCTGCGCTGGCATTATCCAGATCAGGTTCGACGGTCGAAGCTTGGAGAAGCTCCCTCTCAGCCCGGCTCACCGGACTCCCGTGTTCGCTACCCAGTCTAATCATCAATAGGCTCACATCATGGACTTCCGCATTTTCACCGAACCTCAAAACGGTGCGAGCTACTCTGACCAGCTCATTCTCGCGCAAGCTGCAGAGAAGCTCGGCTTCAACGGATACTTTCGCTCAGACCACTATCTGACGATGGATGACCGCACCGGGGGCCTGCCTGGGCCGACAGACTCGTGGACGACCTTGGCGGGGCTTGCGCGCGAAACATCCACTATTCGGCTCGGGACTCTCGTCTCCTCGGCAACTTTCCGGCATCCGGGTATCTTGGCGATTCAGGTGGCTCAGGTCGACGAAATGTCGGGTGGACGCATTGAGCTCGGGCTCGGCACCGGATGGTTCGAACTCGAACATACCGCGTACGGCATTCCTTTTCCTGCTAAGCGATTCGGGATGCTCGAAGAGCAGCTTGACATCATCACCGGCATCTGGGGTACCGACCCCGGAAAGACGTTCTCGTATGAGGGAACGCACTACCAATTGAGCAAGTCTCCGGCGCTACCTAAGCCTGCGCAGAACCCGCTTCCGATCATCATCGGCGGCAGTGGTCCTAGCCGCACGCCGGCACTGACGGCCAAGTTCGCGAGCGAATACAATGCCGGATTCGCCACAATCGCGCCCCTCAAGCAACGCATCGACCGGGTGCGTGCAGCATGCGAACACTACGACCGCGACCCCGATTCCCTCGTGCTCTCCATTGCCGGCACCACCGCCGTCGGCGCCACCGAGGCCCAAATCGACGCACGGGCCAGCGCCGCAAATAGCACTCCCGGCGACCTGCGTGCTGGTGGTTTTGCTGGCACGGCCAGCGAAGTTGTCGACAAGGTTTCTGAACTACAAGCACTCGGCTTCACACGCCTGTACTTCCAACTCATGGACTTCCACGACCTCGACCAGCTCGACTTCTTGGCGCGTGAGGTAGTGCCGCAACTCGACTAGCGCGGCACGTGAGCACGAGGGGCGCTCACTAGCCTTCCTGATCGACCGTCACAAAGTCGATCAGGTGCTCCACGCGGCCCAAGAGTGCCGGCTCAAGGTCGGCGAAGCTCGTGACCTTCGAAAGGATGAACTGCCACGCGCGGGCGATGTCAGCTTGATCATCGTGTGGCCAGCCGAAGGCTTCGCAGATTCCGTGCTTCCACTCGGTGCCGCGAGGGATGGTGGGCCAGACCGCGATTCCGAGACTTTGCGGCTTCACCGCTTGCCACACATCCACAAATGGATGCCCAACCACGAGAGCATGCTTGCCATACTTTCCTCGGCTAACGGCATCGGCGATTCGACTTTCCTTAGAGCCAGCGACGAGGTGATCGACGAGTATCCCCAGCCTGCGTTCGGAGGTGGGGGCGAAATCTGCGACGATTGCTTCAAGGTCGTCGATGCCACCCAAAAACTCGACAACGACGCCCTCAGCGCGGAGGTCATCTCCCCAGACACGTTCGACCAGCTCAGCATCGTGACGTCCCTCGACATAGATGCGACTCGCTAGCGCCGTGCGGGCTCGCTGCTGAGGGGCGGCAACCGACCCAGAGGCGGTTGTGCGAGCGACCGCGGCACCTGCCTCGGGCTTGGTGAGCTCCACCGAGACTCCGTCAATGAGGTAGCCACTACCAAGCGGGAACGCCCGCACGCGACCGTGGCGGTCTTCGAGTTCAATGACGCCGTTTGCGTGGCGCACGAGCGCTCCGACAAATCCATCCGCGATGACCTCAACTACCATCCCGGGGTCAATCGACACCTTCGGGAGGACTTTGGGGGCACGCTCGCGTCTAAAGTCAGCGAGCACATCGTTCGAATAGCGGTCGTCAGTCACCGATCGAGGTTAAGCGGTGCCGCGGAGTTGCTGGCGGAGGCGCGTCGGTTCGACGCAAGTTTGCCTCCGTTTCGTGCGCTTCGTGCGTTTCGCGATTGACGCGAATGGTTGCGCCACGAGGAGATACCAATGGCGGAGGCCACGCCCACAGCCGAACCTATGGTCGCCAAGAGAATATCGATAGCATCCGCGTAGCCAGCGGGCATCCAGACAGTCTGAGCGGCTTCTAACCACGTCGCGGCGACTACGCTGAAGGCGAGAGCCGCCCACCACCGCTCTCTGCCGAACATGCACACCAGAAACGCTCCGACGGGGACAAACGCGAGTGTGGTCCAGAACCAAAATCGGCCGTTGCTGCCCGGAGCGATCACGAAAGCGAGACTCACCAGTGCGGCGAAGTAGAGCGCGGCGCATACCGCTACTACGAATCTCGATCGGAACATAGATTCATTGTTACAAGCGCATCTTTGTGCAAGTTGTGAGAAGGGTGCGTGTGGCGTGTGAACGACGCCAAGAGTCAATGCGATTCGCCAACCGCACGAGCTGCGTGTTCGTGTCTGCGCGTTCGCGTCTGCGAGTTCTTTACTGCGAGGCGAGGTGATCGATCTCTCGAGCGATCGGAGGCAATACCTGTCGCATGTAGCGCGCCCACCAGAGCCTCACTATCAACCAGACGATCCACCCGCGAGCTGGGCGCGCAAAAAAAGTATAGCTCCATCGAACAATGGAGCCGGTCTGGAGGGGCTCGAAGCGCCATTCGGCACGAGCACCGGATACGAGGGTTCCGAACAGTTTCTGAAACTCGCTCAACTCGTAGGCAAACAACGCAGGTGGATCCGTATTGGTGATTGTCTCGATAACATGACCGCCATCGGAAAGCATCAGCGTGCGGGTGCGGCCAACGGTGTTCCACTCGCCAGACTGCTTACGCACCTCAATAACGGCGGGAAGAGGGCCGAAGCGGGGATAGAACCGCGTCGGATCTAGCGGGCCAGAAATCTCGTAGGCCTGCTTCGGGTTGCTCCGCGTCACAGCGTCGGCGGATGCGCTAATCCCGCGTCTACGATGCTCGGTCACGTTGTGCCCCAACTCGTTGGCCCTTGGGAACCGGCAGGATACTCATCAAGCGGTACACGGTTCTCCCGGAAAGCTTCGAGCACCGGGGTGACAATCCGCCAGCACTGCTCGGCCACGTCACCACGCACCGACAGAACTGGGTCGCCATCGATGAGCGAAGCGATTACTTCGCCATAGGCGCTCATGGCTGCGTCTCCTAGAGTCGTTGTGAGCTTTGTGCGGTCAAGGGTGAACGGGTCGCCAGCCCCATTGACGATGAGATCGAGCTCTAGCGTGGCTGGTTTGATCGAAATTGTCAGCTTGGCGGGGTCTGCCGTGCCTGTGAGACCCCGCGGCAAGTGCGGCACAGGGGCAAAAGTGATCACAATATCTTGACGCGCCTCGCCCATCGCTTTTCCCGACCTCAACACGAAGGGCACGCCGGCCCAGCGCCAATTGTCGATCTCAAACGTCACTTCGGCAAGCGTCTCCGTACCGAGTTCGGCATCAACTCCATGTTCATCGACATATGCCGGCAACTCACGTTCACCGATGGTGCCCGCTGTATAACGTGCGCGACGCGCACTGGCACCGTCCTGAGTTTGCACCCTGGTGGCTCTCAACACTTGGGCCATCGCACCCCGAAGATCTTCAGAGCTCACACTCGCTGGCGGCTCCATGGCGGTCAGCGCGAGCACAAGCAACAAGTGGCTCTGAATCATGTCGACGACGGCGCCTGCGCGGTCGTAGTAGCCCGCTCGGCCTTCAAGCGCGAGCGGTTCATCAAAGATGAGCTCGACCTTTGCCACGTTGGGTGAACCGAGCAACGGTTCGAACACCCGATTCGCAAAGCGAAGCCCCAACAGGTTGAGCACCGTCGACTTGCCCAAGAAGTGGTCGACTCTAAAGATTTGGTTCTCGGGCAAGATTTTCTCAAGCAACCGGTTGAGGCTGCGAGCGCTGGCTTCGTCACTACCGAAGGGTTTTTCGAGCGCGAAGACAATGCCCTCGGGCAGGTCTTCATGCGCGATCGCACTGCACACCTTTTGTGTGATGGCTGGTGGAAGCGCAAAGTAGAGCGCAATTCTTCCCGAGGCGTTGGCGAGAATCTTGAGCAATTGAGCAGCATCGGTGACGTCTGCCTTCAGATAGCGCGCAGCCTCAACAACCGTGCTCGAGGCCGATGATTGCTGGTTCGCGAACGATGCTGCGACACGTTTTTTCCAGGCCGCATCATCCATTTCCTGCCGGTCGACTCCAATCAGCGACAGGTTCTGCGCTTCCCCACTCGCCAAGAATGATGCCAGCCCCGGCAATAACAGGCGCGAGGTGAGGTCTCCCCCGGCACCAAGAATGATCAGTGTCTCAATACGGGCATCCGCAGCCATCACACGGTACCCGCACTACTCAGAAACGAATGGCCACGCTGTGCACGACTGGGCTGAGATTTTTGCATGGTTCGACGTTAGCGCAGCGCTCTCAAACCCGTCGAAAAACACCGAAATGCCCTCAGAGCGCTCCCAGCCTCTGTGACACCAAAACGCGGGTGATTTGCGCGCTTCGTGGGACAAGAAGGCAGTCGAGTCGCTACGGTTTGGATATGCAATCGTGGAGGGACGCGCTGAACGCCGACGAACAGTCCGACGTCGATCGAATTCTCGACTCCGCTCTTCGTGTGGCCAGAACCAATCTTGTCCACGCCAGCGAGTTCATGACTTTCGCGCTCATGACCGATGGGAGCGGTCGAGTGTTAGAGATGACAGCGGATGATGCGCTGCGCAAAAAGCATCTCGACGCTCAGGCTTTGATCAATCAGACGGTCACGCAGTTGCGCCAGATGGCGGCCATTTCGAGGTGCAGCGCCATTGTATCGAATACCAGAATCGCGTCGACAAAGTCAGACGCGATCGAGGTGCGTATCGAGCATCGAGCAGGTGCGGCGCTCATGGTTTTGCTCCCCTATACGCGAGCCAGATTCACGGGTGCTCTAACCTTCGGCGATCTCAAGCTGTATTCGCATAAATCCGAAGTCTGGGTATAACCAGAGAAGTTCCTCTCTCAGAGGAAGTTTTTCGAGGCTGCGTGCGTTACTAGAGTGCATGAACAAGCGAATCCTCGCGGTCATTGTAGCCCTCGCCGTGATTGTCGTTGCTGCAGTCTCGATCCTCGCAGCTCAGAACCCAAACACCTCTGCTGACTCGACCACGTCGAACGGCGGATTATCGAACTCCGAAGGGTCTACCAGCTCTAGCGGAGAAGTCGGAGCGGTCGAAAACGATAGAGCCGGCGACTACGTTGACTACAGTGACTCCGTGGTTGCGGATGCCGATGGTCGCGTGTTCCTGTTCTTCCACGCCACCTGGTGCCCCCAGTGCGTCTCGATTGACGAAGACATCAAGGCCAAGGGTGTTCCCTCGGGCGTGACAATCGTGAAAGTCGACTATGACTCCAACCAGGATCTTCGCGCGGAGTATGGAGTGACCCAGCAAACAACGTTCGTCGAGGTTGATTCCAGCGGGAAGAAGCTTCAAGACAACTTTGTTGCCTACTCGGATCCCACTCTCCAGACTGTTCTCAACGCCCTTCTGTAGGCCGCGATGCTCAGTCTGATCTTGCTGTCGTTCGTGGCAGGAATACTCACCGTTGCGGCCCCGTGCGTTCTTCCTCTGCTCCCGGTCATTGTCGGAGGATCGATCGCTCGCACAAGTAGTGATGCCGCTGTAGCTGAGCGCCAATGGTTTCGCCCGGTCGTCATCGCTCTGAGCCTCGCTGGGTCAGTAATTGTCTTCACGTTGCTTCTGAAAGCAACCACGGCTTTGCTTGGCGTGCCACAACTGGTCTGGCAGATCATTGCTGGTGGGATCCTGCTCATCTTCGGTCTCACTCTCCTGTTCCCGTCGCTCTGGGAACGCGTAATGCTCGCAACCGGCATCCAGAATCGTGCGAACGCAGTGATGAACCGCTCCTACTCGAGAGGCGGCCTCGGCGGCGACGTAATGCTCGGCGCTGCACTCGGACCAACATTCAGCAGTTGTTCTCCGACCTATGCTCTGATTTTGGCCACTGTTTTGCCGGTGTCATTCGCTGATGGCTTGCTCTATATCGTCGTGTACGCCATGGGTCTCGCGATTGCTCTGCTGCTTATCGCTTTTCTTGGCCAAGCCTTCGCACGCAAGCTGGGGTGGCTCGCTAACCCGAACGGCACGTTCAAGCGCATCGTGGGAATATTGCTGATCGTTGTGGGCATTGCCGTCATTCTCGGTCTCGATAAGCAATTCCAGAGCTTCGTGCTTGAACAGGGCTGGTACGACCCAATTCAGAACTTCGAAGAGGGCATCACACGGTAGTTACTAGGGAGTAGGATTCGGGCACCCACAGTCACTGGAGGATGTCATGGTTCCCGAAATCAACTACATCGCGGTAGTCCTCGCAACCCTATCGAGCATGATCGTCGGCACCATCTGGTACACACCACAAGTGTTCGGCAACTACTGGATGAAAGCTGCGGGGATCACCCCCAGCGGAAAGACGTCGGATGCGGTGCGACCGATTCTCGTGACCGTCGTGGTGAGCTTCATCACCGCCTGGGTACTCGCTGGCGCCCCACCGGACTCACCGTGCTAAACATCAGTCACGAGCTCGTAACACTGGTGGTGATGGCGGTCATTATTGGCGTCTGGCCGGCATAGGCCGCCGTTACCGAGACCAGAACAGACATCAGCAGCCTTCAGCCAGCCTCAGACGAGCTGTATTGTCGCAGTGACTGTATCATCTAGCTCAATGCTCTCTGCGAGACGCACCGCTGCCTTGACGGGCAGCCAGAAGCCGTCATGACTGCTGCTGGGAAAGAGCGACGTGCTCCACGTAGAGCCACCAATAGTCACCACAACTGCGACCGCGCCGAAACCCCGTGGCTGTATCGGAACATCCCGCACACTGGCACCAACATCCGGCGGCACCGGCAGAAGAAACACATTCGGTTTCGCGTCCCACACAGTCAGGGCTGAACTGAACTCAAACGACGGCTTCATAGCCCTGAGATTAGCCCCGCTCACGAGTGCGCTCTACACGAGAGCAGCTAGCCTGTGACGACCTGAGCCGTAATGGGTGTGGGGTTCGCGAACAGGTCGAAGACGGGGCAATGAGCATCGACGGCTTCGCGCAGCTCATTGTAGCGCTCCTGGCTTTCTGGGCCCGTGATCGTGGTGTTCACGCGGATGGCGCTGAACCCTTTGCGCACGCTCTCATCGATTCCGAATAGACCCCGCACGTCGAGGTCGCCCTCAGCGACAACCGAGATGTCGTCAACACGAATGCCAAGGGCTTGAGCGTAGAGACGAAACACCACAACCTGGCATGCGATCAGTGCACCAAGAGCAATCTCGACGGGGCTTGCGGCCACGTCATCCCCCGCAAGGCCCTCAGGCTCGTCGATGCGAAATACGTGCTTGCCTGCCTTCAGAACCGTGCCGACAGAGCCTTCGCCTTCGCCTGTCACCCTGTAGGTGAGTTTCGCCGATTCGGGCGTGGCGGCGATTCGCGAGTTCCATACTTGGCCTGCAGCGGTCAAACGGTTAGCGCGCTCAGCGGCGAGATCAATGGTCGTGGTTTCATTAGCGAGAAGTGTCATGCGGCGACGGTAATCGGATTCCAGCTCAGGCGCGTGAGTGTGACGTAACAGCCCGACACATTCCTTAACAATGGGGCGCGCTAGCCGGTCCTCACTCGCACCCTCGCCGCAATCGGAACGGCCACAAGAGCTAGGACGCTCGCGAGCGCGAGAGCCGCGACAAACCCCGCGCCATTCGCTAAGCCGCCGACCGCGGTGAAAAAAAGACCGCCGAATGCGATGGCAATGGCGCCACCTGCTGCATCCGAAATCGACAATGCTGCACTATTGAACCCCTGATCACGACCAGTGGAGTGAGCCAGTACGAGCGTCGAGATTCTCGGAAAGGCGATGCCCATTCCTGCACCCGCGACGAGCCACCCCGCCGCCGCAACCCACACCGAAAGCGAGAGGTAGGCAGTGACGAACTGCGTGGTGATACCAAAGGTCAACATCAGAGCACCAACGACCACGACCTTCTCGTGCGGAACATGATCGCTGAGCCGACCTTGAAGCGCTGAGCCTGTTGCCCATGACACTGCGCCAACGGTCAGGATCAGGCCCGCAAGCCACGCAGGAAGCCCATAGCGCTCATTAAGCAGATACGGCAGATAAACCTCGGTAGAGAAGAAAGCGGCGGCGACGAGCCCACGCAGCATAATCGCGGCAGGGAGACCTCGGCGAAAAACGAGCGCTCCGGCAGGGAGCAAAGGTCGCAGCGCGACAATTGCGATCACGAAAGCTCCCAGAGCGAGCGGCCAAGCGAAAACTCCCTCGCGCTCACCACCAAGACTGATGCCCATGACCGCCAGCGCCACAACGAGAGACCAGACGATCGCGGCGCGGCCCGAAGTCCGTTCTGCCTGCGAGACGGACTGACTCAACAGCACACGCACCGCCGGAAGAATCGCGCCAGCAGCACCGGCAACCAAAATCACGACACCGAAGAACACCCAGTGCCAGCTGATCTGCTCAGCGACGACACCGGCAACTGGCGGTCCTATCAGCGATGGCAAGACCCAGGCCGACGCGAACAGCCCGAAGATTTTCGGGTGAAGTACTGACGGGTATAGCCGCGCAACCACCACATAGAGAGCAACGATGAGTGCGCCCGAACCAAGTCCCTGCAAAAAACGTCCACCAATGAAAATTCCCATCGTGCCGGCGAGACCCGCGACAAGAAGACCGACGGTGAAAACAGCCATCGCCGCCAACAGAGGCCACGCCGGCCCCGTTCGATCAGACCACCGACCTGCCAGCACCATCCCGATCACGCTCGCCGCCAGAGTGCTCGAGAACGCAACAGAGTACAGAGCCTGACCATCGAGATCGCGGCTGATCGTCGGCATGACTGTTGTCACCGCGAGGGTCTCAAACGCGCCCAAAAAGATGAGCGCGAATGCACCGACCGTGGTCCACACCAATTGGGGCGCAAAGATGCTTGTCGGGACAGATTCGGCGTCAGAAGGTGCGCCCACCGGGGTCTTGCTCGTCATGTTTTGTGCTCTTCAGTAGTACGAAGCTACTGCAGGCGGGGCGGATCGTCCCTCGTCAGCGCGGTGAGCGAATCACACGCTGTGGCTGGCGGCTGCGGTGCCCGTTCAGTTTATGCTGCCGCCCCCACGAAACCAGCAAACTTGACTAACTACCGCTCGCGGCAGAGCCTAGGAAATTTCGATCGTCGTGCCCTGCCCGAGTTCGTCGGCATCCGAGTCCGTGATGACCGCAAACACGCCCGTCGGGATCCCGGGCAAATTTGCCACACGATTCGCGACACCCGTGAGAGTCGCTTCATCGGCACCCGTGATCACGATCACATAGGCATCGTTGAAAACATCGCCCTCTTCGACAACGAAAATCTCGCCGCCCTCTTCGAGCTCGCTGGTGAACTCAACAAGAGTCTCAATCCAAGGAAAACGGCTCTCACCCTCCGCTACCTCAGTGTCAGCGGTGAGCGGAACATGGACTTCAACAACAAGCGTGGCAGATTCAGACATAACAACAACGCTACTGCCTGCAGCCGACATGCGCCGAGCCCACTATTCGGCCGCAGCACGCTCCAAGACAAGTTCGCGAACGCGAGCAGCGTCAGCTTGACCCTTCATCGCCTTCATCACGGCACCGATCACAGCACCGGCAGCTTGCACCTTGCCGTCGCGTATCTTGGCGAGAACATCCGGCTGAGCGGCGAGCGCCTCGTCGATTGCGGCGATCAGCGGGCCGTCATCCGACACCAACTTCAGCCCACGGCTCTCGACAACTTCAGCCGGTGATCCTTCGCCGGCGATAACACCCTCGAGAACCTGGCGCGCCAAGCTATCGTTGAGCACACCCTCAGTGATGAGCGAAACGAGAGCCGCAACATCCGCGGGGGTAATCAAAGAACTGGGGTCTGCACCCTGAATGTTGGCGAGACGAGCAATTTCGCCTGTCCACCACTTGCGAGCCTGAGCCGCCGTAGTTCCTGCTTCAATAGTTGACTCAATTTCGCCAAACAGTCCTGCATTATTCACATCACGGAACTCAAGGTCGGTGAATCCCCACGCCGCCTGAAGTCGACGACGGCGCTCAGCAGGGGGCTCAGGAAGTGCCGCACGAAGCTGCTCGATCAGCTCAGCCGAGGGCTCAACCGGCAGCAGGTCAGGCTCAGGGAAGTAGCGGTAGTCATCGGCATCGCTCTTGGGGCGACCGGCGCTCGTGACACCCGTGTCTTCGTGCCAGTGACGAGTCTCCTGGACGATCGTGCCGCCCTGATGCAAAATCGCAGCCTGACGCTGGATCTCGTAACGAACCGCACGCTCAACACTGCGCATTGAGTTGACGTTCTTCGTTTCAGTTCGTGTGCCCAGTTTTCCGGAACCCCGAGGACTGAGCGAAATGTTCGCGTCGCAGCGCAGATTCCCGCGCTCCATGCGGGCTTCGGAAATGCCGAGCGAACGAACAATGTCGCGAATAGCGGACACATACGCTTTGCCAACCTCAGGAGCATCCGCTTCCGTGCCCGTGATCATGTGCGTAACAATTTCGACCAGAGGAACACCGGCACGGTTGTAGTCAACCAGCGAATACTCTGCACCCTGGATACGACCGGTGGAGCCACCAACGTGCGTGAGCTTGCCCGCGTCTTCTTCCATGTGCGCGCGCTCGATCGGAATCGTGATCGCACGACCGCTCTCCAACTCGATGTCTACCGAACCATTGAACGCGATCGGCTCATCGAACTGACTGATCTGATAGTTCTTCGCCAGATCGGGATAGAAATAATTCTTGCGCGCAAAGCGTGAACTCGGTGCGATCTCACAACCGAGAGCTAGGCCAAGAGAGATCGAATACTTGATGGCCTCTTCGTTGACAACCGGCAAGCTGCCAGGAAGACCAAGATCAACAGGAGTGATCATGGTATTCGGCTCAGCGTGCTGAGCGCCCGACGCTGCAGGGTTCGGCGCATCAGAAAACATCTTGGTCTGGGTGTTCAACTCAACGTGCACCTCGAAACCGAGCACCGGCTCAAATAGTTCGAGAGCTTTGTCGTAGTCCATCAATTCAGCTTTAGCCACCAGATGATTGTACGGGGCGCAGCGGCACCGTATCGGTACCCGGCTCGAGAGGCGCGGATGCTGGGGCCAAAATTGGCTCATCATGGTCACTCGGGAAGGCCTCTGCTTCAATCGTGAAGTCGCCTATCTCCTCGCTGCGTTCAGACCGCACGAAGCCGATTCCCACCAAAATCAGTGCACCACCAATGAACTGCGGCAACGAAAGATTCTCCCCGATCAGCAGCCAGGCATACAGGGCCGCCGACACCACCTCGAGCAGTCCAACGAATGAGGCGAGTCGGGAACCGAGCATCTCGCTAGCCATAATGCTCGTCGAATACGCGATGCCGGTGGAGACAATACCCACGATGAGCAGCGGAACCCACCACGGAACCACATAGCCCAGCACCGTGACATCCACCATCGGCATGTCAAAGGGAACGATGCCGACCACACCGACTAGCCCGAGGAGGACTCCGCCAATGAGCAGTCCAGCCGCTGCAAGAGCTACTGCGGGGAGTCCCTCGCTCGAGCGCGCCGCAATCACGTAGTAGACGGCCGCGCCGACGGCAGCGCTTGCGCCAAAGATGATACCGAGCGGGTCGAGTGCTCCCGAGCCTTCTGGAGAGACCACCAAGACAAGCCCACCGAGCGCGATCACCGAACCGATCAGCACTACAGCTTTGGGCATGCGGCGGGTTGTTGCCCACGCAAACGCCACGAGTAAGAGCGGCGCCATGTACTCCAGCAGGATGGCAATGCCAACGGGGATGCGCTCCACTGCAGCAAAGTAGACCAACTGGGTGGCGGAAACGCCAACAATTGCCATAAGCAGGATGCGGCTGCGAGCGTACCAGAGCGCAATCCAGCGGCCTTTTAGCGCGATAATCGCAAATGGCGCGAGCACGAATCCTCCGATGAATACTCGCAGAGTGACGGCTGCTGCTGGGCTCCACCCCGCTTCGAGCAGGGGTTTGATGAGCGCGCCCGATAGACCGAAGCTGGCGGCGGCGACGACGGCGATGAGCATTCCGAGTGTCGTGGTTGAGCGTTTCATTGGCGACTGCTTTGAACGTAATTGACGAGTATTTCTGCTGACGCTAGTCTCGAACGAAATAAGGAGTCAAATTGCATTTTGCCCCTGACACCGTCGAGTCGCTGGAGTTCGCCGTTGCTCTCGGAAATAGCGACGTTTTCGCGAGCCGAAGCGGGTTCGACGAACTCTCGACCAGTGACGACGTTTACGCCCTCATCACACGATTTCGCTACACCGGACGCATCGACCGAGACGACACCGAACTCGCCGAAGTTCGACTCGTGCGAGATCGGATTCGTGGTGTCTGGAAGCTCACTCGAGACAACGCAGCAAGTGAGATCAACGCGATGCTCGCCGAGGCCAACGCATTGCCATTCCTCGCACGCCATGACGACATCGACTGGCACCTGCATGCCAACTCCCCCGACGCACCGCTCGCCGAACGCATTCAAGCCGAAGTCGGACTCGCACTCGTCGACGTCGTACGATCAGACTCCATGTGGCGACTGCGCCGCTGCGAAGCCCCCAACTGCGAAGGGCTCATGGCGGACTTCTCCCGAAACGGATCACGCAGATTCTGCAGCATCCGGTGTGGGAACCGGATGAACCAAATCGCGTACCGAGAACGCCAGAGCGCCGACGAGCACTAAAAGTGCAGCGGCCACCTGAACGGTCTGGTCGGGGTCGGGGTCGGGTGAAAGTGCTGCTCTAGCCGAGCGACGGTGCCTGGCTGGGAAGAGTGTGACCCCACTGCTGCTCGAGCAAACGCTCCAATGTGGCACCCAGCTCGTAGAGTCGAGCGTCGCCACGCGCGGGAGCCATGATCTGGAACCCCGTCGGCAAACCGTCTTCTGGAGCAAGCCCCATCGGCAGCCCCATACCGGGCACCCCGGCAAGGTTCGCCGGAATTGTGGTGACATCGTTCAGGTACATCGCCATGGGATCGTCGAGCTTCTCGCCAAACTTGAACGCCGTAGTCGGCGCCGACGGCGAGACCAGCACGTCTGCCTTCTCGAACGCGGCAGCGAAGTCGCGCTGGATAAGCGTGCGCACCTTCTGAGCACTGCCGTAATACGCGTCGTAGTAACCAGCGCTGAGGGCATAGGTTCCGAGGATGATGCGTCGCTTCACTTCGGGGCCGAATCCAGCCTCGCGGGTTGCCGCCATGACATCTTCGACCGTGCCGCCGCCGTCAGGTGTGACTCGCAGTCCGAAACGAACGGAGTCGAACTTGGCGAGGTTACTCGAGGCTTCCGCCGGCAGGATGAGGTAGTACGCGGCTACGGCGTATTCGAAGTGCGGAGCATCCACTTCAACAATTTCGGCACCGAAGTCGGTGAGCAACTGAAGCGCCTCATGGAAACGCTGCGAGACACCGGCCTGGAAGCCGGGACTGTCGAGCTGCTTGATGACACCAATGCGGGTGCCCTTGAGGCTCTCAGCAGCAGAGCCCGATCGAGCAGCCGCCGCAAACGATGGCCATTGTTCGTTAAGCGAGGTGGAGTCGCGAGGATCGTGCCCACCAATGACGTCGTGCAGCAGGGCTGCGTCGAGAACTGTGCGCGAAACCGGGCCAACCTGGTCAAGCGACGACGCGAGTGCGATCGCACCATAGCGAGAAACTCCGCCATAGGTGGGTTTCACTCCGACTGAACCTGTGACGGATGCCGGCTGGCGGATCGATCCACCAGTGTCAGATCCGAGAGCGAGCGGAGCTTCAAACGCGGAAACCGCAGCGGCAGAACCGCCGCCTGAGCCACCAGGAATACGGCCAAGATCCCACGGATTCTTGGTGGGGCCATACGCCGAATGTTCTGTTGACGAGCCCATGGCGAATTCGTCCATGTTCGTCTTACCGAGCGGAACCAAACCGGCCGCACGCAATTTTGCGACGGGGGTTGCGTCGTAGGGGGGAATCCAGCCCTCAAGTATCTTGGAACCGGCGGTCGTCGGCATATCGATCGTGCACAGCACATCTTTAACCGCGATGGGCACACCAGCTAGCGGACCAAGCTGCTCGCCAGCAGCGCGCCGTTCATCGATCCGCGTGGCGTTGGCGATCGCATTCGCTGATACGTGAAGGAACGCGTTGACCTGGCCATCGACAGCCAAAATCCGGGCGAGGTGTGCCTGAGTGGCCTCAACGGATGACACTTCACCCGAACTAAGCCGACCAGACAACTCGGATGCCGACATGCGGGTGAGTTCGTTGTTCTCTGCCATTACTGCTCTTCCCCCAGAATCGCGCTGACGGCAAAACGTGAACCATCGTGCTCGGGTGCTCCGGCGAGTGCCTGCTCAGTGGTGAGGGTGACGCCGGGAATATCAGGTCGGAACACGTTGCTGAGCGGAATCGGGTGGCTCGTCGCTGGAACGTCATCGGTAGCGACTTCGCTCACCTTGGCAACTGAGTCGACGATCGCACCGAGTTCACCTGTGAGCTTCTCGATTTCGTCAGCGGTGAGGGCGATGCGGGCGAGCGATGCGAGGTGCGTGACGACCTCGCTAGTGATCGCACCGGGATTGGTGTCAGTCATGGAGCTCCGAAGATGGGAAACAGACGGGGAACCGTACAAGTGTATTCGGCTTCGCGATCCGCGATGAGCGAACGCGCACGATCAGGCGCTCATCGCCAACACCCGCGCCAGAAAACCGGATGCTGTGGGCAGTACGCGCACCCATCAGCCTTGACTGTGCTGGGATGTTGCAAACGCGCGTTGTACAAGCGGCGCACCCTCGGGGATGATGAGATCGCTTCGACCGATGCACAGCAACGCAAAGTTGCGCATAGCCTCGCTTCCGGGGGTGAAGTACTCGTTGTGGCCAACCGAGCCGGTCAAAGGCTCCTTCATAATCATGTCGAAACCGCCACTCACGCCCAGCGACTTGGCGCCAAAAGATTCCGCTCCCGGGTCGGGGCCAAAATATGAGCTATTGGGGATCGGATCCCACGCGGCTTCTCCCACGAATACGTTGCCGTCGCGCACGTTCAGGTCAGCAACCGACTCCGCGGGGCTGCCGGGAGACCCAACAAGAGCTAGGGCATCAATGTCGAAGTCGTACTCGGACAACGCCATCATCGCAGCGGTTGATCCGTAGGAATGAGCAACCACAGAAATATACGGTTGGTCGGTGCCGCGCTCGGCCTGGAGCCCAAGGATGGCTCCCGCGAGAGTATCCTTCCCCTGATCAGCTTTATCGATAGCCCCAACATTGGTCAGGTTGGGTGTGTCGTAGCCGATCCACGCAACCGTTGCGACCGATTGGTTGCGAACAAAGACGGACCCAGATTCAAAGTGGTCGAGCCACATCTGCTGCTGGTAGTAGAGCTCATTCGCAGCATCTACCCAGTACGACATCTGGCCTTCAATGGTGAAGAACATCCCGGGCACCAAGAAGCTCACATAGTCGGCGTCGTTGAGGTCTCCCAAGACGATCGCAGCACGCCCCTGACCAGAGACGTCGAGTGTCACGAGCGTTCGTTCTGGCTCAATGCCCTCGTTGATTAGTGACTGCGAAATTGACGACAGCATGTTGAGTTGCTGGTGGGCGGTCTGTTGAACGGCCCGGCCGGCATCCGAGTTCATCAGGCTGGTTAGTTCAGAGATGGTGTGGCTGAGCATCGTGCGGTTGCTGGTATCGCGAATTGCGTAAGGAACGCCCTCAAGGTTGCCGACCAACCGAGGCGAGGCAGTTTCTAGTGCAGTTTGACGACCCGCATCAAGGTCTCCCCACCATAGTGCGACCTCTTGGGCCGGAGGCTGTTCGGCGAGAATCTGTTCAACCGCTGCTGGGCGAGACGCGAAGTATTGCGAGATGTTGCCGGCAGGAATGCGGGCGAGGGTCGAAAGCGTTTGCGCCCCAAACGAGGCGGCGCCAGAACTTGAGACACCGAATACACCAGCGGCTGGCTCAAGGACAGGGCCCGCGAAACTGGGCGGTGCATCGCTTGTCACAACTGAGTGAAACGCTGCAGAGGGCATAGCGGCGGCCTCGGTCGCGGGCAAGCCGACAACCGAGGTGGCTATGACAACTGCGATTTCTATCAGCAAGGTCGGGCAATCCCCTCAGGAACGTGGGTCGTGTGCCATCCCCGCAAACGAACACGCTGCGGCAATCTTAGAGGAAAACTGCCCCCTTCGGGGGTGGAACGTTCACTTCGCTTCGCATCGGCTAGTTGTAGTTCCCAGGGACGTTGTGATCGTTTGAGTTAGCGAGGACCTCCGGCAGGATGTGGGTTACCACACTCATATCTCTAACCGGAGGTCCTCGTGACTCACAGTAATGCTCCCTTTGCCCCGCAAGGACGCCTTCGTCTTGCGCGGCTGATCGTCGAGGACGGTTGGTCGTCCCGACGCGCCGCGGAACGATTCCAGTGCTCGCCAGCGACGGCAGCAAAGTGGGCTGCCCGTTTCCGGGCTGGCCAGCCGATGACGGACCGATCCTCACGGCCGAGATACTCACCCGCTCGCACCCCGATTCGCATCGAGCGACGCATCATTGCCCTCCGGTTCACTCGTCGCTGGGGACCACACCGGATCGGCTATCACCTGCATCTGAATCGATCGACGGTGGAACGGGTGTTGGCCCGATATCGGATGCCGAGGTTGGCGTGGCTGGACCAAGCGACCGGGCTTCCTGTTCGGCGGCCGAGGCCGGTCCGCTACGAGAAGGCCATCGCGGGAGAGCTGGTACATGTCGATATTAAGAAACAGGGCCGCATCCCAGACGGTGGCGGTCACCGGATGCTCGGCCGCGCGGTCGGCCGTCCCAACAAGGGACACCACGGCGGCCGCGGTTATTCGTTCCTGCACCATGCCGTCGACGACCACTCCAGGCTTGCCTACTCTGAGATCCTTACCGACGAGAAGAAGGAGACCGCAGCAGGTTTCTGGATCCGCGCCAACAAGTTTTTCGCCGCGGCGGGCATCACTGTCACCGCCGTGATGACCGACAATGGCGCCTGTTACCGGTCACAACACTTCGCGGCTGCTCTCGGCGAGATCACACACGTTCGCACGCGTCCCTACCGGCCGCAAACCAACGGAAAAGTTGAACGATTCAACCGAACACTCGCCACGGAATGGGCCTACGCCGCTACCTACCTCAGCGACGAAGCTAGAGCCGCTGAATATCCGATCTGGCTCCACCACTACAATTTTCACAGACCCCACACCGGCATCGGCGGCCAAACACCATCAGACCGCGTCCACAACCTCAGTGGGAACTACAGCTAGTCGTCTAGAGCCGAGGGACCCTCGTTGAGGAGCCTAGCGAATTGTGCTGCATCAAGAATTCGAATCCCCAGTTCTTCCGCTCTCGTCAGCTTAGATCCTGCTCCGGGCCCCGCAGCCACATAATCAGTCTTTTTGCTGACACTAGACGCTGCTTTCGCCCCCGCGGCGATAATTGCTTCTTGTGCACCCTCGCGGGTGAAGCCGTCGAGACTGCCGGTGGCGACGATCGTAAGCCCTGCCAGCGGACCCTCGTTTGACTGCGCCGCTCCGGGACCAGGATGACCGGGTGTCGACCAGCGAACGCCCGATGCTGCCCAGCGAGCAACGATCTCTTGGTGCCAGTCAATTTCGAACCAGTCAGCAACCGAGTCGGCAATAATTTCGCCAACACCGTCGACGGCAGCGAGTTGCTCACGAGTCGCGGAACGAATGGCGTCAAGAGAACCGAAGTAGTCGGCGAGGGCGCGGGCTGCAACCGGGCCAACGTGGCGGATGCTGAGGCTCACCACAAGTCGCCACAGTGGCTTGATCTTCGCTTCTTGCAGGTTGGCGATGAGCTTCATCGCGTTAGTCGACGGAACAGCGTCGTCGTCGCCAGCGAATTCTTTAACATTGGCATCGAACGCGGGGTCCGCACTGGCACCACTGACCTTACGCACGCGCCTAAAAGGGGTAATCAACCGTTCACTACCATCGTCATTAGTAACGACTTTGCCAGTCTCCGAGTCACGGACAGCGACAACAATCGGAAAAATGTCCTCGACGGTGAGATCAAACAGTGCTGCTTCGTTGATGAGGGGCGGTACTTCTGGGTACCGAGGCTGTGTCAGCGCGCGCGCGACAACCTCACCGAGCACTTCGATATCGAAGCCACCCCTACTGCCAGCGTGCTCGATACGTCCGCGGACCTGCGCGGGGCAACTTCGCGCGTTCGGGCACCGCAAATCAATATCGCCCTCTTTCATGGGGCGTAGGGGCGTTCCACACTCTGGACAGTTCTTCGGCATCTCGAACGCGGATTCGGTACCGTCACGCAGTTCTTCCACCGGCCCGAGAATCTCGGGGATCACATCGCCCGCTTTTCGCAACACAACGGTGTCGCCGATCAAGATGCCTTTGCGCTTGACGACATCCTGATTGTGCAGGGTGGCTTGGCGAACGACGGATCCGGCGACGTGTGCCGGCTCCATGACGGCGTAAGGGGTGGCCCGCCCCGTGCGCCCGATGCCGACCACAATGTCGAGGAGCTTGGTGTTGACCTGCTCTGGTGGGTACTTATAAGCAATCGCCCAGCGAGGGGCCCGCGACGTGGCACCGAGTTCCTCGTGCAATGCCAGCTCGTCGACTTTTACAACGATGCCGTCAATCTCATGCTCAACGCTGTCGCGGTGCTCCCCGTAATAGCGAATAAAGTCTGCGGCCTTCTCACCGGAGTCAACGACCCGAAAGTGCGTGCTTGTTGGCAGGCCCCACTTAGCCAGCTCGCCATAGATTTCGCTTTGGCTGCGAATGGGCTTGTGTTCGGCGCGCGTGCCATCCCACGCCCCAATACCGTGCACGAGCATCCGCAGCGATGACAATCGGCGACGCATGTGTGCAAGCTTTTCTTCAGACTTGCCTTCGGATTTTTGGCGAAGTGATCCTGCAGCAGCATTGCGAGGGTTTGCGAAAACTTTCTCACCAATGCGGGTCTGTTCAGCGTTGAGCTCGCGGAATAGTTCCAGAGGAATGAAGACCTCACCTCGAACTTCGACAATGGGTGGATGACCGTTGCCCTGCAATCGCTTCGGGATCCCCTCAACGCGCACAACGTTCTCCGTTACGTCTTCTCCGACTCGACCATCACCCCGGGTAGCAGCACTCACGAGCACACCATCGATGTAGCGAAGGTTAATCGCGAGACCATCGATCTTGAGCTCACACAAGAAATCAATGTGCCGTGCAGAGTCCCGCTGGACCTTCGCGGTCCACTCAGCGAACTCCTCAAGCGAAAACACGTTGTCGAGACTGAGCATGCGCTCACCATGTTCCACAGGGTCAAAGAGTGTCGCCGCCCGGCCCCCAACGCGCAGCGTGGGGCTGTCTTGGCTTTGTAGTTCTGGATGCTCGCGCTCGAGTTGCTCGAGCTGGCTAATCAGCTCGTCGTATTCGGCATCGTCTACAAGAACTTCATCGCGAACGTAGTAGGCATCCCGGAGCTCAAGGATGCGTGTTGTTAGCTTGTCGACTTCATCGTGCGCTACCGCCAAAGTGGGATCAGTAGTCGCGGCGACCTGGTCGTCAGATTCGCTCGTTGAACCGGATTTCTCGGTGTTGTTGGCCACTAGTCAAGTGTAAACAGCGCCTACGACGAAAGCTGCGCACAGTGGCCATCAGGAGCAGTGGCCATCAGGAGCAGTGGCAAAGGCCTACACCTGTGCGGGAACCGCGGAAACGGTGCGCGCAATCGTGCACTGCCCGAGAACCCTCGTGCCAACGTAGAGCACGGCAGTTTGGCCGGGCGACACGCCATTGAGCGGTTCGTGGGGAGTCACCACAAGCTCGGGGCCCGTCTCGATGCCCTCGGCGTCTAAGGCTGCAGCGTCCACTCGCGCAACCGCGGGCATCGGGTCAGAGTGGGCGCGCACTTGAACATGGCACTCAAAACTTTCGCCCGGTTCTGAAATGAATCCCGATGCGAGAGGATCGAGGCCTGCCCACGAGAACGTGGTGCCTGCAATTTCTGCCAATGCGAGCGCTTCGCGTGGCCCAACAACAACCTGGTTGGTCTTGGGGCGAATCTCCAACACAAATCGGGGCTTGCCGTCATCCGTCGGATACCCGACATTCAGGCCTTTGCGCTGACCAATCGTGAAGGCGAGGGCACCCTCGTGCTTGCCGAGCACGTCTCCGGAGCGGTCAAGAATCTCACCCTGCTCAGCGCCGACTTTATCGGCGAGCCATCCGCGAGTGTTGCCATCGGGGATAAAGCAGATGTCGTGGGAATCTGGCTTGTTTGCTACCGACAAACCACGTTCGGCTGCTTCTGCGCGGATTTCGTCCTTCGACGGCGTCGCGCCTAGGGGGAACATGCTGTGGGCAAGCTGTTCGGTAGTGAGCACGCCCAAAACATACGACTGGTCTTTCGCCCACGCTGCTGCTCGGTGCAGTTCGCGATTGCCCTGCTCATCGTCAACAATGTTGGCGTAGTGGCCGGTAGCAACCGCATCGAAGCCCAGAGCAACAGCTTTCTCGAGAAGGGCCGCAAACTTGATGCGCTCATTGCAGCGCATACAGGGGTTAGGTGTGCGTCCGGCCGTGTACTCGGCGATGAAATCATCCACAACATCGAGCTTGAATCTCTCAGAAAAGTCCCACACGTAGTAGGGGATGCCGATGATGTTGGCCGCCCGCTGCGCATCCATAGAATCTTCAATGGTGCAACAACCGCGGGCGCCCGTGCGCAGGGTGCCGGGCTGTCTACTGAGCGCCAAATGCACTCCGACGACTTCGTGCCCTGCCTCAACTGCCCGCGCGGCAGCTACCGCGGAGTCCACTCCGCCACTCATTGCCGCTAAAACCTTCATAGAACCAGTGTACGAGAGGTGTCACTGGGCAAGTTCTTACTGCGGGATGTCGGTGAGGGTCTTTTCCACGGCCGCAAGTCGCTGCTCAACGGCACCGAGGTGTTCAAGAAGTGCTCGGTTGGCCTCGAGAGTTTGCTCGGCGAGTGCGCGATAGTCGCCGCCTGCCTGAGAGTCCGCGACGTGCTTGGCCGTCTCGGCCTTCTTATTTACGGCGTTCGTGATGACGCCGGCGATGATTCCGGTGACAGCGATAACGCCAATCCAGAACCAGAGGCTAAAGAAGAGTTCCATTATTTTCCTTCGTGAGTGTTGTTGCTGGGGTGTTGTGCTTCTGCTTCGAGGTCTTTCGCTGACTGAGTCACTGCTCTGGCGAGCAACGCTGGTGTTACCGTCACGCGAAAGGGCACGACTTCGAAAAACTTGAGTGCTTTACCGTCGTCGCTCAGTTCGTGATGGCCAGCGACAAAACCCGATTCCTCGAGCTTCGCTAGGTGCATATATAAAAGAGCGCGCGACATCCCGACTCGTCTGGCCAGATCACTGACATGTTTTTGTCCCCCAGAGAGCTCCGCAAGAATTCGCATGCGCTGCGGATTGGCAACTGCCGCCAACCAGGCACCGAGTTCGTCAGAGTTCACAGGCCACCTCCATCTGTAATGAAAAACTTACAGGTGCAAGTGAAGACTGTCAATATGTGGCGCGGCTGCGCTAGGCGCCGGGATAATGACCCAGAACAGTGTCTCGGCTCGAATATCCTGCAGCAGTAGCCTGCTCAACAACCCGTGGCAGTGCCTGCACAAACAGTGCGATTTCGTCAGCAGTCGTCGACTCCCCTAACGAAATTCTCAGTGCACCGCGCGCCGTCGGCTCATCAAGACCCATGGCAAGCAACACATGACTGGCCTCAGGCACCCCCGCTTGGCAGGCCGAACCCGTCGACACACTGAATCCAGCAACATCAAGCAAGAACAACAGCGAATCGCCCTCACAGCCGGGGAAGGTGAAGTGCACATTACCCGGCAGCCGTGCATCGGGATCGCCGCGAAGCACCGCGTCTGGCACCGCCGAGCGCACTCCCGCGATCAGCAAGTCTCGCAGCCCGGCCAATCGTTGAGCGCTCTCCGCCAAGCCCCCTGTCGCCGCCCGGGCAGCGGCGGCAAACGCAACCGCGCCAGGAGCATCCAAAGTTCCCGAACGCGCACGCTGCTGACTGCCACCGTGAATTAGCGGCGTCACCGACGCCGAACGCGCAATTACCAGCGCGCCCGCCCCAACCGGTCCCCCGATCTTGTGAGCAGACACACTCAGCGCCGCGACCCCCGAAGAATGAAAATCGAGCGGTACATAGCCGAACGCTGACACGGCATCCACATGTACAGGAACCCCGTGAGCTGCAGCGAGCGCCGAAACCTCAGAAACTGGCTGAAGGGTTCCGACCTCGTTGTTGGCCCAGAGCATCGTCACAAGCGCAACGTCCTCCGCGAGCGCTTCGCGAACGTAGTCGACGTCGACGCGGCCGAAAGCATCAACAGGAATCCAGTCGAGCACTGCTCCATCGTGCTCGCGCATCCACTCCACTGCATCAATCGTGGCGTGATGTTCGGCTCGCGCTACCAAGATTCGCGGACGGACAACCGCACCAGAATTTCGGTCCCAAAACAGCCCCTTGATAGCGAGGTTGATCGCCTCAGTTCCCCCGGAAGTAAAAGTGACCTCAACGGAATCAGCCCCCAGGCTTGCGGCAACAGTCTCGCGAGCTTCTTCAAGCATGCGTTTTGCCGACTGCCCCTGGGAGTGAATCGACGAAGGGTTGCCTACCAGTGGGAGGGCCGCAGCGAATGCCTCAACCACGGCAGGACGCATCGGCGTCGTGGCCGCATGATCCAGATAGATAGTCACCGATACTCCGCTACTCTCGCGCGCACTCCCCGTGGATGCCCGTGTGTCATTACTCTAGATCGCATGCACCCTCGCTTCGACCTGATCGCCCCGCTGACAACTGCCGGTGCGTGCTAATGGCGCTCGGGACCCCAGCCACAGTTGCGCTTGACGCACTCGGAATCGCGTTCACCGCGCACCCGTACGACCACAACCCCTCTGCCACCGAGTTTGGTCTCGAGGCGGCAACCGAACTAGGAATCAACGCCGAACGAGTATTCAAGACGCTGATGGCGATGGTGGACAGTGAACTCGTCGTTGCCGTTGTTCCTGTCTCAGGAAAGCTCGACCTCAAAGCGCTCGCTATGGCGGTTCACGGCAAGAAAGCGGTTATGGCTGACCCGATCGTGGCTCAACGCCGCACCGGCTATGTTGTGGGAGGTATCAGCCCGGTCGGCCAAAAAACCGCTCACCGCACCGTCATCGATGAAACAGTCGAGCTGTTTGACACCGTGTTTGTCAGCGGCGGAAAGCGCGGATTCGATATCGAGCTCGCCCCCAGCGACCTTGTGCGGGCCACTAGAGCAACGATCGCCGCTGTCGCTCGCAATAGTCTGCATCTGTGAGCTGGGTTCGCCCCACTACTGAAAGCGTTAGTAGAGAAGGAGGGTCAAGCGACGACGGGCATCAGCTACCCGAGAGTCTTCGGCGCCCGCAATTTCAAAGTAGTCGAGCATGCGGGTGCGAATCGCGTTCTTACCATCGACATCCGCAGAAGGAAAAAGCTCAAGCAAGCGAGCGAATGCGTCGCCCAAGTGACCACCAGACACGTCAAGATCAGCAACGGCCAGCTGGGCTGCTACATCAGTAGGATCTTGCGCGGCCACGCTGCGCACCGAGTCTGCCGTTTCGTTCTCAAGTCGTGCGAGCAGCGACACTTGGGCTAGCCCAGCAACCGCCTGCTGGTCGCGGGGGTTCTGTGCGATGGCGGACTCGTACTTTGAGATCGCGGTAGCAAAATCGCCGGCAGCGATAGCATCATATGCTTCTTGATGCAGCGGCGGCAGCGGCTCTTCTGCGGGCTCCTGAGCATCATCTTCGGATGCCTCACCAGCCGGCAGCGTTCCGGTCACATTGTTTTGTGCTGCAAGCTGCAAGACCTGCTCAAGCACCTCTTTAAGTTCGTTCTCAGACAGGACCCCGGCAAAGAGTTGCACGGGCCGCCCACCGATCACGGCAGCAACGGTCGGAACCTGCTGCACTTGGAAGGCCTGAACAAGCTGGGGGTTGTTCGTAGCGTCAACCGTCACGAGAGCGAATTTGCCCGCATAGGCAGAGATTGTTGGCTCAAGAGTCGGCTCAATGCCTTGACCGAAGAACTCTACGATCACTGGAACGGTGTTCGAGAGTTCAAGTACTTGAGTGAACGATGCATCATTGGCGTTGGTCGCAAAGCCACCCGACTGCGGTGCTTCTCCGGCAGTCGAAGCAGTGGCGGGCGTATTGTGCTGACGAACCAATGATGAGAGGTCGACGGCACCGCGCAAACTAGCGGCGTTCAGTGGGGTGTTTGTCAATTCAACTCCGATGCTGCAACAAGTCCTTGGGTGTATCCGAGCAGGACGATTTTTTCGGCACTACCTGCTGCCGGAACATAAAAGAGTAGCTGATCCCCGTAGGTAGATTTGATGCCAGTTTCTGTGATAGAGATCCCTGAAAGTGCCTTCGTCTGACCGCTAAAGGTCACCGCCGAGCCTTCTTCCTTCGGTTTCGCAACTTTTGTCTCATAGAGGTGCACTGCAACAATCGCTCCCGCATCGACGGTCGCCATCGCGATCGGCTCGGCCGAGCCAAGTGCGTGGCCGTAGGTGAGGGTTGCTGTGCTCGAAAGCTCAGCCTTCTCTTTGTTTTTCACGGCGAGGCCGACGTTCACTCGCAGACTGTCGCCGTCAACCTCGAAGTCGAGGTAGGAGTCGCTGTCAACATCCTGTTCGAGAATTTCGGCATAGTCGAGCGCCACTTCGGTTGGTGATGAACGAAGCAAACCACTATCTGGAGCCAAGCGCGATGTGCCGACGCTGGCGGCGACTACATCCGGGAACACCACTGAGGGTTCTAGGTTCATCGAGTAGCTGACTTTGTAGTTCTCGCGAGGCGACGCTTGCTCAAGGAAGAGTGCGATGGGCGCAACGGTGGTATCAGTCTCGTCGAGGATGATCGTGAACACGGTGCGCGGCCACGAGTCGGTTTGCTGTGGCAGCGTCAACTGCACAGGACCGTCGGGAATGGCAATCGGCGACGCAATGGAGCTGTCTGCCGTGCGCATCTTGTAGTTGGCGAGACGATACTCAAGCGCCGCATCGGTAAATCGTGTCGTGATGAGGTCAGCGTCGCGGGACTCGTCCGCCTCAAGCGAGACCGCACTCACTCGAGCAACAATCTTCTCCACCTGGCGCACGGATGCCGCGGGCGGCAGAGTTTCGCTGCCTGGTGAGGTAGAGGTCGGCGATGGGGTCGGGGCGCTCACCTCTTCAGTTGCGCTAGGAGACGACGTGACCGTGCATCCACTCAAGATCAATGCGCTCAGCAGCACCGCAGGAACGGCGATGCGCTTAGTCGTCGTGACGGCGCTGCTCTCACTGCTGCGTACTAATCGTTTCGACGGCTTGTAGCGAGGCTTTTTGGGCACCTTGGGCATTTTTTGTTGCTTCCGACGAGGTCCTCCGGCGCGGCGCATGTGGTGCACGGCCCACATCAGGAAGATGAGCCCAAGGAGAAGCACGGCAGCGCCTCCTAAAATCAGCGGTGCGGCCCACGGCGTGCTGTTGTCGAGCGGCCACGAGAGCGAAACGGTGTTGGGGGCTGGTTCTACGCCGTCAGCAGCCAGAATGAATGAGACGTCGCTAGGTATCTTGACGGTTAGTGCGAGCTCAAGGTCAGCCGTGTAGTTCTCAAGCCACAGATCAGAATCATAGGGGTCCGGCACTTCTTGTTCACTGCCGCGAATCGCCTCAGCCACCAGCTCACCCGACTCGGGATCGACGGTAACCATGTTGTAGCTGGCATCACCGACCCAGGCCAGTACGTCTGACGTGCGGCCATAGGCGGCAACGATGCGCCCTGGGCCCGCCACACTGATTGTCTGGTTGCCCGAATATGCGTTGAACGCAGCCCCATCAACCACAGTGAGGGGTGCGGTGCCGTCAGTTTCAGCCGACACACTGACCTCATCAGGCGTCGCAAGAATGGTTTGCTGCGCGATGCCGAAGCCAATCATTACGGCCGCGAGCATAAAACTAACTATGGCGAGAACGAATCTCACTATCTCTCCTTTCGTGCTGCCCCTGTGACTTGCGCCACGAAACCCTTCGCCACCGTGGCGGAACCTCAGTTCGGTCTGCAGGTTGAGGGCCCGATCTAGGCGGGTAGGCAACAACAAAGACGTTCCAGACTAGCCGATGGGTGTGTGGGCACCTAGTTCGTCATCTGGGAACTGGCTGGGAGAACGTTGAGTGCACTAAACGCAGCGAGGCCCGAATCACAGTAAGCGGCTCAGCACCACTAAACTCGAAAGGTCCTTTCCGCTGACTTCGAGGAGACGTCTTGGCCGCCAACGACACTGATTTCGGCACCGAAATGCGCGGCTATAAGAAGGACGATGTCGACAAGCTCATTGGCGAACTTCGTCGCGAACTTGTTGCCGCCAAAGCCGACCGAACGGCCTCCACAAAAGAGGTCAAGCGGCTGCTTGCCGTCAATGAAGATCTGCAAGCAGAACTCGACGAGTCGGGCAGCCCCACATATAGCGGACTCGGCTCCAAACTCGAGAGCATGCTCCGCGTTGCCGAGGAGCACTCAACGCAGTTGATCAGCCAAGCTGATATCGACGCCGAAAAAATGCGCAAGGCCGTTCAGGCAGAAACCACGAACCTTCGTAACGAAACAACTGGCGAGTCAGAGCGAATTCTCGCGGATGCCAATCGCGAAGCAGATTCGCTAGCCAAAGCGTCGCGGGCCGAAGCGGACGCTCTCATTGCCCGCGCTCGCGACGAAGCAGCGCAACTCACTGCAGATGCTGCACGCGAAGCCGCCACCATTCGAGGCGCCGTTGCTACTGAAGCTGCGGATGCTCGCACGTCTGCTAAGCGCGAAGCTGCCGCCCTTCGTGCCGAAACTGAGCGCGCAATGACCGAACTTCGCGCCAGCACCGCTACCGAAGTGGCTGAAGCCCGCGAGGCTGCCGAAGCGCTCGCCCGAGATGCCGAACTTGGCCGCGCCACCTTCGAAGCCGAAAACACGAAGCAACGTGACGACCTTGAACGCGATGTCGAACAGGCCCGCACCGACCTCGCGCGCGAAATCGACACCGCTCGCGGCGAGTTGGAAACTGAAACAACAACAGCTCGCGAAACCCTCGCCAACGAAACTAAAGCAGCTCACACCACGCTCGCCAATGAAACGAAGGCGGCGCGCACGACGCTCGCCAACGAAAGCGCAGCAGCGCAGGCCAAGCAAAAGGCAGAGCTCGATGCTGCTTACGCCGCACTCGAAGCAGAGACTGTAGCCACCCGCACTGCAGTTGAGTCTGAAGCAGCTCGTGTTCGCAGCGAACTGGAAAAAGATGTGCTCAGCACACGCGCAGCGCTGGAGAACGAGCTCGCTGAAGCACGCGAACAGTGGGAGCACCGCGAACGCGAAGCACGGGCACAACTCGACAGCGACGTCAGCAGCACCCGTGCAGCGCTCGACGACGAGGTATCGACTACACAGGCGGCTCTCGAACACGAGGTAACAAGCACGAAAGCAGCCCTCGAACAAGAAGTTACGACGACGAAGACGGCGCTCGAACAAGAAGTCAAAGTTGCGCAAGCGGCCCTTGAACAAGAAGTCACAACGACTCGTTCGAACTTGGAACACGAGGTTGCGACCGCCACGGCAGCGCTCGAAGACGAGGTGACAACTACGCGGGCCGACCTCGAAGCACACGTCAAGTTGACCCGAAACGAACTTGCAGCTGATCTGGCGGCGCAAAAGAAGGCACTAGACCGCGAGGTCACTTCGACAACGAAGGCACTCGCCAAGGAAGTGAGTTCAACGCGAGCCGCCCTTGATGCAGACGTTGAGGCGACTCGTGCGGGTCTCGAAGACGAGATCACTACCGCGCGCAGCGCATTCGAACTCGAAACCGCAACGGCACGAGCAGACTTCGAAACCGAGATGACAACGCGCCGAAACGAGCTCGAAGCAGAGATCGCGTCGGCAACCGCTGGGCTCGAAGAAGAGATGGCGCGTCGCCACGCAGACCTCGATGCTGAGATCGACAATAAGCGAACCGCACTCGAGACCGAAGACACAGAGACTCGCGCGGCCCTAGCCCACGACGTGCACAAACAAACCGCAGACCTAGAGCGAGACATCGCACGCCAGCGCGCAGAACTCGCTAATGAAGTGGAGTCAACTCGGGCAGCCATCCAGCACCAGCTCGAAGAAACTCGCAGCACAATCGAACGCGAAGCTGACGCAGCCCGCATCGCGCTGGAACAAGAGATTGCCGCACGACGTGATGACGCCGAGAAAGAGTTCTTGGCACAGCACAAGGAAGCCTCAACTCAGACACAGAACTACCTCGAGGAAGCTCAAGCGCAACTGGGCGAGGCTGTGCGAGAAGCAAATGCCAAGCGCCACGAAGCCGAAGAGCTCAGCAACAACTCGCAGGCTGAAGCGAAGTCCATCCTGGCGGATGCATCCGAGCGTGCTGCCAACGAAATTGCGGATGCTGAGCAGCGCGCCAAGTCGCTCGTCGACGATGCCGAGAAGCGTTCGAATGAGCTTGTCAGCGACGCCGAGGAACGCCTCGCCAAGATCAAGGCGGAGCGAGAGACCGTCGCCGGTTACTTCGAGAACCTGCGCGGAGTTCTCAGCCAAGCCGAAGACGTTGGCCAGTAAATTGCCCGCGGGCACTTAGAATTGCGTCCAGCCTGACACCTTGTCGCTACAGGCCGGACGGAGCCTCGCAATGAAGATTCTCAACCCTTTCCGCCTCGGACTTTTGGGCGGCCTGGGTGTACTCGTCGCGGTCGGAATCGGCCAAACGATCATCTCCTTGGCTACGATCCTCACCTATGTGGGTGCGGCGCTATTCCTTGCGCTCGGACTCGATCCGCTGGTGACCTGGCTTGAGACGAAGAAGTTTCCCCGGTGGACGGCAATTCTCACCGTATTGGTCGGCGTACTCGGCGTCTTTGCGGGACTGGTGTTTGCGATAGTCCCCGTGATCGCAGAACAAGTGCGCACAGCTTCTCGGGCGATTCCGCGAGTCGTGACGGCATTCATCGACGGAACGATCCGCGAAAACGTTGAGACGGCGTTTCCTTGGCTCGAAGTGCAGGACCTGCTCGATGGTTTCACAACGTGGGTAAGCGAACTCGACTTCACCACGATTGGCGGAGGCGTTTTTGCGGTCGGCATCGGTATCGCCACCGGCATCACGGGCGCCTTTATCGTGCTCATTCTGACGATTTACTTTGTTTCATCGATCAACAGCATCAAATCGGGCATCTACCGGCTGGTCCCCGCGTCTAGGCGCGCCACCTTCATCGATCTCGCTGAGCAGGTCAGCACCGCAGTCGGACGGTATGTCATCGGTCAAGCGTCGTTGGCGCTCGTCAACGGCGTGCTGTCATTCATCGTGCTCACGTGGATCTTCCCAGCGTTTGGGCTGCCCGTGCGGTATTCAGCGTTGCTGGCATTCATCGCGTTTGTTGGCTCACTCATCCCTCTCGTAGGAACACTGAGTGGTTCGATTGTCATCACCCTGCTCGTGTTGCTGTTCAACGGTGCCCCAAGCGTGATCGCGGTCGGTATATATTTCTTGATCTATATGCAGCTTGAGGCCTACGTTCTCAACCCACGAATAATGACTAAAGCGGTGAAAGTACCCGGAGCACTCGTCGTTATCGCGGTTCTCGCTGGAGGAACGCTGCTAGGCCCTCTGGGCGCGCTGATCGCCATTCCCGTGGCCGCGGCGATCCTGCTTATCGTTCAACAGGTTATTGTTCCGCGCCAGGCAGACCTCTAAACGGAGGCGGCGCGCGCGCTTACCGCGGCTGGGAAGGCTCCGGCGGCCACGTGCGTGGCAAAGGCAGCACCATCGGGTTCAGCCGCGCCACAACCTCGCTGAGCACGCGGTAGGTCTGCGCCTCTCCCACCCAGAGATGCTTTCCTCCCTCAACGACGACGAATTCAACCTCGGGCACGGAAGCAAAGCGCTTCGCGGCCTCTTCTGGCCGCAAATAGTCATCAAGCTCCGGGATGATCGCAACTAGGCGGCGATCATCACCCGCCCACGCTGCTAGCTCGTCATCGCTCGCGCGGTGAAGAGGCGGTGAAAGCAATATCGCGCCAGTGATGGGATGCTCGCGGCCAAACTTGAGAGTGACTTCTGTGCCAAAAGACCAGCCCATCAGCCACACATTGGGCAAGCCCCGTTCGCGCACAAAATCCATCGCGGCAGCGAGGTCGAGTTGCTCAAGTTTCCCTTCGCCAAAGGATCCCTCTGAAGTACCGCGCGGTGATGAGACCCCTCGAAAGTTGAACCGCAACACCGCAATATCCGCAAGCGCAGGCAACCGCGCTGCTGCCTTACGAATGATGTGCGAGTCCATGAAGCCGCCGGCCGTTGGCAGCGGGTGCAAGGTCACCAGGGTTGCGGCGATATGACCCGACTCGGGCAGAGAAAGCTCACCAACGAGGGTGAAGCCATCGCTCGTGTGCAATTCGATATTCTCACGAGTGGCGGGAAGTTCGGTGGCGCCTCTAATAGCTTCGCTCACGAGTTAACTCTCACAATCTGATTTTCCAGCAGTGCTGGTGCCAATGGCGTCGCGCCGCGAGGTCGTCTGCTTCACCCATGATTCCGTCGGCGCGCCAGGTGACCGTGTGCGCGACGCCAACAGTCACGGGCTGTGAGCATCCGGGGCAGGTGTAAGTCTTCACGGCGTTGCCGGACGAAACCGGCTGAACGTTCCATTCGCCGTCTGACTTGTGCTCGGTGCGACGCGAACCGTATAGCGCCTGACTTAGGTCACCACGGTCGCCATCGTCAGGGCGACGCCTGCCGCGGGGGCGATTCGAACGAGGCATAGCTCAAGCTTATGCGTTCGATCAAGCGGAACTAGTACCAGCCGTTGTTCTCAGAGTGAGACCAGGCACCACACGGTGTCGCGTAGCGGCCCTCGATATAGCTGAGTCCCCACGCGACCTGCGTCGCGGGGTTTGTGGCCCAGTCGGCGCCAGCGGTCGCCATCTTGCTGCCAGGAAGGGCCTGCGGGATGCCGTAGGCGCCACTAGACGAATTCATGGCGTACACGTTCCACCCTGATTCGCGATTCCACAGGCTGACCAAACAGTTGTACTGGTCGTCGCCAAGGCCGCGAGCCGCGAGCATTGATTTCGCGATCGCTTGCGCGGTGCCAGGATCAGGAACTCCTGCAGCTGGCGCTACGGGTGCAGCAGGCAACACCGGTTCAACGACGATCTCTTTGACGGCGAACTTGTCGCGCGCGATCTCGTTGACGAATCCCTCTGCGACAGTGAGGGACTGCACTTCGGCCCGCTCAATCGAATTCACGGGCAAGCTGGCCGCAGAGACCACGCTGACTGGGTTGGGTGGAACCATCATGAAGGTGGCTACGAAGCCCAAGCTCGCTAGGGACGCGAAGATGGGGAGGCTCCACGACAAACGTGTGTGGCGCCCAGAGAGATCCGCGCCCTGGCTTTTTGCCTGAGCGCGGAGAATAGCTGTTCGCGAATTTTTTACCACAATATTGGCGATGTTAGCCCACAGACCTGAAAAAACAGAAGGAACTAGCGAACAGCCAGCATCACATCAATCACAGAGTCGAGAAGGTAATCGACCTGCGACTCACGATAACCACCCTTGACGCTGCGAAAAGCGACCGTGCGCACGCGCTCGATCGTGAGTGGGGCACCATGTTGAAAGTAGTTAGCCAGTTCTTCTGCAAACGCGTCGACATCTTTTGTCGCGTAGCCGGTCGTGAACGAGCTGACCCGAGAAAACTTCTTGCCCGTGTGCCGGGCAAGCCTGTTGAGGATCTCTTGGGCTTCAGACCTGGCATTGGCGTACCACGCCGACTCACCAAGATCATCGATCGAACGATCACGCTCTCTAGCGGCGAATGCGTCTTCGAGGCGCTCTAGAGCGGAGTCGACGTGCACAGGCGAGTAGCCACCTTTTTGCATGGCGAACGCGAGCTTGCGGATGCTGCGCGACGAGACCACAGCCGTGCCGGCTCTGTCAGAGGTGTACGCACTGCGCGCCTCCTCAAGGAAGTCCTCAACTTGGTCAACGTTGTAACCCAACTTCGACTTGCGGGTTCGGGGGAAAGTGGTGCTCACAGTTCTATTGTGCCCTACGCGAAGATAAGAAACAGCGCGTAGCCGGCAGCGGCCGAGAGCAACGATGAATCAACGCGGTCAAGGAACCCGCCATGCCCGGGAAGCCACGTGCTGATGTCTTTGATCCCCAAGTCACGCTTGATCAACGATTCCGCGAGATCTCCCATCGTGGCGGTGCCGAGAATGACAAGGCCAAAGATGATTCCTACCCACACGGGTTGGTCAATCATGAAGAGTGCGAGAAGAATTCCCGCAGTAACAGAGGCGACAGCAGCTCCGGCAAAACCCTCCCACGTCTTGTTAGGGCTAATCGTTGGCGCCATCGGGTGCTTTCCGAAGGAGAGCCCACTTGCATAGGCCCCAATATCACTCACAACTACGACGATCAGCATTGCCAACGTCCACCATTCACCGCCCTCTTGAGCGGTCAGGAGCACGGTGAAGCTTGCCAAGAATGCCACATAAAGAATGACGAAGACGCCTGCACCGAGGTCTCTGAGCACCGCACGCGCTGATCCACGGTGTTTCGGCTGAACAAGCCAGACAAGCCTCCACACACTGACAAATGCGATGCCGGCGAGCGTGACGTACCACTGACCTTCAGCAAGCCAATAGAACGAGGCAGGAACTACCGCGACCGCGGCGATGACCGTGGGGAGCCGCGGAATGTTAAGCCCGGCGAACCGGAGCGCGCTCGCCAACTCGAACGCAGTGAATGCGACGAGAACGCCAGCAAAGAGCATGTATAGCTCCTTGACGAAGATCAAGCTGAACAACAACGAGAGTCCCAACGCGAGCCCTACAGTGAGCGCCATCGCCAAAGGACGCCCTGTGCGGGCGTTAATCTTCTCGTTGGTTGCGCGAACCTGAGCTTCGAATTCGGAAACCATTAGACCTCGAGCAACTCGGTCTCTTTGCGCTTGAGGGCCTCGTCAATTGCGTCTACGTGAGCCTTGGTACTCGCTTCGAGCTCTTTCTCGGCACGAGCCACTTCGTCTTCGCCAACCTCAGTGAGGGCATCCAGGTCATCTTTAGCTTTGCGGCGCACGTTGCGCAGCGAAACGCGGGCCTGCTCTGCTTTGTCGCGGACAATCTTGACGAATTCCTTGCGCCGTTCTTCAGTTAGCTCGGGAAGCGTGGCACGAATGACGTTGCCATCATTGCCAACGCTGGCGCCCAGGTGGTGAGCCCCAGCAATCGCCTTCTCAATGTCTTTGAGTGCGGACTTGTCGAACGGGGTAATGAGCAGCGTGCGTGCTTCTTGATTAACCATCGAGGCAAGCTGTTGCAGCGGCGTGGGGGTGCCGTAATAGTCCACGAGCACCTTCTGGAAAAGGGCGGGGTTAGCACGGCCGGTGCGCACTGTGCCGAAGTCATCTTTGGCAGCTTCCACTGCCTTGTTCATCTTTTCGCTAGCCTCGGCTAGAACATCACTAATCACTGGCACTCCTCTTAGTCTCACCTGAGTTTAGCGTGCAGTCGTCATAACGACGCCTGCGGAACGCTCGCGGCTTGTTCGGCTCGGCTCGGGGTTTGTTTGGTCTGATGGCGGTTCTCAGCACGGCACGCTAGCCATGCACCCGGGTTCCGATCTGCTCCCCCATGATTGCGTGGGTGAGGTTTCCTGTCGGCTCCATGCCAAATACCAGCATTGGCATCGAGTTATCCATGCAGAGGCTAAAGGCGGTGGAATCGACGACCTTGAGCCCCTGAACGAGAGCGTCTTGGAAGCTGATCGAGTCGAGCTTGCGAGCATCCGGATTGCTGCGGGGGTCAGCGTCGTACACGCCATCGACGCCATTCTTGGCGACTAAAACTTCTTCAGCACCGATCTCTAGGGCTCGCTGCGCAGCAACAGTGTCGGTGGAGAAGTATGGCAAACCAGCGCCGGCACCAAAGATGACGACACGGCCCTTCTCAAGATGGCGCTCGGCACGCAACGGGATATAGGGCTCAGCAACCTGGGTCATAGCAATCGCAGATTGCACGCGCGTGGCGACACCTGCTTGCTCAAGGAAGTCCTGAAGGGCGAGGGCATTCATCACGGTGCCCAACATGCCCATATAGTCGGCGCGACCGCGGTCCATTCCACGCTGGCTCAGCTCGGCGCCACGAAAGAAGTTTCCGCCTCCGACGACAATAGCAATTTCGACATTGGCCGAAGCAGCAGCAATCTGTTTAGCAAGTGCCGAAACAACATCAGGGTTAACCCCCAGTTGTCCACCACCGAAGGCCTCTCCCGACAGTTTCAGCAGCACCCGGCGTTTGCGTTGTGTTGTCATCGTCTTCTTTCCTTCGAGGTCATCATGTACAGGTTATTGGGTTGAGCAGCGTTCAGCAGTCGCGCACAGCACATTCGCCGCAAAGCACACCCGCGACTCCCGCAAAGGTGGTCCCGGCGCACCAAAGGCCCGAAGCATAATCGCCCCGGGCCTTCATTAGTGTGCGTGCTAGGCGCCTACCTTGAAGCGTGCAAAACCGGTTACGGTAATGCCCGCATCAGCGGCAACTTTGGCAACCGACAGCTTGTTGTCGCGAGCGTAGTCCTGGTCAAGCAGCGCAACCTGCTTGAAGAACGAACCCAAACGACCTTCAACAATCTTGGGGAGAGCAGCATCAGGCTTGCCCTCTCCACGGCTGATTTCCTCCACGATTCGACGCTCGTTTTCGACATCATCTGCCGGAACGTCTTCACGCGAGAGGTACGTCGGAGCTGCGAACGAGATGTGCTGTGCGATTCCGCGAGCGGTCTCGGCATCGTCTCCCGTGTAGGCAACAACGACGCCAACCTGCGGAGGCAGGTCCTTGTTGGTGCGATGCATGTAGACCTCGAATGAATCACCCTCGAGTTTGGCGAGACGACGAAGCTCGAACTTCTCGCCGAGAATCGCAGCTTCGTCACTGATCAATTGCTCAACCGTTGACGACCCAGCGGATGCCGCGAGGCCTTCTTCCACGCTCGACGCACCAGAATCAGCAACTGCGCTAGCTACGGCCTCACCGAGAGCAACAAACTTGTCACTCTTGGCAACAAAGTCGGTCTCGCACGCGAGCTCGATGATGGTTGTTGTCGCACCAGACGACTGTGCGGCGATAAGGCCTTCGCTGGTGGAACGGTCTGAGCGCTTCGCGTTGCTCTTGGCACCGCGCAGACGCAGCAACTCGGTGGCCTTGTCGAGGTCACCACCCGCTTCTACGAGGGCATTCTTGGTTTCAACCATGCCGGTGCCGAGGCGCTCGCGCAGGGTTTTGAGGTCTTCGAGGCTAAAGTCTGCCATTTTTTTCGAATCCTTACTTCTTGTCGTCGGCTGCGTCAGCGGCCTGTGCAACGGGCTTCTTGGCTGCGGGCTTAGCAGCGGCAGGCTTTGCTGCTTTAGCCTCGTCCTTGTCTGCCTTGGCGGGCTTTGCAGCCTCTGCCTTGGCTGGCTTCTCAGCGTCTTCGGCCTTGGCGGGTGCTTCAACCTTCTCGGCCTTGGCGGGTGCTTCAACCTTCTCGGCCTTGGCAGGCTCTTCGGCCTTGGCGGGCTCTTCAGCTTTGTCGGCCTTTGCGGCAGTTGCGTCAGCGTCTGCCTGTCCGAGAAGCTCAGCTTCCCAAGCAGCCATCGGCTCTACTTCTTTGCCCTCTTCTGGCTTCTGGTGGCGCTGGATGAGACCCTCAGCTGCAGCGTCAGCGACGATGCGGGTGAGGAGGCCTACTGAGCGAATCGCGTCGTCGTTACCTGGGATCGGGTAAGCAACGTCGTCGGGGTCGCAGTTGGTGTCGAGGATCGCGATGACGGGGATGCCCAGCTTGTGAGCTTCGTCAATTGCGAGGTGCTCTTTCTTGGTGTCGACGATCCAGATAGCGGAGGGGGTCTTCGTGAGGTTGCGGATACCACCGAGGCTCTTCTGCAGTTTCACAAGCTCGCGCTTCTGAATGAGCAGTTCCTTCTTAGTGAAACCACGTGTGGTGTCGTCGAAGTCGACTTCTTCGAGTTCCTTCATGCGTGCAAGACGCTTGGAAACCGTCTGGAAGTTGGTGAGGAGTCCACCGAGCCAGCGCTGGTTGACGTAGGGCTGGCCTACACGCAGTGCCTGCTCAGCGATAGTGCCCTGTGCCTGCTTCTTGGTGCCGACGAAGAGGATGGTTCCGCCGTGGGCGACCGTCTCCTTGACGTAGTCATACGTCGCGTCGATGTGAGCAAGCGACTGCTGCAAGTCGATGATGTGGCTGCCCGAGCGCTCGGTCAGAATAAAGCGCTTCATTTTCGGGTTCCAACGACGAGTCTGGTGTCCGAAGTGTACGCCGCTGTCGAGCAGCTGGCGGATGGTTACGACGGCCATGGCCGTTCTCCTTTTCTGGCACACTGCTACCTACGGCAACAGCTGCCTTCTCAGTTAATACTCGCTGCCGGTTGGCGCGAATCCTGGTGCCCGGGCATACCTCCGCCCCAATCGCAACGGTGCACGAGAGGGGACTGAGTGGAGATAGTGGCCGTACGCTGCAGTAGTTGTACTGCGGCAAGGCACGCGTAGTCACCGCGAATACACGCGGTGCTGTAAAAATCATACCATCGCTCCCCCACAACGTCATCACCGCGGTCAGCTATCCCCGAGCGTTCGATTCGATTGCCACCGGGCCGCACAATCATCGACAGTTGATGGATGTTTCGAGCCACCGTTTTCGCAATACTCGCGCTAGCCCTGCTGTCCGCTGGTGGGGCTTCGAACGCCTGGGAGTGGCCAGTTGCGAATCCACATCCGATTGTTCGCCCGTACATTGCGCCGGAAACTCCGTACTCGGCCGGGCACCGCGGTGTCGACATCGATGTAGGCGCGACCGCTGAACTGCGAGCACCTGCCGACGGAATCGTGCACTTTGTGGGAACTGTGGTTGACCGCCCTGTGCTCTCGATCCGGCATCCGGATGGACTCATCTCCAGCTATGAGCCCGTAACAAGCACTTTGGCGCGCGGAGATGTGGTGACGCAGGGCCAGCCGATTGGCAAAGTGCAGGCGGGCCACTGCGAGCGGGCCTGCCTGCACTTTGGGGTTCGACTCGATGGCGAGTACGTGTCGCCGCTCAACTATCTGAGCGAGATTCCGCGCGCCGTGTTGCTGCCGACGCGTTTTCCTCAGTGAGGATACAAAACTGGCTACCGATTCACGGTGTGCTTGGCAGAGTGCGATTTGTCCGCCTGGTGATCAGGGGTATTCCGCTCGTCAGCGCTTGCGGCGGTAGAGCGCTGCCCGGCTGAATGCTTCGGTGTGTGGCCTTCGACTCCCACCGAGGTCGCGCGACCCGGCCACCAGAATTTTTCCCCGGCAATGAACGCGAGCGAGGGAACGATAACGGTACGAACCAACAGGGTATCGAGAAGCACACCAATACAGACGATGATTCCGATCTGAGTCAATGTGATCAGAGGCAGCACGCCCAACACTGCGAATACTGCGGCGAGCAGGATGCCCGCGCTCGTGATCACACCACCAGTCGACGATAGAGCGCGGATCATCCCGGCTCGCGTACCGTACTGAAGTGCCTCTTCACGAGCACGCGTCACCAAGAAAATGCTGTAGTCAACACCCAGCGCGACGAGGAACAAGAAACTGAACAGCACAACGTTGGTATCTATTGCCGGGAAGTCGAATACCGATTGAAAAAGCAACCAGCTGGCGCCAAGGCTCGCAAAGAACGATGCGACCACCGTCAGCAGCAGCAATATCGGTGCGACCAACGACCGAAGCAAGAGTACGAGAACGATGAATACCAGCCCCAAAATCAGCGGGATCACAAGATCTTGATCAGACTGCTGGGCACGCTCTACGTCGAGAGCCTGAGCGTCCAAGCCGCCAACGAGAGCATTGGCACCGTCGACGGTGGATAGCTCCGAGCGAAGCGCCTCAATCGCTGCAAACGAGGCTTCAGTCTCGGCTGCGTCATCCAAAACCACGGTGAGTTGCGTGATGCTGGCTGTGCTCTCACCAATGCGCACCGAATCGACGCCGTCAACGCCCTCGGCTGCCTGGGCAACCTCTTCGGCGTAACCAGCGTTCACAATGACGGAGGCTGGTGAACCACTACCCGCCGGGAACGCATCCGCAATAATCTCTTGACCCTGAACCGCTTCCGGAACCCGAGTGAAGCTCTCGGTCTGCGATAGTCCGATCTTGATCTGGGGAACGCCCAAGGAGAGAGCACCCAAGACGACGACTCCCACGATGGCGACGGCGACTGGCTTCTTGGAGACCAGAACACCGAGCTTGTGCCAGGCACCGCGCTCAGCGCTGCCTTCCGATCCGAACCTGGGGATGTAGGGCCAGAACAGTCCACGGCCAAAGAGCACGAGTGCGGCTGGCAGCACGACGAGAGCGAAGATCATCGCGATGACAACCCCAGTCGCACAGGCAATTCCGAGTGCACGGTTACCCTGCAGCTCAGCGAAGACGAGAGTGAGCAGTGCCAGGACGACGGTGCTACCACTGGCAATAATTGCCGGGCCAGCGCCGCGCAGCGCACGCGACATTGCCTCGCGACGATCCTCAACGAGGCGAAGCTCATCTCGATAGCGGGCGATCAGCAGCAGCGCATAGTTGGTTCCTGCACCGAAAACGAGAACCGAAAGAATGCCGGTTACCGAAGCGTCGAGTTGTATGCCCGCGAGTGCCGCTACTCGCGCGGCGACGATTCCGGCAAGCCCGTCAGCCGTGCCGACGACGATCAGGGGTACGAGCCAGAGCCAGGGGCTGCGGTAGGTAACGAGAAGCAGAACCGCAACCACAATGACGGTCGTGAGAAGCAGTGTGAAGTCGGCGCCTTCGAACACGGCCGCGATGTCGACGGCGAAACCCTCCGGGCCACTGAGCAGCGCTTCAAGGCCAGCAGGAAGGCCTGAATTCGCTTCTGCGCGAATCTCATCGGCGCGTTCGGCTTGCGCACCTGCCTCAGAAAGCTTGTCGAGGGGAACCGTTACCAGCGCGGTTGTTCCGTCATCAGAAAACACCGGCGGGGGAACGAAGCCCTCGGCGGAGAGGTCGCTCAGGGTGGTTGCTACTTCAGCTACGGCAGCGGTGTCATCGTCGCTTAGAGTCTCGCCGTACCGGCTAAATACCAGCAGTGCGACTGTCGAATCCGATCCAGCGAGGTCTTCTGCCGCAGCAGCTGCTTGAGCGGATTCGGCGGACTCTGGCAGACCAATTCCGGGCAAAGCCCCCTCTTCGGTGCCGGGGCCAGCGGCGAAAAGTGCGCCCGCCGCGACGAGTGCACCAACCAGCACAATCCATGACGTGCGGCGTGAGGTGATGAAGGTTGTGAGGCGAGACATTGCGCTCCTTCTGAGGAACAAGTACTTCGATTGGTTAGATATTCGACAAGTTAGGAACATAGTCGTAAACTGGTCCTCATGCAACACAGTCGAGAAGTTATGGCGCCCCCCGCAGCGCGGCGACCCACTCGACTGTTGCGCGACATCCTCGATACCAGCGAAGAGTTCGAACAGCATGTCGGGCGCACCCTGTCAGTGAACGCGACCGACCTTGAAGCCATGGAACACCTGATCATGAATGGCCCGCTCCCACCCACAGAACTCTCACGTCGACTCAATATTTCGACCGCCGCAGTGACGTCAGTAATCGATCGACTGATCGGTGTCGGGCATGTCACCAGAGAACAGCACCCCACCGACCGCCGCAGCGTGGTTGTGGTGCCCAACCCTCGTTCCGTCGAGACCGCGATGGCAACACTGATGCCCATGATCATGGGCATCGATCAAGTACTCGACGAATTCGATGAGGCAGAAACGACGGTGATTGAGCGCTACCTCGACCGCGTAGTCACCATCTATCGTGATCAATTACCTGAACCCACCCAGGTTCTTCCCGAAAAAGGGTAAGTCCCTCCCGTGCAACCGAAGGGCTAAGCCCGCGGGTGCGCCGTTCGATAACTTTCGCGCAAACGCTCCGTCGAGACATGCGTGTAAATCTGGGTCGTGGCCAGGCTGGCGTGAC
The DNA here is from genome assembly GCF_038397785.1 of Salinibacterium sp. TMP30. NCBI lineage: Bacteria > Bacillati > Actinomycetota > Actinomycetes > Micrococcales > Microbacteriaceae > Salinibacterium > Salinibacterium sp. TMP30. The sequence continues at coordinate 911,866 of NZ_CP151642.1, read as the reverse complement.
CCAGCATCTCTTGCACGGCGCGCAAATCTGCACCCCCATCAAGCAGGTGAGTTGCAGCAGTGTGCCGGAGCGTGTGGGGGCCGGATCCACCGGAACCTGGCACATCAGCGAGCAAGTGCGCAATCACCTCGTACACCGTTCGAGTGGTCAATCGTTTACCGCGCGCACCAACGAAGAGTGCCGCTGACCCCGCTACCTCAGCGGTGAGCTGGGGGCGCCCGCGCTCGAGGTATTCAGAGATTGCGTTCTGGGCAGGAATACCAAAAGGCACAACTCGTTCCTTGGAACCCTTTCCCATCACTCGTACCGTCAGTCGCGAATCATCGATATCGCTCAAGCTCACGCCCGTAAGTTCGCTCACCCGCAGCGCCGAGGCATAGAGCAACTCGACCATCGCCTGATCTCGCAAGGCGACCGGATCTGCAGATGATGCCCGCGCCGCGACGCTCTGCAACATGTCGGACATTTGGTCGCGATTGAGCACCCGGGGAAGGTGCCGCTCCGCTTTCGGCGCTTTGAGCCGTGCCGCGGCATCCGTCGACGCCTGATTGGTTTTCTCTAACCACAGGCTGAAACCGCGGGAGGCGGCAGCCCGGCGGGCGAGAGTCGACTTGGCGAAGCCCCCCTGAGAAGCGTGCCACAGCCAATCTCGCAACAGCTCAAGGTCGAGGTCATCGGGCTCATGTGCCCCGCGCGCAGTGGCGAACTCCACAAGATTAGTGAGATCAGAGCGGTAGGAACGCACCGTGTGCACGCTGAATCCACGGTCGGCCGCAAGATACTCGGCGAACGTATCCACAAGATGGTGAAGGTTCACGACTCTATCGTGCGGCATGCTCGCAGCATTCGGGTTCGCCGCGGTAGCGTTTCGGGATGGCCACAGAATCTTCCCCCTCCCCTCAGGGCACTGCTCTCGTCACGGGTGCGACGTCTGGTATTGGTGCCGAGTTTGCGCGACAACTCGCCCACGACGGCTATGACCTTGTTCTTGTGGCGCGCGACCGTACCCGTCTCGACGCGGTGGCCGTTGAATTGCGGGAGGCCGCCCACGTTGCGGTAGAAGTAATCGCGGCCGATCTGACGAATTCGACAGAGCGAGATGAGGTTGAACGTCGACTAAAGTCTGCGACTGACCCCATCACATTCCTCGTAAACAATGCTGGCTATGGGTTGCCTCAGGAATTCGAGCGCAACTCTGTTGACGATGAAGCGCGGATGCTCGAAATTCTGGCAATAGTTCCGCTGCGACTCAGCCATGCGGTTCTGGGCGGGATGCTCAGTCGCGAATCGGGCACAGTGCTGAACGTTGCGAGCATTGCTGGCGAAGCTCCGCTCGGGCTCTATGCTGCGGCGAAAGCGTGGCCTTTGAGTTTCAGCAGGTGGGCGAACGCACACTATCGGAGCCGTGGGGTGACTTTCACCGCGCTCGCGCCGGGATTTGTTCGAACCGAGTTCCACTCGCGGCTTGGCATTGAGCGCTCATCCATTGCACCGAAGTGGATGTGGCTTGACGTTGAATTCGTGGTGCGATCTGCTCTTCGCAGCGCTGGCCGCGGTCGCGCCGTGTCGATTCCGAGTCTGCGCTACAAAATACTATGGTCAGTGATGAAGGTGGCGCAGCCACTGATCATGGTATTCGTGGCCCGAGCAGGCCGAGCATCGAATACGCCGACGCGTTAGCAGCTTCCCCCGCTAGCGAATTGAGAACCCGCGCGCCTCGACCTCATCTTTGAGATGATCCCGCAGCGCAGCCGATGGGCCAGCGAGCGTTTCTGGTTTGCTTGTGCGACGCGCGGTGTGTTCCGCCCACCCGTATTCGGCATCCGGAATATGAGGGTCGCTAGCAACTTGTCGTCCGGCGTATAGTCCGTTGGCTATCATTACCGCGTCATAATCACTGACGTGCCGCTCGACACTCTCCGTGGAATACTGCTCACGATGCACAACCGATTCACTGGGAAGCCTCGGTTTTGCACCTCTGCGCACTCCGGGGGTCGGGTAGCCAATCGTGAGCCCAGCGACCGCGAATACGCCAGTGGGCAGCGCCAACTCTTCGGCGATAAGGCCAGGTTCATTGCGAACAGATCCGATGGGCACCGCACCGAACCCGAGCGATTCTGCGGCAACGAGAGCATTCTCAAGAGCAAGACTGGCATCAATGGATGCCGTCAAGAACATCTCAAGGTTGTCCGCCGCAAAGGAATGGCCTTGTCGCTGGGAGAGGTAGTGAAGCCGCGAGACATCTGCGCAAAAGATGAGCATAACGGGGGCTTCGGCAACATAGCGTTGATCGCCAACAAGGTGAGCCATCCGCGCTCGGCGCTGCTCGTCTTCGACAACGATAATGCTGTATGCCTGCAGGTTCGAGGAGGTGGGTGCGCTGCGCGCAGAAACCAGGATCGCCTCTAGAGCGTCGGCAGCGATCGGCGTTGTTTGAAAGCTGCGAATCGATTCATGACTGGTGAGTACACGGATGGTGTCCGTGACGAATTCGGGGGCAATCGCTAGCTGTTCTTGATCGATTCGTGTACGTGGTGATGTGTTCTCGGCTCCCAGACTCATGCGGCAATGATTTCACGCTTGCCTGCGTGAGTTATGCAGGCTGGTGCTGCTTAGCGCCCGGCTGGAGGCTGTGCCCTAGTCGGAGGCGGCCACCTCGGCAGAGTTGAAGGTGGAGTTCTTCGCCGAGAAGGTTTCCATTCGCTGTTCGGGCGTCATCGCTTCAATTTGCGCCCATGCCTCGGCCGAGTGGCCCGTGATTTCTGTCGTATCGCCGACAGGAATGATCGAGTGCACCGTCTGGTTTTCGTAGATGTGCACGACGTTGACTGCTTGGCCGTAGTCAACGCCCGAAAGAAGACGGTCGTGAGCGCTGAGATCGAGGGTGTAGCAGGTTGCAGAAGCCACCGAAACAGGAATGCCTGCAAAGGTCGAGTGGGTTGAGTAGTGCAGGTGACCGGCGAGAATCGCACGCACGTCGCTGCCCTGCAACACTTCAGCCAAGCGTTCCTGACGCTGAAGCTCTAGCATCCCCATGGCTTCGAGCATGGGTGTGGGGATGGGCGGATGATGCACCGCGAGCAGAGTGCCGTGCGGTGCCGGGGTGGCGAGTTCGTGGCGCAGCCACTCCAGCTGTTCGTCGCTAATGTCTCCGTGGTGGTATCCCGGCACGGTGGTGTCGAAGGAGATGATGCGCAGTCCATCGATCACATAGACGCGGTCTTGTGGGGCATCCGATTCTTCATCAAAAAGGAGTGATGAGTACTGTGCGCGCTCGTCGTGGTTGCCCATGACCCAGATGATTTCGGCGTTCATTCGTGCCGCGGCTGGTTCGACGATGCTGCGAAGCCGTATGTAGGCGTCTGGTTCGCCGAGGTCGGCCAAGTCTCCTGTGAACACGATGGCCTGAGGGTGCGCGGTGGATCGCTCAAGCTGAGCGAGGGCCTGCTCGAGGTGCTCGATGGTGTTGGCTATGCCGTAGAGCGGTCGGCCGCCTGCTAGGAGGTGGGTGTCGCTGACGTGAGCGATGACATGACTGGGTGCAGGGTATTGGCCGAGTTGGATCACGGTTGTAGCCTAGGCGCGTCAAGTGTCATCCGACAGGGGTCGGGTGCCGTGGCATCCGTCGACTAGGTACTGCTACCGCACGGTTAACGCAGGATGCCCGCCCCCACGATTGTGGAGCCGGGCATCCTTAGCGCTTACATCTGGCTAGATGCTGGCAACTGTGCAGAAATTAGTCCTGCTTGGTGACGACGGGCAGCTGAACGGTTCCGGTGCGAACACTTTCGACGGTGGTATCGAATTCGCGGGTAATTCCGTCACTGTTCTTGAACGTGAGCAGGCTGACGACGACTGCGGCAACCAAGCACAGCGCGAAGCCGGGAACGATTTCGTACATCGCACCGGTGAGCGCGGGAACGTTGCCCCAGACGATGACGGTGACTGCACCGGCGACCATACCGGCGATCGCACCCATGCTGGTGAGCTTGCGCCAGAAGAGCGACAGGAGCACGATCGGTCCGAATGCCGCACCAAAGCCAGCCCAGGCGTAGGCGACGAGGCTGAGGATCGACGAGTTGGGGTCCCACGCGAGGATGATCGCGATGATCGAAACAATCAGAACACCCATGCGACCAAGGATTACCTGGGCCTTGGGCGTTGCTTCTTTCTTGGCGACGATCTTGAAGAGGTCTTCGACCAGTGCCGATGACGAAACGATGAGCTGCGAGGAGATGGTGCTCATGACGGCGGCGAGCACTGCTGCTAGCACAAGTCCGGCAATCAGCGGGTGGAAGAAGATTTGTGCGAGCTCAAGGAACACACGCTCAGGGTTCTCGAGCGAGAGCTCGGGGTGCTGCTGGAAGTAAGCAACACCAATGAGGGCGGATGCCATGGCGCCGAGCACGGAGATAATCATCCAGCTAATTCCGATACGACGACCGGCTACGGCATCCCCAGGCGAACGAAGTGCCATGAAGCGTACGAGGATGTGGGGCTGGCCGAAGTAGCCGAGTCCCCATGCTGCTGCCGAGATCGCGGCGAGCACAGTTCCGCCAGTGAAGAGGCTGAACATGTCGATTTCGGTGTTTGCTGCACGAATCGATTCGATCGTGTTGGCGACTCCACCGGTCTGGGTGATTCCGACGATCGGCACTGCGATGAGGGCGAGGAAGATCATGACGCCCTGGACAACATCGGTATACGTTGCGCCGATGAATCCTCCAAAGAGGGTGTAGAGCACGGTAACTCCACCAACGACGAGCATTCCGATCCAGTACTCGGAGCCGAATGCGCTCTGGAAGAAGACACCACCGGCGACCATTCCTGAGGAGACGTAGAACGTGAAGAAGACGAGGATGATGATGCCGGCCGTGATGCGCAGGATGCGTGACTTGTCACGGAGGCGGTTCTCGAAGAAGCTTGGCAGCGTGATCGAGTTTTTTGAGACTTCGGTGTAGGCGCGAAGTCGCGGTGCTACAAACTTCCAGTTGAGCCACGCGCCAATAGTGAGGCCGATGGCAATCCAGCCCTGGAAGAGGCCACCGAGGTAGAAGGCGCCGGGAAGTCCGAGGAGGAGCCAGCCCGACATGTCGGATGCTCCGGCGCTAAGTGCTGCTACTCCCGGGCTGAGCTTTCGCCCTGCGAGCATGTAGTCATCAAGGTTGGTTGTTCGCTTGTATGCCCACCAACCGATACCGAGCATTGCGGCCAAATACAGGACCATTGCGATAATTTGGAAGAATTGATCGTTCATTGTCTCGCCTTTCTCATGCACATCCGTGGGCTAAGCCTGTCTACTTTGACAGACATAAGGATTAGGAACAATCTCGATGCGCACGTGCAAAGCATTACATTTTTTAATGTATTGGGTTCTTTCTGCAGCTTTGTCGCATGTTTGGGGAGTTCGTGCAGGTTTTTTGCACCACGATGTGTGAGTTCACAGCTTTCACCTCTTGCGCACACGCGTGAAATTGTTTGGTTTTTTAGCGTGGGATGCCTCCGCTCGCCCGAATTCTGGGGTGAGCGTGGCGGTTCATCATCAACGCTGGGAAGTCGTTGCGGCCGCGCATCGCTTCCAGCCACGCTCGGTTTCGCTGGCGCGACCGTCGAGTTCGAGCATTCCCAGCTGAGCACGAACAGTGGTGAGCGCGAGGCCGCTGCGAGAGGCGATGTCGTCTGTGGTGCGCGCGCTGCGAGTGCTGAGAGCATCGAGTAGGCGGATGGTTTCTGTGCTGTGTTGGTTGTCAACATCCGCAGGTTCAGATCGGGTTTCGGAGTCAATCGGCGCAAGTTCTGCCATCTGGTCAGGGGTGGTGACGCAGACGGCGTCGTAGTCGCGGATGAGTCGATGGCAGCCAGCAGATGCCGCGCTTGTTACGGGACCCGGTACGGCTCCGAGCGGTCGGCCGAGGGTAGCCGCATGGCCGGCGGTATTGAGGGAACCTGAACGCCAGCCCGCTTCGAGCACGATAGTTGCCAGGCTCGCGGCGGCGATGAGTCTGTTTCTTTGCAAGAACCGCCATTTGGTTGGTGGTGATCCGCACGGGAGTTCGGAGATCACGGCTCCGTGTTCGACGATCCGGGTGAGAAGGCTGTCGTGGCCGCTGGGGTAGAAACGGTCTACTCCCCCGGCAAGAAATGCCACGGTGAGACCTTGACTGGCGAGGGCTGCACGGTGTGCCATTCCGTCGATTCCATAGGCCGCGCCGGAGATGATTGTGTAGCGGCGATCGACGAGACCTGCGGAGGCTTCCATGGTGATGTGTTCCCCGTAGCCGGTTGCGGCTCGAGCTCCGACGAGCGCGATGCCGTCGACGATCCCGGCGAGCGCAGCATCCGTTCCTCGCACCCAGAGTGCTGCAGGCGCATGCCAATCGAGGTCATTGAGCCGCGTGGGCCAGAGGGCGTCATCGGGTGTCAGTAGTCGTGCGCCGAAGCGAGCTGCTTGACGCAACGCGATGAGTGCACTCTCTGATTTGAGTCGGGGCAGCCACCGCTCGATCGCTTGCCGCATGTCGTCCTCCGGCACCTGGTCTCCGTCTGTGGAGAGTCCGGCAGCGAAGCGTGCGGAATCCCAGTGTTCGACGACAGCAGTGAGCGCACGCGCTGGGCCAAGCTGCTGAATTGCACGCCCTGCTAGCCGGTCGCCGGGTTCTGCGAGTCCGCTCCAGGCGGCTCGTGCAAAGCGGTTTTCAATTGCTTCACGATCGAGGTCTCCGGGGCTACTCACTGCGCGGACGAGGTTCGCAACTTCTGATTCTTTGAGTCCAAACATGCTCACTGTGACATTGCCTTTCGTAGATACAGTGCTTGACCAACGTGGGTTTCGTCGGGTCGTTCATCATCGGCGAGATCGGCCAGCGACCAGGCGACGCGCAGCACGCGGTCGTAGCCGCGCATGGTGATTCCGCCACGTTCGAGAGCGCGGTCGAGACCCGCGGTGACCTTAGGCGCTAGACGGAGTTCGCGGCCTCGCAGATAGGACCCCGGTACTTGCGAGTTGAGTCGCCAGGGCGTTGCAGCAAGTCGCGCGAGTGCACGCTGCCGCGCCGCGGTGACGGTGGCGCGAGCATCCGCGGTGCTGAGGGTCGGTCGCTCCCCCGCGAGGCGCAACTGCGCACTGGTAATGCGTTCAACCCGGAACTGGATGTCGATGCGGTCGAGCAGCGGGCCGGAGAGCCGGGCAAGGTAACGGCGCCGCGAATTCGGTGGGCACGTGCACTCGCTTTCTCGGGCGCCCCATTGCCCGCAGGGGCAGGGGTTGGCGGCCATCACGAGTTGAAAGCGACCGGGAAAGTGAGCGACTGAGTTGGCTCGGTGGATGCTGATGATTCCTGATTCGAGCGGTTGCCGAAGTGCATCGAGGGCGGCGGGCGCGAACTCGGGTGCTTCGTCAAGAAAGAGCACTCCGTCTGAGGCTCGCGCTGCAGCCCCTGGGCGTATCTGCGAACTGCCTCCGCCCACGAGCGCCGCAGCAGTGGCAGTGTGGTGCGGGGCTTCGAGTGGTGGCCTGGTGGTGAGGCTGCTGCCGACCGGAAGCCCGGCAAGCGAGCGTATTGACGACACCTCAAGCGCGGCTTGTGGGTCGAGGTCGGGTAGGAGGCCGGGAAGTCGAGCAGCAAGCATTGTTTTGCCTGCGCCGGGCGGCCCGAGGAGGAAAACATGGTGGCCGCCCGCTGCGGCGACGAGCATCGCGTCAATCGCGTCCCCACTGCCAATCATGTCGGAGAGGTCGCCCCTCTCGGCGGTAGGAGCCTCAACACTGGGCCTCGTAATGGTTTCCACTGGTTCGGGCTCAAAATCTCCCCCGTGCCAGATTGCGGCGTCTCGGAGCGACGGAACCGCGATGACGCGGATTCCGGGAACGAGTGACGCTTCGTCAGCATTGCCGGTGGGCACCATAACGGCGCCGAAGCCGGCACGTGATGCTGCGAGCACTGCGGGTAGTACGCCGTTCACTGGACGCAGTCGGCCATCAAGCCCGAGCTCTCCGATGTGCACAACGCGGTCTATCGATTCAGCAGAAATGGTGCCGGATGCGGCGAGCGCCGCGACGGCGATTCCGAGATCGAAGCCAGAGCCGTGTTTGGGCAACGCGGCCGGTGACAGGTTGACGGTGATTTTGCGGTTCGGCAGCCCGCATCCGGAGTTCGTTGCTGCCGCCCGCACGCGATCCTTGGCTTCGCCGAGGGCTGTGTCGGGTAGCCCGATTAGTACGAAGCCGGGCAGGTTGTTAGAAAGGTCGGCTTCGATCTCCACGATCGCGCCTTCGAGGCCGAGCAGCGAAACCGCGTAGGTTCTGCCGATCACGAAACACGCTTCAGGTGCTCGATCTCAACAGTGCCACGAGTGGGCACAATCACCGCAATCGCATCTATGCGAATGGCGGCGCTCGAGCCGGGGTGCTCCTCACACCATGCAGCCGCAAGCCGTCGCAAGCGTGCAACCTTGGTGGAGGTAATCGATTCGAATGGATGCCCAAACAGCACGCTCGATCGAGTCTTGACCTCCACGAACACCACCTCGTCGCGATCTCGCGCCACTATGTCGAGTTCGCCCTGCGAGCACCGCCAATTGCGGTCGAGAATTTCGAGCCCGTTGCCCTTCAAATGATCAGCCGCGAGGCTTTCGCCACGAGCACCTAGTTCGTCTTTTGCTGCCATGGCTCAAGCCTGCTGCAGGTGCACAACGTCGAAGGCGCCGAATGTGAGGTCAGCGCGCAGTGCGCGACTACCGCATCATGGTGAGGAGAAGACGCCGGCCATGCAAGCCGGGCCTGTCGGCATCCGTTGTCAGGCGATATCGTGCTCACATGACGGGCAGTGCCCACAACGGCGTGTGGCTTGAGTGTTGGCAGCTCGACGATCTTCGCGTGCTCGAAAGAAGCAACACCCCCGAGATAACGAGATTTGTCGGCGGGCCCGAGAGTGCCCAACAGGTCATTGCGAGACATGCCAAGTTTCTCCGTCTGTGGGAGACGAACGAAGCACGCATGTTCCGCATCCGATTCACGCTCACTGGGAAAGCCGACTATGACTACCCCCTGGGCCACCCCATCCGAGTCAACGAATGGATGTTCGACCTCGCTGCCCTACGCACCCCGAACTAGGCGCGCACTCAACTACTCGAACAACCCCGCGATCAAACTCGCCGCAAGCACCACCATGATCACGGCAATAACAATGTCGAGCACGCGCCAAGCTGCGGGCTTAGCGAAAAGCGGACGCAAGAACCGGCTGCCATAGCCGAGCGCCGCAAACCAGACGACACTGCCGAGGCAGGCTCCGAGCGCAAACCACCAGCGGTCGCCACCATACGTTCCACCAATGGAACCGAGAAGCAGCACGGTATCGATGTACACGTGCGGGTTGAGCCAGGTGAGCGCGAGCGCTGTCGAGAGGGCTGCGGCGAGCGTCATCCCCGTGCCACCTGTGCTCGTCGTGAGCGCCTGAGGCTTGGCCGCCCGCCGAATCGACAAGAACGCGTACACGAGCAAGAAAAGTGCGCCACCAACGCGGGCAATGATGAGCAGCCAACCCGCCTGCTGAATGAGCGTTCCGAGCCCGGCGATGCCTGCACCAATCAGCACAATGTCTGAGAGGGTGCACACGAGCACGACAGCGGTCACATGCTCACTGCGCAAACCCTGGCGCAACACGAACGCGTTTTGGGCCCCGATCGCGATGATCAGCGACAAACCGAAACCAAAGCCGGCAAGCACGACGGTGACAATCAGGGGCATGAATTGACTCTAGGGGCACAATAGGACCATGCCCGACACGTCACTGCAGGATCGCAGCGACGTTGTTCATGCCCTCCACAGTGCGGTCGGTGGCGAGGTAGACGACAGCACCCGCCGCCGCGCTGAATACTCCAGCGATGCCTCCAACTATCGAGTCGTGCCAGAGGTAGTGGTGTTCCCCCGTGACACCGATGATGTGCTTGCCACCCTTGCTGTGTCGCGCGATAGTTCCACGCCCATCACTGCTCGTGGCGGCGGCACCTCAGTTGCGGGCAACGCCATCGGCGCAGGCATCATTCTCGATTTCTCGCGCCACCTCAATCAGGTAATCGAGATCGACCCGGATGCTCGGACCGCCCGCGTGCAGCCCGGCACCGTGTTGGCCACCCTCCACTCTGTCGCGCGACCCCACGGTCTGCGCTTCGGCCCCGACCCATCGACCTGGTCTCGCTGCACCGTCGGCGGAATGATTGGTAACAACGCGTGCGGCGCACACTCGCTGCAGTTTGGCCGCACCGCCGACAATGTGCGGAGGCTCGACGTCGTGGACGGTCTCGGTCGACGATTCACCGCCGCCAACAACCCGAACGCGGTCGACGGCCTCGATTCTCTCGTCAGCAGCAACCTCGCCACAATCCGCACCGAGCTGGGCCGCTTCGGTCGTCAGGTATCGGGCTACAGCTTGGAACACCTCCTGCCCGAGCACGGCCAACACCTAGCGCGTAGTCTCGTGGGCACCGAAGGCAGCCTCGTGACCGTGCTCGAAGCCACGGTCGACCTTGTGGCTAAGCCACAGCATCCACTTCTCGTCGCTCTCGGCTACCCTGACATGGCTACTGCAGCCGACGTCGTGCCCGCCTTGATTGCACACCACCCCAGCGCAATCGAAGGTCTCGACGCGCGCATTGTCGACGCCGTGAGCCGCGCCAGAGGCGCCCGCGCCGTTGCCGCCCTCCCCCGAGGCGCCGGATGGCTTCTGGTTGAGGTCACGGGAGACGACCCCGCAGAAGCACTCCAGCGCGCACAACGCATTGCTGGCGACTCCGAAGCCATCGAGGCCAGCATCATTACCGATGCGGTGGTGGCGAAACAACTGTGGCGCATCAGAGAAGACGGTGCAGGCTTAGCCGGGCGCACAGCATCCGGAGCTCAAGCGTGGCCCGGGTTCGAAGACGCCGCCGTGCCTCCCGAACGCCTGGGCGCCTACTTGCGCGACTTCGACGCGCTGTTGGCCGAATATTCCATCGAGGGGATGCCGTATGGCCATTTCGGGGACGGTTGCGTTCATGTGCGCCTCGATATTCCTCTCGCAACGGATGGCGCAGTGTTGCGTGCCTTCGTGGATGACGCCGCACAACTTGTGGCCTCCCATGGCGGTTCCCTCTCGGGTGAGCACGGCGACGGTCGGGCACGCAGCGAACTCTTGCCGCACATGTATTCGCCGGCCGCAATCGCCCTGTTCGGCCAGTTCAAGCGACTATTCGATCCCCACAACCTCATGAATCCCGGCATCGTCGTGGACCCGGCTCCTGTCGATGCTGATCTGCGCCGCCCTGCGGCGCTCCCCATCACTAAGATCAACGGTTTCGCGTTCAGCCAGGACGATGGCGATTTCACGACTGCCGCCCATCGGTGCGTGGGGGTCGGCAAGTGTCGCGCCGACAACTCCGCCAGCCATGGTGTGATGTGCCCGTCATTCCTCGCGACCGGCGACGAAAAAGACTCCACCCGAGGTCGCGCCCGCGTGTTGCAAGAAATGGCGAACGGAACACTTGTCACGGGCGGCGTCAACTCCCCCGAAGTACACGACGCCCTCGACCTCTGCCTCTCCTGCAAAGCGTGCGCAAGCGACTGCCCTGCCGGCGTCGACATGGCCATCCTCAAAGCCGAGGTGCTGCACCGCCGCTATGACGGCAAAATCCGGCCCCGCAGCCACTACCTTCTCGGGCAACTCCCGCGCTGGGCACGCCTCGTTTCGCCGGTAGCGCCCGTCGTGAATGCGATGCTGCGGATCCCCCTCTTCGCCCGCGTCGCACTCTGGGCTGGCGGAATGGATGCACGGCGCTCGCTCCCCGGATTCGCCCGCCGCCCGTTCCGCGTGAGCTCCGAGGCTCGCGCCCTGCGCGCATCCAGCCGCAGCGCACTGCTCGGAGTGCAACCCACCCGAGAAGCTGCATCCGACAACCCAACACTCACCGCCAATCGGGGTGAGCGCCCCCAAGTTCTGCTCTGGGCGGATTCCTTCACCGATAACTTCTCGCCAGCCATTGCCAGGGCCACGATCCGCGTGCTCGATGATGCCGGCTACGACGTGCTGCTGCCCGAACGCGATGTGTGTTGCGGCTTGACCTGGATCACCACGGGGCAGTTGGAGGGTGCGCGAAAGCGACTCACCGAGCTGGTACGCGAGTTCTCTCGCTACGTTGACCGCGGTATCCCGATCGTGGGGATCGAACCTTCGTGCACGGCCGTGTTGCGTTCCGATCTCACCGAGTTGTTGCCCGATAGTGCGGAAGCGGCAGCGGTCGCACGCTCAACCTTCACGCTTTCAGAACTGCTCACGGCCCCCGCGCCGATGGGGCCCGCCGACTGGCGACCGCCGAGCCTGAGCGGCGAAACATTTATTGTGCAGCCTCACTGCCACCAGCATGCCGTGATGGGTTTCGACGCCGATCGTGCCTTGCTGGCTGCGACCGGCGCCACCATCACCGAGATCAGTGGATGCTGCGGCCTAGCTGGCAACTTCGGCATGGAGAAGGGCCATTATGACGTTTCGGTCGCGGTCGCCGAAAACGGGATTCTTCCAGCGCTTCGCAGCGCGGAACCGGGCAGCACGCTGCTCGCCGACGGATTCTCGTGCCGCACTCAGGCACGCCAGTTGGCCAATTCCGAAGGAAAACATCTCGCCGAGGTTTTGTCGGCGGCATTACCCGAGTAATAACACTGCGTTCCCCGAGCGCGAGCGCGACAATTAGGCCGCGCCAAAGGCTGCGACGCCTAAACCTGTTATTCGTCGAGCGCGAGTTCCTTGGGCAGTTCGAGGTCTTTCGCACTGAGCTCTTCGATGTTCACGTCTTTAAACGTCAGCACACGCACACTCTTGACGAAACGGTCGGAACGGTAAACATCCCAGACCCACACATCCGTCATCGAGAGCTCGAAATAGAAGTCGTGCTCGGTATCGCGACGCACCAAATCGACCTCGTTCGCGAGGTAAAAGCGTCGCTCGGTTTCAATCACGAAACGGAACTGGCTCACCACATCGCGGTACTCGCGGTACAGCGCTAGCTCGACCTCGCGGTCGTAGTCTTCAAACTCGTCTTCATCCATGCTGTCTTCATTGTAGGCCGCACTAGCGCAACCATGTGTGCCGGTGAAGTTCCGTCGCTCCGAGGCTACGAATAGCGTCAAAGTGAGCGGCAGAGCCATAACCCTTATTGCTGGGCCAGTGATACCCGGGATACTCGCCGTCGGCGTCAATCATCATCCGGTCGCGGTGCACTTTTGCCACCACGGATGCCGCAGCAACCGATACGCAGTCTCGGTCGGCTTTCACCCTGGTATGCACTCGCGGCGCAACGTTCAGGGCGGTGCTGAGCCAGTCGGTGGAGCCGTCGAGCAGCACCACGCTCGACATGACGTCAACGCCTGCTTCGTGAAGTTGGATGAGCGCGCGTTTGCCGGCAAGCCCGAGGGCGGCGGAAATTCCGATGGAGTCGACTTCGGTGGCATCCGCATATCCGACCGCAGAGAGCGGTGCCCACTGAAGAGTGAGCGGTTCGAGAAGTTCGCGGCGTTTCTCGCTGAGCATCTTGGAATCACGTAGGCCTACTGGCCAGGGACCGTGCAGAGCACTCATTGCGGTCATGCCGACGGCTACGGGACCGGCGATGGCTCCCCTGCCGACCTCGTCACATCCGATGACGAGCCGCGCGCCAGCGGCAAACAGTTCGAGTTCAACAGCGTTGCTCGGATCAGCTACTGCCACTGGTTACTCTGCGTTCTGGGTGACCCGCTGAAAAGTGGTGGGGTAATTGTCGAGCACACTCCACCGGTCAGTGGGCCAACTAATGATGAACGCACGCCCGACAACAGAGCCGATCTTCACGAAACCACCCGTGGGGTCATCTTTGTGAAATGCGGAGTCTGCGGAGTTGTAGCGATTGTCGCCCATGACCCAGAGGGAGTCATCGGGCACGGTGACAGTGAAGTCATCGCGAGTGGCCTTGGTGACGGCATCCGGAAGCACAATGTATGGCTCCTCAAGTGGGATGCCATTGACGATGATTTGGCCGAATTCGTTGCAGCACTCCACCGTGTCGCCCGGCAATCCGATGACGCGCTTGATGAGGTGATTGCTGCTGTCGGGGGCACTGAGGCCCACAAAGGCGAGCACGCCATCGACCGCACCCACAAACCAGTTCGCTGGTTCACTAGAGATCGCGGGAAGCCAGCCCCCGGGATCAGTAAACACGACAACGTCACCGTGTGAGACGGGGAAGAGTCTGGGTTCTAACTGATTGACCAAGATTCGGTCGTCAATCTGCAGAGTGTTCTCCATCGACGACGACGGAATGTAGAACGAGCGCACCAAGAATGTCTTGATCAGAAAGGAGATCATGATGGCTGCGACGAAGATGATCAGAAGATCACGCAGGAAGAGTTTCCAGCCGCCACTCTTCTGGGCAGCATGGCGGCGGTGACTACGGCTGCTGTGCAGCGCGTCTCCCACGGTTTCGTTTGTCATTTAACCCCAAAGCTCCCAGCAAGCATATGCCGCTGGGAGCCATTGGTTTGTGAATTGCGAGCCGTGTTAGTTGTCGCGCTTCTCTTTGATCTTTGCCTTCTTGCCGCGAAGTGCGCGCAAGTAGTACAGCTTGGCGCGGCGAACAGCACCACGTGAGACGACCTCAATGTGGTCGATGACTGGGGAATGAACCGGGAAGGTACGCTCGACACCGACCTGGAAGCTGACCTTGCGAACCGTGAAGGTTTCACGAACGCCGTGGCCTGAACGACCGATTACAACGCCCTGGAACACCTGAATACGCGAACGCGTACCTTCGATGATGTTTACGTGAACCTTGACGTTATCGCCGGCACGGAATTCAGGAATGTTGTCTTTGAGAGACGCCTTGTCGACGTCATCGAGGATATGCATTATTGATCGCTCTCTGCGCCCGCCATGAGTCGAACACACATAGTTAGAAAAGAAAGATTGTGCTTCAAGCGGTTACGACGCCCTCATGGCAGAGTCGTGCGCGAGCACAATCAACAATTCTGCCACAGATTTAGTCAGAAGTGCGATTCTCATCGTCGTCGAGGATGATGACATTGCCGTTATTGAGCCGCTCCCCCGGATAGGTAGGCCGCTGCGCGTCACGCTCAAAGCCCTCAACGAGGCTCGTAAAGCGATTGCGCGTCTCAGTAACGAGCTGCCAGAGCGCGATCCAGAAGCCAGCCACCGCCACGACAACGATGAGCGCTGCTAGCAGCGGAGCATCTACAAATCCGTAAGCAATGATCACCGCATGCCACGCGGCGATCACCCCGGCATCAATCCAGGAGACCGCGCGCTCAGACCGAACACTCTTGCGTGCAGTGGTCAGGCCCGCGATGGCAAGAAGTGCAAAAGCCAAAATGGGGCACAAAAGCAAGAAGAGAACAAAATCCCAACCAACACTTGAACCAAAAACTCCACGCCCGACCAGCACCCACAGGGGCAACACAATCACAGCGATGAACTGCCAGTAATAAAAAGCGCGCCTGATCATCATGGTTCACAGGGTATCGTCGATGTGAATAAGAATGCTGAAAAACTCACACCGAAAGACCTGGGTGGTCCCCCGTGCCAAACCCCACCAATGTGCGTAATGAACCCGTGCAGCAACGAAGCGCCGAGCGCATCAACGTGCTCCTCGACGCAGCAGCAGTGCTGCTCGATGAACTCGGAATCGACGCAATAACTACGAGCGATGTTGCCAAGCGGGCACACTCCTCGGTGGGCGTTATCTATCGCTACTTCCCCAACATCCAGTCACTACTGCGCGCTCTCGCGTCGCGCAACTTCGACAAGTACCGCGCAGGCCTCACTGCGACCCTCAACAAGCGGGCGACCAACGCGCTTGATGCGCTCAACGTGGCAATCGATGTTTATGTCGAGCTCAGTCGCACCGAGCCGGGGTTTCGAATTCTTTCTTTCGGCAACATCATCGACCGCCGATTCAACGTCGATCGCAAGAGCAATAACACCGCACTTGCCGAGATCCTGACCGAACTACTGGTCACCACCTACGAGGTTCCCGCCTCAACTGCTCTCACTTTCGACATCGAAGTCACCGTCGAAATAGCAGATTCCCTGCTTGAGCGTGCATTCTTGTATGACCCGCGCGGTGAAGAACCGTTTATCGACAAACTTCGAGAGTTCATTGCGCAACTCTTGGCACCGCACATGAAAGAGGCAACCACCGAATGATCGAGTTGAGAACGCCAGCCGAAATCAACGAGATGAAAGCCGCGGGAGAATTTGTTGCCAGCGTCCTGACCGCCACGCAAGCGGCATCCGCGGTAGGCGTCAATCTGCTCGAAATCGATGCACTTGCCCACAGCATGATTCGGGAACGTGGCGCTGAAAGCTGCTACATCGACTACCACCCCTCGTTTGGTACCTCACCTTTCGGCAAAGTCATCTGCACCTCTGTCAACGATGCTGCACTTCACGGGCTCCCCCACGACTACACGCTCAAAGACGGCGACCTGCTGAGCCTCGACTTCGCTGTTGCGGTAGACGGTTGGGTCGCTGACTCTGCTATCACCTTCGCGGTCGGCACTCCCCGCGACGAAGATCTCCGGCTGATGGAAGTCACGTCTCGCGCCCTCGACGCCGGCATCGCTGCGGCAGTCGTCGGCAATCGCATCGGAGGCATCTCTGCGGCCATCGGCGATGTCGCCTATGGCGCCGGCTACGAAGTGAACCTCGACTTTGGCGGTCACGGTGTTGGACGCGAAATGCACGGCGACCCCCACATTCCCAACGACGGCAAGGCGCGTCGGGGGATGCCGCTCAAGCCAGGCCTCGTATTCGCGATCGAGCCATGGCTCATGATCGGCACCGACGAGATCTACACGGATGACGACGGCTGGACCTTGCGCAGCATTGATGGTTCACGTGCCGCCCACTTCGAGCACACGGTAGCGATCACGCCCGAAGGTCCGCTAGTGCTAACCGCCCGCACGTAGGTGAAGCCGATCAGCTACTGATCGTCGGCGAACAAGTCTGCTACTGATCACCCGCAAGCAAGTCGGGGCGCACCCGACGGGTGCGTTCGAGCTGCTGCTCGTGACGCCAATCGGCAATCGCTTTGTGGTTTCCACTGAGCAGAACGTCGGGCACTGAGCGTTCGCGCCAAGTCGCCGGCTTGGTGTAGCTCGGGTACTCGATGAGGCCCAGCTCGTGGCTCTCCTCGGTGAGACTTTCTGGATTGCCAATTACTCCAGGAACAAGCCGACCGATGGCCTCAATCATCGCCATTGTGGCAACTTCACCACCGTTGAGAACGTAATCTCCGAGACTTATCTCGCGGACCCGAACAGTCGATGCCGCGTAGTCGATGACGCGCTGGTCGATACCCTCATATCGCCCGCACAGGAAGACGAGATGCTTCTCCTGAGCGAGCTCACGGGCGGCAGCCTGCGTGAAAGGAACGCCGGCAGGAGTCGGAACGATCACCACCGTTTCGGGCGTCAGAGTGGCATCCAGCGCTTCACCCCACGGCTCGGGGCGCATCACCATACCTGCGCCCCCACCGTAAGGGGTGTCATCGACTGTGCGATGGCGATCGTACGTAAAGTCCCGCAGATCGTGAACACCGAGTTCGATGATTCCCCGCTCGCGCGCCTTACCCAGCAGTGAGATGTCGAGCACCCCAAAGAAGTCGGGGAAGATCGTCACGATATCGATGCGCACGCGTTGACCCTAACTGCTATTTGGCTTCAGGCGCGTCAGTCTCGGGCGCTGAGGTCTCCACTGCATCGGCTGCTGGCGCGTCTGCATCCTCTGCGAGGTCTTCGAAGAGGCCGGGCGGTGGAGTCACAACCATTTCGCCGGTCTCAAGATCGACACTGGCGACAATTGACTTCACGAACGGTACGAGTACATCGCCATTTTCCGTCGTGACGGTGAGCAGGTCTTGTGCAGGAAAATGATCCACCTGCGCGAGAGTTCCCACCTGAATGCCGTCGCGGATTACCTTGAGTCCGATGAGTTGGTGGTCGAACCACGCATCTTCTTCTGGCTCCTCATTGGGATCGTGTTCGATCCAGAGGATGGCCTTGACCAGGGTTTCCGCCTCGCTGCGGTCATGCACTCCTGTGAAGAAGGCGACCGGCTGGGCGTTGAACCACTTGAGTTCGATAAGTTCGAGCGTTTTTCCGTGCCACGAGGAACTCGTTGGCACCTGCAAAGAGAACACGGCGCCCGGAACGAAACGTCGTTCCGGGGCATCCGTGTACATCTCTACTTTGACGGCTCCCTTGAGCCCATGAGCCTTCGTCAGGCGCCCCACTCGCAGCTGTGTGCGACCTTCGCGGGGTGTTTTTACTTCGCCCACTGGTTAGAAGTCAGTGTCGACGACGTCGACACGCACTTTGCGACCATCGGCGAGAGCCGTGATCAGCGTACGCAGCGCTTTCGCGGTGCGCCCAGCGCGACCGATTACGCGGCCAAGATCTTCTGGGTGCACGCGAACCTCGAGGAGGTCACCGCGTTGCGTGTTCTTTGCAACGACCTGGACATCTTCGGGGTGGTCGACGATTCCTTTGACGAGGTGTTCGAGAGCGGGAGCGAGCAACTGCTAAGCCTTGTCTGCGTCAGCTGCAGGAGTCTCGTCTGCGACGGGAGCTTCTGCTGCTGCTTCAACGGGTGCTGCTTCAGCCTTAGGCTCAACCTTCTCGGTCTTGGGCTTGAGAACAGGCTTCTTCTTTTCGTCAGCCTGGAACTCTGCCTTAGCTTCTTTCACCTTGACGGTGCTCTTAGCGTTCTTGTCACCCTTAAAGATGCCCCAGTCGCCAGTCAGCTTGAGGATTGCCTCAACCTGGGGGCTTGGCTGCGCGCCAACGCCCAACCAGTACTGTGCACGCTCGGACTCGACCTCGATGAACGAGGGCTCCTCGGTGGGGTGGTACTTTCCGATTTCTTCGATGACACGACCATCGCGCTTGGTGCGCGAGTCGGCAACGACGATGCGGTAGTAGGGTGCACGGATCTTGCCCATGCGCTTCAAACGAATCTTTACAGCCACAATTCTCCTGATTTAAATGTTTTGGTGGCGAACCGCTAGCCGTGAGCGTGGGGGCACACTCGGCACAAAAGCTCTAGTGGATTCCGTTCGTGCCGATTAGAGGGTCGGGCTACGAAGGACTCAACCGCCTATTCTGCCAGAGTTTTGAGCGCTTCGGGAACCGATAGCAAAGAAAGCCCCAAAGACGTGACGTTATCCGTTTTGCGAATCGCGCCACGCCAGCCACTGCTTAGCGTTGGTGAGGTCATAGTCGGGCCCGGTGATTCCTAGCGTGAACAGCGTGATGCCCTGCTCGCGCATGCTGTCGGCGTCTTCAACGCTCTTATCGCGCAGCTCGTTGGAGATCTCAATTTCTTTGATGTCGCGGCCAACAGTCTCGCAGTGACCGGCCAAGACCTTCATCTTGTGCACGAGCTCATCGCCGGTGGCGAAGCTGTGCCAAATGTCTGCGTGCTTGGCGACCAGCTTGAGGGTTTTCTTCTCTCCTCCACCACCGATCAGCACAGGAATCTTGCGGGTGGGCGCCGGGTTCAACTTGCCCCAGCGGGACTCGATGCGCGGAAGTGCCTCAGCAAGAGCATCCAATCTGGATCCCACGGTACCGAACTCGTAGCCGTATTCGTCGTAGTCGCGCTCGAACCACCCCGAGCCGGTGCCGAAGATGAAACGCCCACCGCTGATGTGGTCAAGGGTGCGAGCCATATCTGCCTGCAGGTCGGGGTTGCGGTAGCTGTTGCAATTGACGAGGGTGCCGAACTCTACGCGGCTGGTGAGTTCAGCCCACGAGGCGAGCTCTGTCCATGCCTCAAAGTGCAAGCCGTCGGGCTCGCCATAGAGGGGGAAGAAATGATCCCAGTTGAAGAGAACATCGACACCCACCTGTTCAAGCTCGCGAACACGGTCTCGGATGACCGAATACTCGGCATGCTGCGGTTGAAGCTGAACGGCAATACGAACGGGGCGGCTCTGAGTCATTGCTCCACAGTATCCCGTCGCGGTGACACGAAGAAAACCTAACGGAGCGCGGCGCGAATTCGCCCCACCAGCAGAGCGGGTCGGGCTCAGTTAACGCCCAAGGAACTTCTGCAGACTCTCAAGCTCTTCGGGCGAAGGGCTACCAGCAGCTGGCTTTGCCCCGCCGAGACCGAAGCCAGAACCCGCAGGCGCTGATGACCCACCAGCACCCTGAGCGCTTGCTGCTTCTTCTGCCGCCCGCCTAGCCGGGTTGCCCGACTTGGAACCCTTCTTCTTCTGGTTCTTCTTTGCCGACTTGCCGCCATGACCGCCAGGAATGGGGCCCATGCCAGGAATCTGTGGCGTGCCACCCTTCGCAACAGTTTTCATCATTTTCGCCGCCTGCTCAAAGCGATTCACGAGAGCATTCACTTCGGTAACGGTCGTTCCCGAACCACGAGCGATACGCACACGACGCGAGCCATTGAGCAGTTTCGGCACAGTGCGCTCTTGCTTTGTCATCGACTGGATGATGGCCTCAGTGCGCGTAATCTCCGACTCGTCGAAGTTGTCGAGTTGCTCGCGCATTCCCTTAGCACCGGGCAGCATGCCCAGCATGCTCTTGATCGAGCCCATGTTCTTGAGCTGCTGCATCTGCTCAAGAAAGTCGTCGAGTGTGAACGAGTCGGTCGCAAACTTTTCGGCAACCTTGCGTGACTCTTCTTCGTTGAAAGTCTTCTGCGCCTGCTCAATAAGGGTGAGGATGTCTCCCAGATCGAGAATTCGGCTCGCCATGCGATCCGGGTGGAACGGCTCAAAGTCGTCGAGCCCCTCGCCTGTGGACGCAAACATGATGGGGCGACCCGTAATCGAGGCCACCGATAGTGCCGCGCCACCACGAGCATCACCGTCGAGCTTGGACAGCACGACCCCCGTGAAATCGACACCCTCTTGGAAGGCACGCGCGGTCTTCACCGCGTCTTGACCGATCATCGCATCAATGACAAAGAGCACTTCGTCGGGGTCGACAGCCTTGCGGATGTTGGCCGCCTGCTTCATGAGTTCGGCATCCACACCCAAACGACCAGCGGTGTCAATGATGACGACATCGTGCTGCTTATCTTTGGCAAACTTGAGCGCCTGCTTCGCCACCTTGACCGGGTCGCCTTTGCCGTTACCCGGCTCGGGCGCGAACACCGCGACACCTGCCTGCCCGGCGACCACCTCAAGCTGGGTTACCGCGTTGGGGCGCTGAAGGTCGGCCGCGACCAACAGCGGAGTGTGACCGTCAGCGGCAAGCCACTTGGAGAGCTTTCCGGCAAGAGTTGTCTTACCTGCACCCTGAAGACCAGCAAGCATGATGACCGTCGGCGGATTCTTAGCGAACTCAATACGTCGGGCTTCGCCACCCAGAATCGTGACCAGCTCGTCATTGACAATCTGGACCACCTGCTGGGCAGGGTTCAACGCCTGCGACACCTCATGACCGAGGGCACGCTCACGAACGCGACCCGTGAAATCCTTGACGACCTCGAGCGCAACGTCAGCATCGAGCAGTGCACGGCGAATCTCGCGAACCGTGCGATCGACATCCGCTTCGCTGAGCTTGCCCTTGCCGCGCAGGTTCTTGAACGTATCCGCGAGGCGGTCGGTGAGATTTCCAAAAGTGGCCATGATCACACCAGTTTATCCGGCGACAGGCAGAGTCTGAACCCCTCTACCTATTCACGCGACTTTCGGCGATCCTCCCGACGATGGCCGGCAGAATCCAGCCCAACGATGGAGGCAAGCCACGTGCAACAGCTCGCGAAGTGCCGCGAACTGGGGCCTCGAAGACTGTTGCACGCCGTTTTGTTTAGAGCCATACTCACAATGTCGGTTGCGGGCGGTAAACATAGCCTGTACGACACTTCGCCACAATCGTGGCCGTGAAATTCACAGTAAATCCTCGGAGGCTCCACAGTATGACTATGCCCGAAACCACACCCGATTCAACCCCGGACTCGACGACTCCGCCCGCAGCGGCGAAGAAGGCTCGCAATACTCTTGGACTCGTGGCGCTCGGCCTCGCAGTACTCGGCGCCCTGTTCGCGGTCATTCCGGCGACTAACGGCTTCTCATGGGTGGTCCTCCTCGGCGCCTTCATCGTCGCGATTGTCGCTTTGACTCGCAAGGGACAAGGCAAGACAACCGCCCTGATCGCACTCATCCTCAGCTTCCTCTTCTGGATAATCTCGATCTTCGTCGGAATCGCAGTCGTTGCGACAGCGGTCAACGACAGCCTGAACGAAGCACCGTCAGTATCCGAGTCTGATGCAACCACCGATGAAGGCGACGCCGCAGAGGAAGAAGCTCCTGCCCCGGCCGGTATCGGAGACACCATCACCACGGACGATGGGATCGAAATTACGCTTGTGAGCATCACGCCGGGAGCAACATCTCCCGACGAATACTTCGCTTCCGAAGTCCGCGGAACATTAGTTGCAGTAAGCATGTCGATGACTAACGGCACGAATGAAGCCGTCGCGATTTCGGAGAGCGCGGTAAAGGGATTCATAGGTGAAGCTGAATACGGCGCTTCGAGGGTTTACGGCACCGAAAGCGGCGACTGGTATGTGTACGAAGAAATCAACCCCGGACTGACCGTTGCATTCACGGCGTACATTGACGTTCCCGCCGATAGCGGTCTGGACACCGTCACCTTTAACACCGACTTGTTCTTCGGCGAGGGCGTAACCTTCGCCGCTAAATAGAAAGATCTGAGTCGCCTGTCGGCGCGGAGCTGATCACGATTGTGGCGTCGGCTCCGCGTCTGCACTTATTAGAGGCTTGCGCATCCCAGAGGTATCTGCAGTTCCCGCCCGGCCCTTTTTTGCTGACAGCGCGCCACAGTAGGGTGAGAGTGTGAGACACGGCATCGTAATCCTCCCCCAACAGCCCTGGACTGAAGCCAAACATCGCTGGATCCAGGCCGAAGAACTGGGCTTCGATCATGCGTGGACCTACGATCACCTCTCGTGGAAGTCCCTTGCCGATGAGCCGTGGCATGCGACTGTTCCGACACTGACGGCGGCCGCGAGTGTGACCAGCCGTATTGGGCTCGGTACTTTTGTCGCCTCACCCAACTTTCGGCATCCCGTCACCTTCGCCAAAGAATTGGCAACGCTTGACGATGTCAGCGGTGGTCGTTTCTTGCTCGGTGTTGGTTCGGGCGGCACCGGATTTGATTCAACCGTGCTCGGGGTTCCCGAACTGAGCCCCCGCGAACGCCACGCCCGTTTTGAAGAATTTGTGCGCGGCCTCGACGAACTTCTTCGCTTCGAAGAGCCCGGCAGCGGTGGCATCAGCTTCAGCGGCGACTGGTTCACCGCAGTGAATGCACGGATGGTCGGCGCCCCGGCACGATCTCCGCGCTTGCCGTTCGTAGTTGCCGCCGAAGGCCGCCGGGGGCTGAAGCTTGCCGTCGAACTCGCTGACGGCTGGCTCACCCTCGGCCGCACCGCAGACACCCTTGAGGAGTGGTGGCAGGCGGTAGCAGACGTGTCGCAGCGCCTCGACAACACCCTCGGCGAGGCTGACCGAGCATCCGCCACTCTTGATCGCTATCTCAACCTCGACGGTGCACCGCAGTTCAGCCTCGAAAGTGTTGGTGCGTGGGATGACGCTGTCGGTCGCGCCGAAGCTCTCGGCTTCACCGACGTGATTGGGCACTGGCCCCGAGCAGACGGAATCTATGCGGGCGACGAAAGTGTGCTGATCGAGATCGCGTCACGCTTCTCGCGGTAACGTGACCACTAAGAGCGCTAGCGTGGAACCATGACAGCTCTTATCGTGCCCATCAGCGGACACACCCCCCAGGTTTCTGACAGCGCCTTCGTCGCGCCCAACGCAACACTGATTGGGCAGGTCACCCTTGGTGAGCGTGCAAGCATCTTCTACGGTGCCGTTCTGCGGGGCGATGTCGACTCGATCACCGTCGGCGAAGGGTCAAACCTGCAAGACAACGTCACGGTGCACTGCGACGAAGGATTCCCCACCTCCGTGGGTTCAGGGGTCAGCGTCGGCCACGGCGCCGTGCTGCACGGCTGCACCGTCGAAGACGACTGCCTGATCGGCATGAGCGCAACAGTGCTCAACGGAGCCGTCATCGGCACCGGATCACTCGTCGCCGCAGGAGCTGTCGTGCTCGAAGGCACCATCGTGCCGCCCGGATCACTCGTCGCCGGCGTGCCCGCAAAAGTGCGCCGAGAACTGAGCGACGAAGAGATCGCCGGCGTGCGTCAGAACGCCACCCACTACCTTGATATTTCCGCAGCGCACAAAGCGGCCAGCAACTAGCAAAAGTTGTACTGAGGGCTGACGCGTGCCTGCGCAATTCGCCGACGTCAATCTGCTGCGCTATATCCGGAATCCCCAAGAATCTCGAGCTGCCAATGCGGCTCGGCTTGAAAGTGGGGTTCTAGAACTTTTCGCTGCATCCACACGCACTAATCCCCGTCGAGCATTGTTAGTGCCTCGACCGGGACCGGTTTAACGGGAAGGTGCGCCGAAAAGTATCCGACGTCTGAGACTGAACGCTGGCGTTTCGTGGCGACCAGTGCAGCGACGGATGACTCACAATACCTGCCTTGACATGCGCCCATACCGCTGCGGCACTCAAGCTTGACCGCGCTCGCGGTCGACATTTCGGGATTGCGGTCAAGGGTTTCGCAGATCGCGCCCTTCGTGACGAGCTCGCACCTGCACACTTGTGTCTCAGGCGTTGCCAACGCTGAGAGCGCTTCGCGCTGAGGTTCAAACAAGCGTTGCACAACCACCGAGAACTTCTGCGCGTACCGAAGCTCCCTGCGAGCGCCCCTAAGATCACCATCAGCCAACGGATAAGGCCCGGCAACACCCTCGGCTGCCAGATCTTTAGCGACTGCGAGTGCCGCAAGTCTGCCCTCAGCACGCGACTGTTCGGCGCCTGCCACTCCTGTGGGCTCGCCTGCAACATAAACCTGTGGAGCGCTCGTGCGCATCAATTCGTCGTGTGCAACAACCCAGCCGCCCTTTGGCGAGTCCCACACCATCTCACATCCCGCTTGCCGTGCTAATTCAGTGGAGGGCTGGAATCCGTATCCAAGCACGAGCGCTGACGTCTCGATGCGTCGGGTACGGCCAACTTCATGCCACTGTGCGTCCACCTTTGTGAGTTCGACGGCACCAACATGGCGATCGCCCAGTGCTGCGGTAACAATCGTTTTGGTGCTGATTTTCACCCCGGCAGAAAGTAGCCGCGCGATCGCGACTCCAGTCTCAGCGAAGAGGCCAACGTGACCTGGAACCGCACTGATGGATCCGATGCTCTCTCTCATGGTGGGGAGACCTCGCGCAAACGCAACCTCGGCAATATCTGCCCCAGCCTTACGCAGCTGGTCTGCTACGACGATCAAGAGCGGGTGCGAACCTGCCAGAACTAGGCGGGGAGCACTCAGCAATTTTTGGCTTTTCAATAGGCTCTGAACTGCCCCTGCCATGATCACTCCGGGGAGAGTCCAGCCGGGGATGGCGACCGGCATGTCATACGCACCTGTCGCAATTATTATTCGACGCGCAGCCACCGCTTTCGAACCGTTTGGTCCAGTCACCGCAACTCTCGTGGAGACAGTGCCATCGACGCGGTCTCGCAAAAGCCCGAAAACTGTCGTCCCGAACTCCCAAGCGATCTTCATGTTCGACTCTGAGCGGCCGATCAGCTCACGTCCCCACCCGTACCCAGCGCCAAATACCGTCTTTGCACCGGTGAATTGGGTTGGGGGCTGGCGGAAAATCTGGCCGCCAACGCGTTGCTGCTCATCGAACACCACTACCGAAAGTCCCTGATCAGCCGCCGTGACCGCGGCTGCCATGCCTGCCGGTCCAGCACCAATAATTGCGAGGTCGTACACGTTCAGACTCCCCTTGTCGGCCGCACGTCCATGCCGTCGGCAACCGGTGTCAGGCAAGCTCGCACCAGTGGGGCACCGTCGACAGTGACTGCGCAGTCGAAGCAGGTACCCATGTTGCACAGTGGCTGTCGTGGAGCTCCATCTCGAGTGGTACCGAACTCGTCGTGGCCAGATGCCAATAAGGCAACTGCAATTGTCTCGCCGAGGCAGCACTCGACTGGCGTGCCCTCAAAGTTAACAGTGACCGGGACACCACGCTTTATCGGTATGCGAGTGCTTCTAGGCATTCTGGCTCCTATATCGGCTGGGATCGTAAGGGCTGAGATCAATACTTGGCGGTCGGCCAAGCACTAGTTCAGTCAGCACCCGGGCAAAGCTCGGTCCGAGAGTGAACGCCGAGCCACCCGTGGCTACGAACATTCCCGGAGCATTGGGGACGGGTCCCACAAGTGGCAATTGGTCTGGTGTAAGTGTGGTGGTCCCCACCCATGTCCTCAGCGCAGGAATCTTTTGGACAGCAGGAACGACTCGAGATGCAGCACGAGCATTGCCTGCGACAGACTTCCGAAGCAATTCGGGGCGCGAGTACAAGTCCGGCTTGCCTTCGGGCGTATTCAGTAACCGTGCGGGCCATCCTCCACCTATCAATATGTTGCCGTCCCCCGATTGCTTAAGTGAGAGCTTCGCGCCGGCATGCTGGACAAGATGAGGGATGAACTTGGGCACCTTCACGGTCACCGTCATGGTGAGTGCGACAGCGATGGTGGGTAGGTGCGCGCTAACCATGTCGCCCAGTTCGGTTGTCCACACGCCACCTGCGATTACTACCGAGTCCGCGTGTACAATGTTGGAGCTTCTGCGACCGTGGATGGCGTGCTCTTCGGTACTCACCGCCCATCCTCCCGCTTTGCGGTTCATTGCTGTCACGGCGGTTCTGGTCCGCACTCTTGCTCCGTGCCGCATTGCACCTCTGGCAAGGGCTGGTGCTGCAGTTCGCGTGTCAGCCTTACCCTCAATCGGGCAGTATGCAGCAGCCACGACGGTATCGGAGAGGTACGGAGCGATAGCCCGAACCTCATCGCCGTCCATCATCCGCACATCGAGCCCCCAAGAGCGCTCGATGTCGGACTTCGCTTCAAGCAGTTTTGCTTGCTCAGCGCTTTCTGCAAGCATTAATCCGCCATTTTGGATGACGCCAAGACTTTCGCCCAGTTCATCACCGAGCGTGGCCCAGAGGCTCGCAGAATCAAGGTGTAAAGGCATAGCCTCAGCAGCTCGCCGCGCCGACTCGAGTCCTGCCTCGACCATGCGGTACTCAAGCTGGAAGTGCAGACTGCCCGCATTTTGCCCAGAGGCATGCTGGTTCACCTGATCGCGCTCTAGCAACACAACATCCGCGCCCTCGCGCGCTAACATCCATGCGAGAACGCATCCTAGGAGCCCGCCGCCAACGACAACAACGTCGCAACGCTCAGTCATCGCAATGGGACTGTGTTAATGCCGAGTGCGTGCAGCGTCGCTTCAATGCGATTGCATTCCTCAGGCGTGAGTTCAATCAGCGGGTCTCGGACGTACCCCGCAGAAACGCCTTGGAATCGCAGCGCCGTCTTCATGATTGCCTGCTGGTTTCCGAACTGCACACCGTAGTCAGGGCGGAACCAGCTTTCCATAACTACTCGGTCCCGTGCGCCAAGCTCAACTGCTCGGGCGCGGTCGCCGGCGGCAATAGCACGCCAAAAATCGGGGTGGTCAGCGCCCAAAGGCGCACCGGAGCCCATCATTCCATCACCGTGCCCAAGCAAAGACAGGTCCGCTCCCAGTTCGCTTGTAGGCATACCGAAGTAGCGAACTGTGTCTTCCAACGCATACATCCCCTGCAAGAACCCAGCAAAATTCCCGGTGGAGTTCTTTATTGCCACCACATTCTCAATCTGCGATAGCTCTGTGAGTGTGTCGGTGTCCAGATCTACGACGCAACCCCGCGGCCAGTTGTAAACACACATCGGGAGTTCTGTCGCGTCTGAGATATCTTGATAGAACTTCACGATCTCTCGCCGGTTGGGGACCATGTATGGCGGCGGGGTGATCAGGATGCCGTCCAAGCCGGCCTTTTCTGCGGCACGAGCGTGAGCAATGGCTTCAGTTTGGGTGAAGGCGTTGCACCCACCGAGAACCCACATCGAACCGTCGACTGTTCGCGCAGACTCTGCAAAAAGACTCGCGCGCTCGTCAGCGCTCATGCTGAACCACTCTCCGCTCGTGCCTGCGAGAATGACCCCATGCATGCGCTGCTGCATCAGCCAACCAAGTTGAGCGGCAAGTGCATCCAAATCCAGCTCGCCCTCTCTGGCGAAGGGGGTGGTGATGGCCGGGATGTACCCCGTCCAAGCAATGTCGTTTCGATCCATGGTGTATTCCTAGGGGGTTGGTGGCGTGACCGCGAGGATGAATTCGACGGTCCCGGTAGTTTCGTTGCAATAGCGATGTGGCTGGCGAGAATCGATCGTTATCGCGTCGCCTTTCACCACATCAAACGAACCGCGGGCCACCTCGACAGTGAGTGTTCCGGCGACTATATAAACGCACTCGACGGCGGGATGCCCCCATTGTTCATCGCTGGACGTCTCCCCTGGAGCAAGCACTCCTCGTAGCACCTCAAGCTGACCATTGCTGGGGGCCATACGCTCATACTGCACGTGGCCTTTCGGGGTCGTGATGCGTGACCTTTCGCCCGCGTGGCTCACGTGAACGGTGAGCGACGCCGAATCGTCGAATAGCGTTGAGACCGATTCCCCGAAGACCATCGCCAAGAGACGCAGGGATTTCAAACTTGGTTCGGTAACCCCCCGCTCGATTTGACTGAGCAGGGTCGCAGAGAGTCCAGTCTCCGTAGCCAGAGCGCGCAGCGTATATCCTCGCTGGTCGCGGAGCGCTCGAAGTCGATTACCGATCATGAGGGAACTATACACTCAGACTGCCCAAAGTTGACGGAGCTAGTCCGCACTGTGTGCAAGTTATCGCTACCTTAACGGGCATTTGAAGCAGATCTTCCCCCTGCAGGTCAATATTTCTTGTGCAGTGCAGTTGCACAAAATGTCTGCGGTGTGGATACTGGTACGCGTTCTGCGGTTTCGCAGTCACCTTCCGCGCGCCGCGCGGCCTCAATGATGTGGCGAAAGGCTATTTAAATGAATCAAGACAGCACCTTGACCTTCCGAGGAGGGTGGGGGATGGCCTTTATACCGGTCGTGGTTTTCCTGTTCTTCTGCGTGCTCTACTTCGTAGTGTTCAACGCGTTCGATATGACTGCTCTGGCGATGGGCGGATTTGTCGCCTTGCTGGTTGGCGCGGTATTTTCTCGCAATTATGGCAAGTTTTGGGCCAGCGTGATGCAGGGTATCGGCAGCCCGACTGCGGTCTCCATAGTAGTAATCCTGTTCGTCGTCGGGATGCTTTCACAATTGATCAAGGTGACAAACGTCTCCGGTGGCTTCGTCTGGCTTGCAGACCTTGCAGGCGTCAACGGCGGTGCGTTCGTCCTCTTTGCGTTCATCACCGTGTGTTTCGTCGCGATGGCTACGGGATCATCGATCGGAACCATGTTTACCGTGTTCCCCATCTTTTATCCGGCCGGGGTTCTCCTCGGTGCCGACCCGGTGTTCCTAGCAGGCGCTCTCGTCTCAGGAGCCATTTTTGGTGACAACATGGCGCCCATCTCCGATACCACCATCATCTCGTCCTCAACTCAGCGTTTTCGCCGCAAGATAGGCGTTGCGGACATTGGCGGTGTCGTGACTTCACGTGCGAAGTACGCGCTGGTCGCGGCCGCGATCAGCGCAGTGGGCTTCCTGATCTTCGGAGGCAGTGGTGCATCCAGTGGCGCCGCAGCCGAGGTGTTAGCCTCCAGTTCCAATCCGCTGGGCCTGGTGATGCTGATTCCCGTCGCGATCATGATCGCGACGGCGTTCATCACCCGTGACATTTTCAAAGCCGTCACGGTCGGTATCGTTCTCGGAATCATCGTTGCACTCGTGACTGGCCTCCTCGAGCCTTCCGGAATCGTTGGTGTGACCGACGGCGCCCCGACCGGTTTCTTGGTCTCCGGTTTCAGCGGCATGCTCGGCACAGTGGCTTTGGTCATCGCCGTATTCGGAATTATGGGTGTCCTAACCAACGCCGGTGTTCTGACCCGCACCGTGGATGCGCTGACCCAAGGCAAGCTTGCGAGCACGCCACGCGGAGCCGAGGCGGCAATCGGCCTTGGTGTTACCGTCACGACGCTCCTCTTCGGCGGCGTAAACTCCGCATCGATGCTAACCTTCGGGCCGGTGGCGGACGAGATTGGCTCCCGAGTTGGGCTTCACCCATACCGGCGTGCCAACGTCATGGATTGCTTCGCTTTGGGCATTGCTTCCATCGTCCCTGTTTTGAGCGCCTACTTGTTTATCGGCGCACTCCTCACGAGCGGATATGAGGGGGCGCCAGCACTCTCAACAACGCAACTCTTTGGCGGCACGCTCTATCCCCTCTTGCTTACCGCAGTGATGATTGTGGCCGTATTCACCGGCTGGGGTCGACGCTTTGAAGGTGCCGACGGAATTCAGATCCGCACTGCGGAGCCGGTTACCGAAACCGTCAACGCGTCGTAGCACCTCGCATTTCGAAATCGGCCCCCGCACTTGTGCGGGGGCCGATTCTATTCTCAGCCCTCTACTCCTCGACGCGGGTGGATTCAGCGGAGGAGTATCTTCGCCCGTGAGCAACTCTTGGATCTCAATATCGGAACCCCAGAGTTCGAGCCCATGCGCGGTAGGAGCGTTCGATTAACCGCTAACCGACGAGCCCCTGCACAAAGACGTGCGGGGTGAAACCGGTGAGGTCATTGATGCCCTCGCCCTGCCCGATCAGTTTGATCGGGATGCCTGTGCGCTCCTGCACCGCAAGCACGAACCCGGCTTTGGCCGAGCCATCCAGTTTGGTGATCACGAGACCCGTGACGCCGGCGTGCTGAATGAAAGCCTCTGCCTGAGCAACACCGTTCTGGCCCGTAGTGGCATCGAGTACGAGGAGCACTTCGGCAATCTCAGTTTGCTTCTCTACAACGCGACGGATCTTGCCGAGCTCATCCATGAGGCCGCTCTTGGTCTGCAACCGCCCAGCAGTGTCGATGATGGCAATATCGATCGAATCTCGTTGAGCCCGCTCCACAGTCTGGAACGCGACGGATGCCGGATCTTGGCCCTGCTGCTGAGGACGCACAATCTCCGCTCCCCCACGCTCCGCCCACGTCGCTAACTGCTCGACGGCAGCAGCACGGAACGTGTCAGCCGCGCCAACAACAACCGTGCGACCGTGGCCAACCAAAAACTTGGCGAACTTGCCAATCGTGGTGGTCTTTCCGACGCCATTGACGCCCACAACCAGAACAACCGCAGGGCGGGCGCTGAGAGTGAGAGTGGGGTCGAGTCGAGCCAGACGTTCCTCGAGGGTTTCACGCAGCATCCGCTTCAGATCTGTCGGATCATCAGTTTTGTACTTGGTAACGCTGGCCCGCAGTTCTTCGATGACCGAGTCAGTGATGTCGGGCCCAAAGTCGGCCGAGATGAGCGCATCTTCAAGATCGCTCCACGTATCGGCGTCGATCGTGTCGCGCGCGAACATAGATTTGAGTGCGCCCGAGAGGGAC
The DNA here is from genome assembly GCF_038397785.1 of Salinibacterium sp. TMP30. NCBI lineage: Bacteria > Bacillati > Actinomycetota > Actinomycetes > Micrococcales > Microbacteriaceae > Salinibacterium > Salinibacterium sp. TMP30. The sequence goes on along the minus strand of NZ_CP151642.1, from coordinate 880,252 downwards.
CAGGATGCTGCCATACCTACAGGTTAAGGCAGGTCGGCCCCGCACCGTAACCGCGCTAGGATTTTTGGATGCTCTCACTGATTCGCCACGGCCAAACCGACTGGAACGCTGCCGGACGCATGCAAGGCTCCAGCGACATTCCGCTCAATGATGTCGGGCGTCAGCAAGCTCGGGATGCTGTCGAACTGCTGCGCGGAAGCGAATGGGATGTGATTGTCAGCTCTCCCCTGCAACGTGCCAGCGAAACAGCGCAAATCATTGCCGATGGACTCGGGCTTGAGCTGGGACGCAGCTATGACCTACTCATCGAGCGCAACTATGGCGAGGGTGAGGGTCTCACCAAAGCCGAAATCGACGCCCGCTGGCCTGATGTGCGCGGCTACCCCGGCCTTGAACCCCTCGACTCGGTTGTCACACGCGGCATCGCAGCTCTCGACAAGATTTCAGTTGACTACCCCGACAACAAGGTAATCGTTGTGTGTCACGGAACGATCATCCGCTACACGCTCTCCGAGCTTGCCGGTCGAGACTTCGACCACATTCTGAACGGCTCAATTTCTACCATCGAACCACTCGCCAATGGTTGGGCTGTGCGCACCGTCAACGGTGAACCGCTGTCAGGCGTCGACTAGCTCGCCACCGTTTGCTAGCTTGCGGCGGTCTCCTTGGCCACGCGCTGACCGACAACCGCGCTGATGCCATCGGAACGCATGCTCACGCCATACAGAGCATCCGCGATCTCCATCGTGCGCTTCTGGTGGGTAATGATGATGAGCTGACTGGTCTGTCTCAGGTCTTCAAAGATCGCGAGCAGTCGGCCCAAGTTGGCATCGTCTAGTGCCGCTTCTACCTCATCCATAATGTAAAACGGGCTAGGGCGTGCCTTGAAAATGGCGATCAAGAGGGCAACAGCGGCCAGTGATCTTTCACCACCGCTCAGCAGCGAGAGGCGTTCGATCTTCTTGCCTGCGGGCTTCACCGTGACCTCAATGCCGGTAGTGAGCACGTCATCAGGGTTGGTCAAGAAGATACTGCCGGTGCCTCCGGGGAACAGCACAGGGAAGACATCGTTGAACGCATTCTTGGTGTCCTCGAACGCACTTGAGAAAATTGCCTGCATTTTCTCGTCGAGCTCATCGATGATCGTCAACAGATCCTTACGTGTGTTCGAGAGATCGGTGAGTTGCTCGGTCAAGAACTTGTGACGTTGTTCCAGTGCCTCAAACTCTTCAAGCGCGAGCGGATTCACTCGGCCCAAACGGGAAAGTTTTCGCTCCGCTTTCTGCAGTCGCGCCTCTTGCTCGGCGCGAACAAATGGTCGACCGGATGCCATCGGCTCGGCCGCGTCGTCGTCGTCCCGTGAGGAGCCATCAGGATCAGCTGCGCCAGCAGCGCCATCCGGAATACCCGCGCCAGCCGCGCTATCCGTGCTCGCACTAACGTCGGAGATTGTGTCCTCCGGAACCGCAACCTCTGGCCCATATTCCGCAACGAGTACATCTTCGACGAGACCGAGTTCTTCGCCAGACCGTTCAAGCAAACTGGAAAGGTGCAGCTTCTTTTCGTAAATCTGCATTTCCAGGCCGTGCACACTCTCACTGACTGCCGAGAGTCGTTCACGCAGCGATGACTCGTCACGGCGCAGCCCCGAGAGTTCCTGGTTGTGCGCAGAACGTTCTGCTTCTTTCGCCGCAAGATCCACACGAGCCTCAGACAGCGAACGGTCGACCGAGTCGAGTACCGCAGGCAGCATCTCTACGACACGAGTTGCGGATGCGATCTGCCGTTGACGAATCACCGCCAGTCGTGCCTGTTCCGCGGCCGCTTCACGCTCTCGCACAAGCTGGGCGGCAAGTTGTTCGGCACGGGCGCGCTCAGCGCGCACCCGCTCACGGATGGTTTCGAGCTGGATTCGATGGTCAACTTCTCGCGCCCGGGCGTTCTCGACTTCAGCAAGCATGGGGTCTCGTTCCGAGATGTCGAGCATGGGCCGCGGGGCGGACTGGTACTCGTCGGCTGCGGTCTGGGCGCGACCGACTTCTGCGGTGGCATCCGCGACGGCTTCTGAGGCCACATCAACGGCACGGGCGAGGCGGTCGCATTCGGCCTGGGCGGCATCCGCCTGGATGCGGTGTCGGCCAAGAAGTTCTGATTGCGCTGCCAACTGGGCATCGTATTCGCGTAGTGCGGCGAGTGCTGCTTCGGCATCCGTTTTGGCGGACGTTAGTTCGCGACGCTTCTCGTCGAGCTCAAAGCTGGTGCGCTCGATCTGGGTAGTAACGATGCCCAGTTTTTTGGCGGCAGCATCCCGTTCGGCAACGAGTTCGAGTCGTGATCGTTTGGCTCCCGATCCGCCGCGCAAAACGAACTGGGTGAGCACGTCACCTTGGCGGGTCACGAAGGTGATCTCTGCGGCGTTAGAGAGTGAACCGTAGGCGGCGCGGGCGGCATCGAGGTTATCCGCAATCAGCACGTGCGTGAGGAGACCGTGCACACCATCCGGTGCGGTGATTACGTCCGTTGCCGGAATGGTGCCTGCGGCGGTGCCGAGAGAGACTCTCGATTTCTTGGCATCAGCCACAACAACTTCTACCCTTCCGAAGTCGCGGCTGGCAGATTCGGCGAGTGCATCGATCGCAGAGTCGCGGTCGTCCGCGAGTACGGCATCCGCGAGAGTACCGAGCGCTGCCGCAATCGCCGCCTCGAAACCGGGGGTGATCTTGACATGTTCTGCGACCAGACCCCGGATGCCGGAAAGTTTGGCGGCGACGAGTGCGCTAGACCCATCTTTCTGATCGACCGCGAGCGAAAGCGCCGAGTTGCGGGCGGCAAGAGCATCGCGTTCACGTTCGGAAGCATGCAACGCGTCTCTAAGCGACTCGATATCGGCCTGGATTCCCGCGACTTTCGCCTCGGCCGCCTCATAGGCATTGTCACGCGACCCATCCGACTCGGTGGTGGAATTGTTGGCCTGAACCTCAAGGGCTTCGAACTCGGCTTGTGCCGCTTCACGACGGGACTGCGCTTCGGCAAGCGCCTGCTGCTGACGCACAAGCTCGCCCTGAGCGGCCGTGAGCGTCGACGTGGCAACCTCAACGCGGGCGGTGAGCCCGGCACTCTCGAGTTCGTGACGCGAGACGAGCGCACTCTGCGCAGCAATCTCTTCGTCAAGAGAATCGAGCGCGGCTTTCGCTGTTGCCGTTGTCGCTGCGGCCGCACCGACAGCCTTCTCGGCATCTGCGACACCAGCGGCGAGCGCATCAGCTTCGGCAATGACCTCATCGACAAGAGTCTGGCTGACGGTATTGCCCGAGGTGGGGGCATCGGACTGTTGCCCCAGCAACGAGAGCCGCTGGTTGGCAAGAGTGTAAAGACTGCGAAGGCGTTCTTGCACCGATTCGAGACCGAACGACACACGTCGAGCTTCGTCGACTTCGCCACCAACCTGAGCTTGCTCAAGGCGGGCTTCGCGCAGCTTGTTTTGATCGAGCTGTTCTTGAAGCACGATGCGCTGAGTCTTGCGCTCGCTCTCACTGCGGCTGAAATCATTGATGCTTGAGCGCAGTTCGACAACCTCATCGGCGAGGAGTCGTGCGCGAGCATCCCGAACAATGGAGGCAATCGATGCGGCTTCTTTGGCAATCTCCGCCTGTTGGCCGAGCGGCTTCAGTTGGCGACGGATCTCGCCCGCCAAGTCAGAAAGGCGAGTGAGGTTGGCCTGCATCGCGTCGAGCTTGCGAATAGTTTTCTCTTTGCGACGACGGTGCTTGAGGATGCCGGCAGCTTCTTCAATGAAACCGCGGCGATCTTCGGGGCTGGCATGCAACACCGCATCCAGCTGACCCTGGCCGACAATGACGTGCATTTCGCGGCCAAGACCGGAATCGCTCAACAGCTCTTGAACATCCAGTAGTCGGCATTGGGTGCCATTGATCGCATACTCACTGCCGCCATTGCGGAACAGCGTGCGACTAATGGTGACCTCGCTGTATTCAATGGGCAGTGCACCATCGGCGTTATCGATGGTGAGCACAACCTCGGCACGACCGAGCGGACCCTTAGTGGCGGTGCCGGCGAAGATGACGTCTTCCATCTTGCCGCCGCGCAAAGTTTTAGCGCCTTGCTCGCCCATGACCCAGGCCAGAGCATCCACCACATTCGACTTGCCCGAACCGTTGGGGCCGACGACACACGTCACGCCCTGTTCGAAAGCAAAAGTGGTCGGCTGAGCGAATGACTTAAACCCCTTGAGGGTCAAACTCTTGAGGTACACGTCACCGCCTTCACTGTCCTGGCCAACACTGTGCCGGCCACGTCGCTGGTCAGAGCCTTGATATACGGTACCGGATGCGCGGGGCCCCGCCGTTCTGCCGCGCAGGTAACTGCGCGCACATTGCTCTGGTGCCACACCGTCAGGGCGGGGTATTCTGGTCGGCTATTCACGTAGCACCTCCCCACCACAGAATGGTGCGCTCATGACTGAGTTCGAGATCACAACGGTCGACATCCCCACAAAAGTCGACCCCACGGGCAGCGACGAATTTTGCCAAGCCACAACGCTGCGCAATCACGTTGAGGCGCTTATCTACGGCACCACCGATACTGCTCTGGATGCAGTCGAAGAGCTTGCACTCTGGCAACCGAGCAAATTTGAGCATTACCAGATGCTCGTAGCCACCGTCGACGGCCGCGTAGTGGGTCGCGGCGACTACGAAACTTCTGATGGCGACGACGCTGATACGGCGTGGATAAGCGTTAACGTGCATCCCGATTATCGGCGGCGTGGAATAGGAAGCGCACTGCTCGTCGAGCTCGAATCTCTTGCGCAAGACGATGGCAAACGCCAAGCCCACACCTACGCACCTGCCGCGCTCGGCGATGGTCCGATGCTTGCCGCGCCGACCGGGTTCGGTTCGGTCCCCCGCGACAACCCCGAAACACAATTTATGCTCGCCAGAGGCTTCAGCTTTGAACAGGTCGAACGAGTGAGTCGTCTTCCCCTGCCGGTCGCTGGGCTACACTCGCTTGTCGACAACGCCATCGACCGCAGCACCCGTGACTACGCGCTGCACGAATGGGTCAACGAGTGCCCGGAACGATGGCGCGAAGACTTGGCAGTGCTGTACACAAGGATGAGCACTGATGCACCATCTGCTGGCCTCGAACCACCAGAAGACGTGTGGACTGTTGACCGACTCCACGAGGATGAAGCGCGGTTAATCCAGAGCACAATCACCACTCTGTTTGCGGCAGCAGAGCATGTCGCTACAGGCACACTGGTCGGATTCACCGGACTCGGGATTCCTCGCGACAGCATGCGCGCCGTCACCCAATTAGACACTCTGGTTCGTCGGGAACATCGCGGCCACAAGCTGGGGATGCTGCTTAAAGTTGCGAACCTGGCCCACCTCGAACGCTTCGCACCCGGGCATCCCTCGGTTATCACCTACAACGCCGAAGAGAACCGCCACATGCTCGCAGTCAACGAATCGGTCGGGTTTGTGCCCATTGGCCACGACGGGGTGTGGAAGCGCCTGCTTCGCTAGCTTGCGGCGGGTGCTAGCCCGCGCGCGACCCAACCCGCACCCGCTGGCAGAAGCGACACAAGTGCGAGCCGCGATTCATGAACTGTTCGCGCACCACTAGTCGTCCACAGCGTGGACATGCATTGCCTTGCTGGCCGTAGACATTCAGCGAGTGCGCAAAGTACCCCGATTCGCCGTTCACGTTGAGATATTGGGTGTCAAAGCTCGTGCCACCCTCAACTAACGCCTTCACAAATACCGCACGCACTTCAGCGAGCAACAGGATCGCTTTGGCCCGGCTCAGTGACTCCGTTGGCTGGTTGTAGTGAACGCGTGCCGCCCACAGTGCCTCATCCGCATAAATGTTGCCGATGCCGCTGATGAGCGTCTGGTCGAGGAGCGCCCGCTTCACCGTCGTGCGCTTCGCCGTCAACGTCCGCAAAAACTTGGCGTCATCAAAGAACGGATCGAGCGGATCACGCGCAATGTGGGCAACCTGACTGGGCACCGCTAGGTGCGGCTGATCACCGGTGGGCAGCATGCTGTCGATCGACATCGAGCCGAAAATTCGTTGGTCGACAAAGTTGAGTCGCAGTTCGCCGTGATCAGGATGATCAAGTTCGATCCGGATGCGCGTGAGCCGGTCATCCGTGCTGCGATCTCGCAACAGCACCTGACCGCTCATGCCTAAATGCGCTACAAGCGCGTCGCCATCGCCAAGCGGGATCCACAGAAACTTACCGCGCCGTTGAGGCGACTGGAAAACCCGACCAGTGAGTCGGTCGATGAAGTCTTCGCTTGGGCCATCGTGGCGGCGCAGAGAGCGTTCGTCGTAGACGGTAACGGATGCCGCAGTAGCGCCAGTGATCGCCGGTTCTAGTCCAGCGCGCACAACTTCGACCTCGGGAAGTTCAGGCACGAGAGTTACTTCGCCGTGGCTTGAAGGATGGTCCATGCTTCGAGCGCGGCCGCCATTTCGGCTTGCTTCTTGCTCGAGCCGGCGCCCGAAGCAATGACCTCATTGGCGAGAGCAACACTGGCGTGAAAACGTTTGGAGTGATCGGGGCCGCTATCTTCAATTCGATAGTCTGGCACCCCACGGCCGAGTTGTGCTGCAAGCTCTTGAAGGCTTGTCTTGGGGTCCATCGCTGCACCAAAGCGCTCAGGATCGGCCAGTAGGGGTGCAACGAGCCGTAGGACGAGCGCAGCAGCTTCGTCCCCGCCGAGATCTATGTAGGCCGCACCAATGATTGCTTCGACCGTATCGGCCAGAATCGACGGCTTGTCGCGGCCTCCGGTTTGCTCTTCACCTTTGCCGAGCCGAATGTATGCACCCAGCCCGATCTGGCGCGCAATTTCAGCAAGCGCGACAGAGGAAACAAGACTAGCCCGACGCTTGGCAAGGTCTCCCTCGTCAAGATTCGGGTTATCGCGATACAGCTTGACCGTTACTGCCTGGCCGAGAATTGAGTCACCAAGAAACTCGAGCCGCTCATTGTTGGCAATTCCACCGTTTTCGTACGCAAAAGAGCGATGCGTCAACGCAAGCACAAGCAAATCGGGGTCAATAGTGACCCCGAGCACGGCGGAGAGCTCAGCCGGTGCGCTAGAGCCCGTGACCGCCATGATTTCGACCCGAGAAGGGAAACTAGTTAAACGTCTGCTACCTTGCGGCCCTTGTACTCCATGTACAGGGGGGTGCCGGCGGAGTCTTCAACGACCTTCGCGCGGTGCGGAAGGCTGTAGACGGTCTTGCCGTTTTCGATGGTCTTGACGAGAGTGGGAGGGGTTGCCTTCCACTGTGCGCGGCGCATGCGGGTGCTGGCCCGCGACATCTTGCGCTTAGGTACTGCCATGACTAACTCTTTTCTTCTTGGGTCTCAGGTGAATCGTTCGCGTCGTGCGAGTCTTGCGTGAAATCTTGGAGGCCGGATAGTGCAGCCCACCGAGCATCGATGGGCGCCTCGTGTTCATGTCCGGGATTGTCAAGCAACCGAACCCCACACTCAGGGCACAGGCCAAGACAATCTTTCTGACAGACCGGCTGGAACGGTAGCGACAACACCACCGCATCCCTGACTACAGGTTCCAGGTCGACGTGTTCGTCGATAACCGTGTAGTCAAAAGCTTCGTCCTCAGAATACGCGAAAAGTTCTTGAAACTCGACCTTGACCGGCATTGTGATGTCGATGAGGCAGCGTACACATTCCGCTTTCGCCGTGCCCGAGACTTCTGCAGCAACTAAAACACCGTCATGCAGTGACTCGAAGCGTGCGTCTACTCTCAGCGTTGAGCCCTCAGGAACCGCAATTACGGCGTTACCAAAAGACTCGGGAACTACTACTTCGAGCTCGTGCTCTCTCATCTCACCGGGGCGGTGCATGAGATCGCGCACCAACACGGCGTACGGGTTCTCGTTGATTCTAGACACGATCGTCAATTCTACCCCCGCAATGCCCTCGCTGTCGCCCCCGGTCAGCGATCGCACAGTCACAAGCATTGCGTGTGGTGGATAGCCGCGGCATCCAGACATCAATAGACTGGGCCGCACAGACCCGTGCGCTCGGTATGGCGTGGTTGGCTTGCCCATGTTGGGGCGGTCGGTCTTCTCGAAACACTTTTTGCCCACTTCGGCGCGCTCGGCGCCGAAATTAGCGGTTTCTCGGAAGGCCCCATGTCTGTTTTTTCTCGCGCCGCGCTCGTCGCTGGTGTCTCAATTCTTGCCCTCAGCGGATGCACTGCTTCCGCCTCGCCCTCGACGACGCCCTCACCCGATGCCGCCCCCACGACTGTTGAGCTCAGCAATTGCGGTGTTGATGTGAGCTTTGATACTGCGCCGGAGCGCGTCATCACCATCAAGTCATCGACTACCGAGCTGCTGCTGGCGCTTGGCCTGGGCGATCGCATCATCGGAACCGCATTCCAGGATGGTCCCGTACCGGAGAAGTGGGCCTCCGAAGCTTCCGGGCTCACCTCGGTTGCCGAGCGGGTGCCGAGCGAAGAAGCTGTGCTCGATCGGGAACCCGACCTCGTGTTCGCAGGCTGGGAATCCACGTTCAGCGCAGATGGCGCCGGTGAGCGCGCCGATCTGGGCGCGCTCGGCATCAATACTTTTGTGGCTCCTTCTGCCTGCCAGAGCGCGGATCAGCCCGCCAAGCTGAGTTTCGACAACGTGTTCAGCGACATCGAGACGGTGGCATCGATCTTCCGTGTTGATGCGAGCGACCTCGTTACCGACCAGCGCGACCGACTCGCCGCCATCGATGCGAATGGTGATGCCCGCACCGCACTCTGGTTCTCGTCTGGTTCAGACACGCCCTTCGTCGGCGCAGGAATCGGCGCCCCGCAGCTACTGCTCGACACCGTGGGGCTCACCAACATCGCCGCCGATGTGAACGCCACCTGGGCCCCATACAACTGGGAAGCAGTCGTTGACGCCGACCCCGATTTCATTGTGCTCGTGGATGCCGCCTGGAACAGTGCAGATAAGAAGATCGGTGTGCTTGAGGCGAACCCTGCGACCGCAAACCTCAGCGCTGTGAAGGCTGGTCGCTACCTCGTGGTGCCTTTCGCGGCGAGTGAGGCTGGCGTGCGCAGTGTTGAGGCTGCCGAAAGCCTCTCCGCTCAAATTGCGGAGCTCGATGGCTAAAGTTCCTCCGCTCGCTTTCGGCTCCGCGCTGGCGATCGCACTTCTGGTGTCGATCACGGTCGCTGTGACGATCGGGCCTGCCGACATCCGGTTTGAGGAGGTGTGGCGGTCGATCGGCAGCCATGTGGGGATTGGAGCAAGCCCGCTGACAGAACTGCGAGATGGCATTGTGTGGCAATTGCGGCTGCCGCGAGTGCTGACTGCTGCTGCGGTCGGTGCTGGCTTAGCGCTGAGTGGCGCGGTAATGCAGGCCATTACCCGCAATCCTCTTGCCGACCCGTATCTTTTGGGGTTGTCGTCGGGTGCTGCGCTCGGTGCCGTGTCCGTTCTCCTGTTGGGCGCGGCGGTATTGCTCCCCTTTGCCGCATTCGTCGGCGCACTGCTCGCGCTCACCTTGACGCTGCTGCTTGCGGGGTCTCTCGGCACGATCACCCCGTCACGCACGGTGCTCGCTGGTATCGCAGTCTCGGCACTCGCCTCCGCAATCACGAGCTTTGTGATCTTCTGGAGTGTGACCGGAGACTCGTACCGCGAAGTGCTCTCGTGGCTCCTTGGATCACTGAGCGGAGCGCGCTGGCCGGCTGTTGCCATCACTGTGGTGGCGATTATTGTCATCGGCATTCCTATGATGCTCACGGGCCGCCTGCTCGATTCCTTTGCCTTCGGCGATGTGCAGGCAGCGTCGCTGGGCGTGAACGTCAGCGCGACTCGCTGGGGGCTTCTGGCGGCATCCGCACTCGTGACCGGGGCCATGGTGTCGGTGAGCGGCTCAATCGGTTTTGTCGGACTGATCCTGCCCCACGCGGTGAGGCTGCTCGTCGGCCCCGGTCACCGCGCCCTGCTGCCCCTCAGCGCCCTACTGGGTGCCGTATTTCTGGTCTGGGCAGACACTCTCGCCCGCACTCTCTTCGACCCGCGAGAGATTCCCGTCGGAATCGTGACCGCCATGATCGGCGCCCCCATCTTTGCGTTCCTGCTGACCCGACGAAGGAGCTCAACATGAGTGAGATGAGCGGCCTTGTTGGCGAACGCATCAGCATCACCGCGGAGGGCACACTGCTCATCGACAATGTCGATTGCACAGTTTCTCGCGGGTCGCTGAGTGCGCTCGTGGGCCCCAACGGTGCCGGAAAGTCCACCCTGCTGCGCGCACTCACGGCAGTGCAGTCGCCGGCATCTGGTTCAGTTCACTTTGACGGCGACGATCTGCTCGGGATGCCGCGGCGACAACGCGCTCGCCTTGCAGCATTCGTGGAGCAGGATGCCACAACAGACTCTGCTCTGACCGTGGACATGGTTGTGCAATTGGGCCGGCTCCCCCACCAGTCGATGTGGGAAGCGGATTCTGCAGAATCTGCAGCGGTGGTTGCCGAAAGTCTCGCTACCGTCGGGATGTCAGCGTTTCGCGAACGCGAGTTCCAGAGCCTTTCCGGAGGCGAAAAGCAGCGCGTAATGCTCGCGCGAGCTCTTGCTCAACAACCCCAATTGCTCGCCCTCGACGAGCCAACAAACCACCTCGACATTGCCGCACAACTCTCGGTTCTTGACCTACTGGCGCACTTGCGCACGACCGGCGTGACGGTACTGGCTGCGCTACACGATCTCTCTCTTGCCGCGAGCTACTGCGACCACATCATTGTGCTGTCCCAAGGCCGCGTTGTGGCGGCGGGCGCGACCGAAACCGTGCTCACGGAGGCGCTGATCGCCGAGGTGTATGGGGTGCGAGCATCCATTCTGCGGAACCCCGTCACCGGCAGGCCGCTCATCGGCTTTAGCCCGGCCTAAAGCGTTCGGTTCGCAAACCCGGCCTAGCCCGCGCGCTTCACGACCCTGGCCTAGGATCTCCGGTCCACCGGACCGAAGGCCGTGCGTGGCGCCCAGCGAGCACGCACCCGAGCTCGCCACGTTGCGGATGCTCTCAGCGATGTCAGTGCGGCCGCCACCGCGCCCGGGCGCACGCGGGTATCTCGTGGACTGAATGCTGCGGTCTCCACACTGGCCAGAAGCGCCGCGAGCGTTTTAGCACCCGATGCTCCCAAGCCGGCAGCTAAGTGCTCATACTGCTGCCGTGGCGTTGCGGTGGCGCTGAGATCGAAGCCCAGGTCTGTTGCTGTATCGCGCACTTCACGCCACGCGGGAGCTACGGCTCCTCGTGAGACTGCCGCGAGACGCAGCCCCCGACGAACCACCCGCACGAGCGCGGGAATAAACAACAGAACCGGTAGCGCGAGCAGCAACCACCAGAATGGGGATGCCGCTAGCGGACCTGTAGAGGGAGTTGTCGGTTGCTCGTCGAGTGGCAAATCAGGGCGCGCTCCGGATGTGGCCGTGGATGTCGGTGCGGGAGTCGCGGCGGGCTCCGGCTGTGACTCGTCGACATCAGGAGTGCTGGGGTCGTCGGCAATACTCTGCGCGAATCGTGGTTCGGAACCGACCGACACCGTCGGCTCGAAGCGGATCCATCCGATCGTCGGAAAATACAGTTCTGGCCACGCATGCAGGTTGTCGGTCGAGACCACGAAATTGACCTCATCGGTCTCCGCATCAGCCTTCTTTTGCCCTGGCGTAAAACCAACCACGACGCGCGCAGGGATGTCGAGTGTGCGCGCCATCGCCGCCATCGCTGAAGCAAAGTGCACGCAGTATCCGCTCTTGGCGCTCAGAAATTCACCGAGCACCGCAGCACCAGAACCGTCATAGTTCTCGGTCAGCGGCGCATTCTCGGAGTACGCAAAGTCGCCGTCCTTGAAAAAGGATTGCAGCGCAAGCGCCTGATCAAACCGAGTAGGTGCAGCGCCTGCCACTTGTTGCGCCGTTTCGGCCACGACATCCGGCAACGTTTCGGGCAGCGCTAAGTACTTCTCGAATCCTTCGGGAAGTGACGTGGGGGCTGCCTCGAGCTGTTCGATCGATGGTGCCGGCGTGATGTACGACACCTCATACTCTTGGTCTTTCGAGTTAGCGTTTGTGGTAGAAACTGTGAGGCCTTCGGGCTCCCAACTCCAACTACCTTGCAACCCCGAGATGCCTGTCGACGCGTAGGGCACCGGCAGATACTTGCCGCGGATGCGCGCAATCTCGACCTGCATGACGTTTTCGGTGCGGGGCACCTCCGCAGTGAGGCCAGTAGGCGCCGCGAAAGTCTCAATTTCGCCGCTGCGGAGATCTTCGCCCTCCGATGGCTTCCAGGTGTCATCCCCAAACTCGTCGAGCACGGCAACCCGCAAATACTCGCCAGTACCCTCGGTCATGTATCTCAGAGCCAGCAGCGGTGCGTTGCGACGGAGGTCGCTACTCAAATTGATAATCGGATTCACGCCGGTCGAAATCAGACCCGGACGATTGCCCACTTCTGCCGCAAGCTCAGCACTCGGCAGGAGCACCGGAACAATGAGAGAAATCACCAGTGCTGCCGACACGAGCGGCCACGCCACCCGCGCCCCGGCCCGCTCTGACGCGACCAACAAAATTGCGACATAGGCCAGTGCGGTCACAGCAAAAACAAACGCATCATGCAGCTCGCTGCGCACAAAGCTGGGCACGAGTAACAAAATCAACAACGGGATGCCGGTAAGCGCCGGTTTGCGCAGCACGAACGCCGCGGCATCCATCGCGAGTGTCACGGCCAGAGCACCCAAACAGATAAGAAATACGATCCCGGTTTCAGCATCCGCAGGAAAACGCTGATTCACGATCGACTCGTCACCATCGCGCACAAGCTGCGCAAAACGAGCAAAGGTCTCCCCCGTGGGCACGACGCCTGCAACGGCCGTATCGGCGGCAAACATGAGCACAAGGAGGATTGCTGCGGCAACGAATGCGGCCACTGAACCCAGAATCGCCCGCTGTCGGATGCGCCGAACAGCGGTGGCTGTTGCCAATGTCACCAGAACTACGGCCATGAAGGGAAACCACCAGGCGCCCTCAGTGAGTACTGCACCCAGGCTGCTCGCTGCAACTCCTACCGCCAGCGCCATGACGCCCGCCAAGGACCACGCACGCACCCCTTCAGTGTGACGTTCGACACTCGTCGACCGTGCTACCTCAGTGGCGCTCACGGGCTACCCTCGATTCCGCGACAAACAGGTTCCACACATCCGCGACATCGTCGAAAGACTGCGCCGAAATGACCTTCCAGCCTGCTGCGCGCAGCTCCTCCGCCAGAGGTGGGCGCTGTGCCGAGCCAAAACGTTCTCGATCACCAAAGCCAGACGTGGTCTCAACCACAAACGCAACCGCGACTACATTGCTCGTCGTCTGACTCAGCAAAAAATCGACGGTCGCCGGCTCAGGATTAGCAACCAGAGCAATCACTGGACCGCGTGCAAACGAACGCGAAGACGGTTCACCCCACCACTCAGCGGGAATCTCGATCGGGGCCAGAGCCGCGAGCCTGGTGAGGAGCTCTTGCTCAGCAGACGACCTGCGGTGCAACGTGGCGGCATCCGTCAGTTGTGACTGGCCGGTCTCAATGATCTGGACAAGGAATCCCTCACGACGCAATTGAACTGCCGCCGATGCCAGCATGGTCACGACCCACTCGAAGCGCGCACTGTGCGCGGGAGAGACGACAGTGCCGCCGACCTCGCGCAGCGCGGTAGCCCTACTGGCATCCGGGTAGCCTTCGAGCCGGGTATCCACGATGATGCGCGCCTCGGGATAGCTGTGCTGCTCCTCTTGGCGAACCATGAGGCTGCCGTGCCGTGCGGATGCCTTCCAATGCACCCGACGCATGGCGTCGCCCCGACGATACTCCCGCGTCATCGCATCATCGTCGTCGCCCGCTGATCGGCGCTGCACAACGCGTGCCTCGCCATCACCCGACTGCGCAATGAGCGCCGTAGTCGCCAGCGGTACCACCCGAGGCGTCACAATTAGTGAGGTAACAGAGCCAACCTTCCACGCCCCCCACGCCAGTTCGAACGGATCAGTGGCCTCAACAACGAGCGGGCCGATCTCAAAAATGCCCCGCTTTGTTGGTGTCAATGAGTACGAGAGTTGTGCAGCACTTCGATCACTGGCCAATCGGGTTTTCACCGACAACCGGGGAAGCCACCCACTGGCTGTCACCCAGGGACGCCACGGGAGACCGTCCCGCCACTGCACCCTCGTAGTGGCACGCCGCGAGTGATTGTCGACGCGCAACGTGACCGCCGTAGTGCTTCCCGCCTCAACCACCGGGAACGAAAACCGACGAGACACGGTGAGCGCCGACTCTCGCGTACGAACAAAAAATGTGGCAACAGCGGGCAGTCCGATGGCGAAGCAGCCGACATATAACAACACCGGCATACCCGCCGCAAAGCCGGCGACAATTGCAACTCCCCCGAGCGCCATAAATACACCACCACGACGCGTAAGGCGCGCACTGCCAACCACAACACGGATCGATCGCCACAGTCGTGCGCGGGGCATCAGATGCGCCCTAAGAGGCGACAGCGACGACAGGGACTGGAGTCTCCGCCACAATTCGCTCAACTATGTCAGCGATTGAATGCCCCGACAACACCGCGGCAGTGTCGCCCGTGTGTCGAGCAGGAATCATTCGGTGCGCCAAAACAGTGACAGCTAGCGCGTCGATATCGTCGGGCAGCACGAAATCACGGCCATCGATCGCGGCGCGTGCCTTGGCCGCGCGTACCAAGTGAAGCGTCGCTCGGGGGCTTGCACCAACACGCACTTCACGGTCACGACGTGTGGCCTGAGCAATCGCCACCGCATATTCCTCAACCGCAGTGCTCACGAACACCCGGCGCACCGTAGCGATCAGCTCGCGCAACTGCTCTACCGTCACCACCGGAGTGACCGAATCGAGTGGGCTTGTGAGTTCGCGTGAGCGCAGCATGGCCAACTCAGCGTCGGCATCCGGATAGCCCATCGAAATTCGTGCCATAAAGCGATCCCGTTGAGCCTCAGGCAATGGATACGTGCCCTCCATCTCGATCGGGTTTTGCGTTGCAACAACAATGAACGGGCTCGTGAGTTCATAGGTGTGACCATCGACGGTGACACTCGACTCCGCCATGCACTCGAGAAGCGCAGACTGAGTCTTAGGGCTCGCGCGGTTGATCTCGTCACCGATGACAATGTTCGCGAAAACTGGGCCCTTCTTGAACTCAAACTCCCGCGTGTTCTGGTTGTACACCGAGACCCCGGTGATGTCAGCAGGCAGCAGGTCGGGCGTGAACTGAACTCGCGACACCGAGCAGTCGACACTGCGGGCAAGCGCCCGAGCAAGCATCGTCTTACCCACTCCGGGAACGTCTTCAATGAGAAGATGGCCCTCCGCGAGCAGAACGGTGAGCGCCAGTCGAACGGCATCAGCCTTACCGTCGATCACAGTGGAAACGCTGCGCACGATTGCAGCACAGTGATAGTGGAACACATCATCGGGCATTGGTGTGGAACTCACATCATCCATTCATCGAGTCTGTCAGCGCTCGTGCACTACGGCAATTGCTTCCGCTCGCGCAGCTTCCTTTCGAGTTCGCGAATCATCTCTTGTTTCTGAAAATACTCGGCCTCGGCGGCGAGCTGGCTAGGCTCCGCTGGTGTCTCACTCGTGTCGGATGTCACGAGTGTTTCGCCACTATGGGGCGAATCAGAACTGGTGGCCGCAACGGGACGGCCATATTCGCGCCCCATCGTCAACCAGAAAATGCTGCCGAGGAGCGGCAAGAAGATCACGACAAGAATCCACTTGACTCGACCGAGATTCTGTATCCGCGATTCAGGGATCAGCGCGAGGTCGACCAGCACGAAGACCATCATCGCGAAGATCGCAAATGTGATCGTCATGCCCATCTGCTCAGAGTAAGGCCAAGTCTCTCGACGGTCGCCTGTTAATGTTCCTAGAAAGCTGTGTCTTTCGCTAGCGGAACGTCGTCGTAGGCTTCATCGAAACCCGCCATCCACGCCTCCTTCGTGCCCATGCTGAACATATCGTCTGGGCCGATCCGCACCAGTGAACGCGCACCAGCAGCATCAAGGTCGGCAAGTTGATGGCCAAGACCACGGACGACCGCAACGGGCAATCCGCCCGCCTTCCCTTTGACCAGATCGGTCGCTGCGGCAAGCTCGTCAGCAACTGCCGTCACACTCACTGCGAGCAGCCGTCCCGATGCATCAACAGTGCCTCGCAAATCGTCAAGCACACGGATGCCTGCCGCTCCGATTGCGATATCAGCCTGCCCTCTGCGCCAGGGGCGACCAACAGTGTCAGTGATGACGATACCGACGCGAACGCCAAAACGGTCTCTCAGGCCTGCGCACAGGCGACGCGCAGTCGCATCCGGGTCGAGCGGAAGCAATAACACGATGCCATCGGGGGTATTGCTTGAGTCGACGCCGGCAGCCGCCATCACCAAACCGAGCCGGTTCTCAACGATGCGCGTCACACCATTCGGGTGCTCACGTGACGCAACTACACGCACTGTCTCGTCGGTGATGGCCTGTTCGCGATCGGCAGCCTGCACTGTGCGGCCCTCAGCTTTGCTCACGATTTTGGAGGTCACCGTCAGGATGTCGCCATCCTCAAGACCACCAGACTTGGCGTCGCCAGAGTCGGCAATGAGTGCGGTCGCGATCACCTCGACGAGGTCGACTCCGGCCACAATCTCGGGGATGCCGGGCACAGCCCATACGCTCATTCTCACGCTACTAGTGTGCGGCATTGCCGCCACCGTCACTACTTGACGAGCGCGGGAAGCACGTTGCGACCGAACACATCCAGAAATTCGCGTTGATTGCGGCCAACATTGTGAAGGTAGATGCGGTCAAAGCCCGCGTTGAGATACCCCTGAATGTACCGTCGGTGCACGTCGGGGTCGGCGCTCACGGGCATCCGGCCCTCAAAATCTTCGGGGCGCACCATACGGGCGAGTTGTTCGAGTTCAAAAGGCGATCGGATGTCGTTCTTTGCGAATCGCAGGCCGCCATTGGGCCACTCGGTGAGGGCATTCGTCATCGCCTGTTCGTCAGTCTCGGCCCAACTGAGGTGCAACCGCAGCACACGGCTCTGCTGGGAGGTGTCGCGGCCCGCTTCACGCGCACCCTCGGCAAATCGCTTGAGGAGTACATCGATTTTCTCCAGCGGCGCGGCCTCCGTAATGAGCCCATCGACAGTCTTGCCCGCGCGTTTCGCTGCAACCGGGCCCGCTGTAGCCACCAAGATTTCGGGGGCTACTTCTGGCATCGTCCACAGCCGGGTCGACTCGAGCCGATAAAACTGGCCATCATGGCGAACATCTTTGCCAGAAAGACCCGAGGCGAATAGTTTCTTGATGATGTCGACCGCTTCGAACATCCTGTTGATGCGTTCGGGCGCTTCGGGCCAGTACTGACCAACCACATGTTCGTTGATGGCCTCGCCGCTGCCCAACCCCAGCCAGTGCCGCCCCGGGTTCATTGCCGAAAGCGTCGCCGATGCCTGCGCGACCATCGCCGGGTGCCACCGAAACGTCGGTGCCGTCACCCCCGTGCCCAAGTCTCCACTCGTGGTCTGGCCAAGCGCGCTCAGCACATTCCACACAAACGACGCTTGCCCCTGCTGTGGAATCCACGGCTGATAGTGGTCGGCGGCCATCACTCCGCGAAATCCGCGCAACTCTGCGTGCTGAGCAAACTCCAGCACCTCGAGCGGATGAAACCGCTCGAGCATTGCCGCATAACCAATGTGGGGCGCAGAAACGGATGCAGACATCTGTCTATTGTTGCGCGGACGACACCGTGCGCGCGCTCTCTCCGCATAACTGGTTAGCGATTTCCGCCGACCGATTCTGGCGGTGGCGGCGCTCACGGAGCACCACCCGGCTCGACACACCCGAGAAGTCAAGTTTTTGCGTACACCGGTCGCACTTTAGTGCGCCCACACGCCGCACATCGTTAGTGAAAGAGAAAACTCATGAACGACACGATGACGACCAAACCTGGTCGCCGGTACCACCCACCTGAACAGTCAACTGATCGCCAAAACCGCAACGCCGTGTGCGCCGAGTCGGAGCAATCGACCGAATCGCGCTACATCTCGGTGTCGCCCTCATCACCTGGAGCAGGCGCCCTCGGCACCCACGCTCCACCCTCTCGGTTGCCGCTCGGGCCGAACATCAGCTCCGCCGTGAACGCCTGACGAATGCCAGAGCACTCGAGGAACAGAGCTACCCGCGCTTCATCATCCGATGAGCGCCCTACGCGACCGTCGCCGAAACACCCGGCGGCGGTCGTTGTGCTCTGCACCGGCAAGCGCACCGAGGATGGGCTAGAGCGCCCGCAATCGCGGCGCGATGTCGCGTTCGAAGAGTTCGAGGAAGCGACGCTGGTCGCCACCCGGCCCATGAAATACCAAATGGTTGAGTCCTGCATCCACATAGGGGCGAATTTCCTCAACAACCTTGTCGGGGTCGTTGCCCACAATCCATCGTGAGGCAATCTGCTCGATCGGCAGCGCATCCGCCGTCCGCTCCATCTCCATCGGGTCAGTAATGTCGTGCTTTTGCTCTTTGGAGAGCGCAAGCGGCGCCCAGAATCGAGTGTTTTCAAGCGCGAGCTCAGCATCGGTGTCATAGGAGAGCTTGATTTCGATCATCCGATCGATGTCTTCGAACTTTCGATCCATCTTCTCGGCCCCCTCCTTGACTGCGGGGATGAGCTGATCGTTGTAGAGCGCCATGCCCTTACCCGAGGTACAAATGAAACCATCACCCGCACGCCCCGCATACCGCGCAACCATGGGCCCACCTGCAGCAATGTAGATCGGGATGGGCTGATCGGGTCGATCATAAATGCTCGCGTCCTGAGTGGAGTAGTAGTCTCCCTCGAACGACACCCGGTCGTCGCTCCACAACGCACGCATGAGGCGCACTGATTCGCGCAGGCGAGCGAATCGTTCTTTGAAGTCTGGCCAGTCCTGTGCCCCAGCACCACGGAATCCGGTCGCGACCTCATTGAGCGCCTCACCCGTTCCCACCCCCAACATGATTCGGCCCGGGTAGAGGCACCCCATCGTGGCGAAAGCCTGCGCCAACACGGCAGGGTTGTAGCGGAAGGTCGGGGTCATCACACTCGTACCAATACGAATTGTTGACGTGCGTTCCCCCACTGCCGCCATCCAGCTCAATGAGAATGGTGCGTGGCCACCCTCATGACGCCACGGCTGAAAGTGGTCGCTGACCGCGACACTTTCCATGCCGTGGGCTTCAGCGGCGACAGCAATCTCTACAAGCTCACGCGGGGCGAACTGTTCGGCTGAGGCTTTGTATCCGAGAGTAAGAGTCATAGACCCATTCTGCCGGTGTTATTCGCGAGGCGCCTGCAAGAAATCAGAAACGGCACGAGGAACGTAAGGGGCAACATCGCCGCCAAGCGCTGCAACTTGCCTCACAAGCGAACTCGAGACGTAGGCATGAGCCGGATTCGGCAACATGAAAATGGTCTCGACTGCAGCAAGATCGCGGTTCACGATCGCCATGGGCGTTTCATAGGCGACATCCACTTGCGAACGGATGCCCTTGACAATCACACTCGCACCAACCTCGGTGCAGTAATCGACGAGCAGCCCCATGCTCCAGCTCGTGACCCGGATGTTGCCGGCGAGTCGAGCGTCAGCGATCGCGTGCTCAATGAGGGAGACGCGCTGTGCAATAGGCAAGAGTGCGGTCTTTCCGGGATTGTGCACGACAACAACGTGCACTTCGTCAAAGGTTTTCGCTGCCCGCTCAATCACATCTAGGTGGCCCAAAGTGACAGGGTCAAAGGACCCAGGAACAACAGCGATCCGACTCATGACTTCAACGATAGTGGTTGAGGGCTGACCGCCACGTGAGAGTTCGCTGTACAGGAAAACTCGGCGCAGCACACTGCTGCCGGTTAATTCTTGCCGAGAAATGCTTCGGCGCTCTCATCGAGCCGGCGCTTAAGTGCTTCAGCGAGCGCTGGATGCTCAGCCAACGACGGATCCATAGCCAACACTGTCTGCGCTGCTTCGCGTGCTTCCGTGATGAGCTGCCCATCGTTTGCGACCCGCAACAGCTTCAGGCTCGAACGCCCACCAGATTGCACCCCGCCAAGCACGTCGCCCTCGCGACGCAACTCCAAGTCTTTGTTAGCAAGTTCGAAACCGTCGAGAGTGGATGCCACGGCCTCAACTCGCTCGCGAGCCAACGACTCCACCTCTGCCGCCGTCACAAACAGGCACAGCCCTGGTACGCCACCACGACCAACCCGACCACGCAGCTGGTGCAATTGGGACACCCCGAAACGGTCGGCGTCTAACACAACCATCACCGAAGCATTCGGCACGTCAACACCAACTTCGATCACGGTCGTCGCCACCAGAACATCGATATCTCCGGCGGCAAACGCCCGCATGATCTCGTCTTTCTCGTCGCTCGAGAGCTTGCCATGGAGCGCCTCTATCCGCTTTCCGGCGAGAACCTCATTGCTGCGAAGCGATGCCAGCACCTCGGTGACGTTCGCTATCGGTCGAGGTGGTCCGGCATCTGGATCGTCGGATACGGCGAGCGCAGGCTCGCTGCCGGGCTCTTCAGTCTTGGCATCAATCGCGGGGCACACAACAAAACCCTGTCTGCCGATCGCGAGTTCTTCTGCCAGTCGTTGCCACACTCGCGACACCCAGCCCGGCTTCTCGGCAAGAGGCACAACATGGCTGCTGATGGGTTGCCGGCCCGCCGGCAATTCGGCAATTGATGAGATGTCGAGGTCGCCAAACACCGTCATCGCCACCGTGCGCGGGATGGGCGTAGCAGTGAGCACCAGAACGTGTGGCGGCTTGGACCCCTTCAAGCGCAGTGCTTCACGCTGGTCAACGCCAAACCGGTGCTGCTCATCCACGACAACAAGACCAAGGTCTATGAAAGTGACACTTTCGCCCAGCAACGCATGGGTGCCAATGACAATGCGCGATGCGCCAGAAACAGTCGCCAAGAGCGCCTTCTTGCGCACTGCCGTGGGCAACTGACCAGTGATGATCGTCGGGCGCAACTCTGCCGCCAGATCGGGGCCGAGCGTGCGCACGATCGAGCGGAAGTGCTGATGGGCCAAAACTTCCGTGGGGGCCAACAGCGCTGACTGCCCGCCCGACTGGGCCACCGCGAGCATCGCCCTCAACGCCACCAGCGTCTTGCCCGAACCAACCTCACCCTGAACGAGCCGGTTCATCGGCACCGGCTCAGCCATATCGTGGAATATCTGCTCACCAACCGACTGCTGGTCGCCCGTGAGCACAAACGGCAGGGCCACATCGAAACCCTCAAGTAGCGACCCTGCTGTGCGCGCAGTCGCCTCCGACTCACGCTGCTTCTGACGCTGCTGCAACAGGGCCGCCTGCAAGACGAAGGCCTCCTGAAAACGCAGGGAGTCACGAGCAGCACGCCACTCAGAGTCGACCTTGGGGCGATGAACAAGCTCAAGCGCCTTCGCAAACGGCAACAACTCACGATCGCGACGGACGGCATCCGGCACGGGGTCATCTAGAGGACCCAGAGTGTCGAGCACGACCTCGACCGCTTTCTGGATCTGCCAACTGGCGACGGATGAGGTCGCCGGGTAAATCGGGATGGGCTGCTCGGCCCAGGCCTTTGCCTGTTCGGGCTTCTTCAGCTCAAGCGCATCGCGGTCGAAAAGTTCGTAGTCGGGGTGGGCAAGCTGGCGGGTGCCACGATATTGGCCCACTTTGCCGGCAAAGATTCCGCGCACTCCCGGCGACAGTTCATTGGCGCGCCACGCCTGATTGAAGAAAGTCAGGGTCAGGATGCCCGTGCCATCGCTAATCGACACCTCAAGAATCGAGCCACGCTTGTTGCGCATGGGGCGATTGCGCACTTCGCGCACTTCCGCCACAATCGTCACCGCCTCATCGAGGGGCAACTGGGCAAGAGCCGTCAACTCACCCCGCCGAGCATAGCGCCGCGGAAAGTGAGTCATGAGGTCGCCAACCGTCAGCAGTCCAAGCCCGCGCTGTATCGAGGTAGCGGTGCGCCCGCCCAGCACGGCACTGAGTTTTTGATCGAGGGGCGAGGTCACATAAGAAGAGTACCGGTGGCCACCGGCGTTCACTCCGCGTTCGAGGCTCAGTGCAGTGAGATGCCCAGCCCACTGAGCCGCTCACCCCGGCTAGGCTCGACACGCTATGACTCGCATCATCGCCGGATATGCCGGCTCCCTCACCATCGCCGTACCGAGCGCGGGCACTCGACCCACGAGCGATCGCCTGCGCGAAGCCATCTTCTCCGCCCTCGAAGCGCGCGATGCGATCGCCGGCGCCCGAGTTCTCGACCTCTACGCCGGCACTGGTGCGTTAGGGCTCGAGTCAGCATCCCGCGGAGCGCCACACGTCACCCTCGTAGAAAAAAATCCTCGGGCTGCCGACGCCTGCCGTAAAAACGCGAATCTCATCGCGGCGAAGGCTCCGCGCGGGTCGAAGCCCATCATCCTGACCGCCGCACGTGCCGTTCACACCTTCTTGGAGACATCCGGCGATCAGTGGGATCTCGTGTTCATCGACCCGCCATACGAACTCGGCAATGACGAACTGCTTGTCGCTCTCGAACTGCTTGCGACACAGCTCAGCCCCGATGCGCTGATTGTCATCGAACGCAGCTCTCGCGACCCCGAACCCGTGTGGCCCACCAGACTAGAGCTCGATCGGCGCAAAGACTACGGCGACACCGCGCTCTACTGGCTTCAGCCTGCCGCGCCATTCCACCCGGCGTAAGGATCCCAGCCGCCGCGCTCGGTGTACGCAACACCATCAACGAGCAGGCCCTCGCCGTCAACGACACGACCGATCGCGCGGAAGCCCACCGGCAGCTCAACCGACTGTGGGAACGTCGCCAGCAGCGAATGATCTTCTCCGCCATCGAGTTGCGCTCGACCACCGACCGCCTCGGATGACAGATCAAGAGCGACACCACTGGCGGTAGCAACGCGGCGGGCATCAATCGCAAGCCCATCGCTGAGGTCGAGCATGGCCGTGGCTCCCCCGAGCGATGCTGTCTTTCCGTCGGCGATGGGTGGTGCGGGCCTGAGCTGGGCGGCGACAGCTTCGGGATGCTGTGCAGCGACCTCTGCGGCGGCAGCGGCATCCGGTTCCCCGTCAACGACTCCCTCGTTGAAGAGAAGGCGAAGCCCCTCGGCAGCACGACCGAGGGGGCCAGAAACGGCGACAACGTCACCCACGCGAGCGCCGGAACGCAAGACGGGTGCTCGACCCTCAAGGTCGCCGAAGGCCGTGATCACAATGGTCAGTACTGTCGATACCGAAAGATCGCCACCGATCACTCCGCTGCCGGGAGCGAGTGCCTCGCATGCTTCTCGTAGCCCGTCAGCGATCGCCTCGAGTGACGAGACCGGCGTGTCAGCGGGGGCGGCAATAGCAACGACGAGAGCGGTGGGAACCGCACCCATCGCTGCGACATCCGACAGGTTGGTGGCTGCTGCTTTCCAGCCAAGATCGTAGGGGCTCGACCAGGCAAGTCGAAAGTCGGGGCCGTGAATCATCATGTCGGTGGTGATTACCATGCGCTTGTCTGGGGCAGCAAGTACCGCAGCGTCGTCTCCCGGCCCGATAAGTTCGGCCGCGGCCGAAGGCAGGCGCGGAAAGATGCGCGTGAGGGCATTCAATTCGCCAACCTCGCCGAGCGTGTCACGGTGGTCGCTCTCGCGGTCAATCGTCATATTCTCACGGTAGCCTGAAGCTGATGAGATCGACGACCCGCACCCCCGTTTTCGCCATGCTTGCAGTGGTTCCGTTGCTTGCTTCACTGGCTGGATGCGCGGCAACTGTTCCTCTCGAACCTGCCGATGATGCCGCGAATCCTACCTGCGCCGAGGTTATCGTTCGACTACCCGATACCGTTGCTGGGCTCGATCTGCGCGAAACCAATGCGCAGGGCACGGGAGCGTGGGGAGAACCCGCCAACGTGCTGTTGCGGTGCGGTGTCGCAGTGCCTGAGCCGACCGCCGCGCTGGCCTGTGTCACAGCGCCCACTGACGGCATCGATTGGCTGCGCGACGATAGCGATGCGCCCAACTATGTCTTCACCACCTACGGCCGCGATCCTGCCGTGCAGGTCATCATCGACAGTGATGGTGATCCCGATGTCGAGGGCGATGAGGTATCAGGTTTCGATGCTCTGACAGAATTAGCGGCCGCGGTGAGCCAGATCACCCCAGATCGCTTCTGTGTGGCACTGTCAGACACCACACCGCCCGACGAAGGCTCGGAGTAGTGACTAGCGCCTAGCGAACGGTCTCGAGTCCGAGTTCGATGAGTTCGTCGATCAGTTCGGGGTAGCTCATTCCACTCGCCGCCCAACACTTGGGGAACATCGAGATTGGTGTGAAGCCGGGCAAGGTGTTGATTTCGTTGACCACGAACTCGGTTCCGTCGAAGAAGAAGTCGACCCGGGCGAGACCTGCACCACCAATTGCCTCAAATGCGCGGGCTGCGGTGCGCTGCATTTGCCACAGTTCACCGTCGTGCAGTGGCGCCGGGCAGATCAACTGGGCAGCAGAAACATCAAGGTACTTGGCTTCGAAGTCGTAGAAGTCTCGACCAGTAACCACGATCTCGCCTGCGACACTCACGCGAGTTTCGCCGCCGTCACGACCGGAGAGCACACCGCATTCGATTTCGCGCCCCGTCATTGCTTGTTCAACGAGCGCCGTTGAGTCTTCAGCAAAGGCTCTCGCAAAGGCTGCATCGAGCTCGTCAGGGGTTGTTACTTTGGTGACGCCCACCGAGGAACCGGCCCGAGCCGGCTTCACGAAAACGGGATAGCCGATGCTTGACGCTCGGTGGCGCCAGACGGCAGGTTCGCGTTCCCATTGGAGCGCAGAGACCGTCACCCAGGGGGCAACGGAAACTCCGGCAGCTTCGAGCGCGAGCTTCGTGAAGTGTTTGTTCATGCCCAGTGATGATGCGAGCACCCCATTGCCGACGTAGGGCAGACCGGTGAGCTCAATGAGCCCCTGAATGGTGCCGTCCTCCCCGAAAGGTCCGTGAAGAATAGGGAAGACCACGTCAACATCGCCAAGGCTACGGGTAGCTCCCTCAGCGTCTGTGACGGTGAGTTCTCGGGAGAGCGAAGACTCGGGCCAGCGAACACGCGTGCCGTTGTCGACCACCGTGGGCATGGCATCCGGATTCAGCGTGAACATGTCGGCATCATCGCGCTGCAGAGTGAAGGCACCGTCGCGCGTGATTCCCACCGGGATGACCGTGTACTTGGTTCGATCGATCGCCGAGAGCACACCACCCGCGGTGGCACAGCTGATGCTGTGTTCCGACGAGCGACCACCGAACAGCAGAGCAACCGTGATCGTGGACTTCGCCGCGGTCGTGGGCTGGGACGTCACGGTGGACGTGACCGTTGTGGAGGGCTGGTCCGTCATCATTTACTCCCCCTGAGGAAGATCGTCAGTTGTCAGATGCGGCGCAATATCCCGCGGGGCGAGCGTACCCGCCAACACTTCGGCCACTTGGCTGACGATGGGCATGTCGACGCCCTTAGACAGCGCCAATTCGAGAATCGGTGCGACAGAGGAAAGCCCCTCTGCCGTCTGGTTCATCTGCTTGATCACTTCAGAGAAGCTGTACCCCTGACCGAGTAGGCGGCCGGCGGTATTATTGCGCGACAGCGATGATTCGCAGGTGGCGATGAGGTCGCCAAGCCCCGCAAGACCAGCAAGAGTCTCGGCCCGCGCACCAAAAGCAACCGAGAAGTCGGTCATTTCGGCGAGCCCGCGGGTGATAATCGACGCTTTAGTGTTCTCGCCATAGCCCACACCATCGACGATGCCGATCGCAACGGCGATGAGGTTCTTCAGCACACCACCAAATTCGGTGCCAATAACATCCGTGTTCACAAATGAGCGGAAGTAGCGGTTGCGCGCAGTGACAGCAACCGTGGTCGCCGTTTCGAGGCTTTCGCTGCTCATGACAGCAGCGGTGGGCTGCTCCTTGGCGATTTCTAGAGCGAGGTTGGGTCCGGATGCCACAGCAACACGGTTGGGGTCGATGCCGAGTTCTTGCAAGATGACTTCACTCATGCGCGCCCCGGTGCCCTTTTCGACACCCTTCATGAGCGAGACGATGAGCGCATCCTCGGGGATTAACTCACGAACGATGCGAAGGTTTTCCCGCAACGATTGACTAGGAACAGAGAGGTACACCTGCTCCGCGCCGTCGAGAACCTCATGCAGCTTGTCGCTGGCCCAGAGGGACCGCGGCAGGTTGATTCCCGGCAGGTAGTCGCTGTTGCGCTTCGACTGCGTGATTTCGCGCGCCAACTCAGGGCGTCTTGCCCACAGTGCTACGTCGTTACCGCCGTCCGCAAGGATCTTCGAAAACGTTGTGCCCCAGGAGCCTGCACCGAGAACCGCAACACGGCGGGCCGGAGCGTGGTCGGGGTCGACGTTAGCGTTGCTCAAAACGGCCGATCTCGCTCTGTCCGTGGTCGGCTGGGTTGTAGCGCCCCTTCGGGGCAGTCTCGCCTCGCAACTCTTCGAGTAGTGCAGTGATTGCAGTCATGAGCTTCTCCGTAGCCTCAGCGAGCATCCGCGAATCCAATGGCCTGCCCGCATACTGCGACAGATCTATTGGTTCACCAAAACGAATGTGAACAGTCTTCCGGGGAAAAATACTAATCCGTTTTGAGTATCGCGGCAGAATTTTTTGAGCACCCCAGCTAGCCACTGGGATTAACGGTATTCCGGCCTCCAGTGCCGTGCGAACGGCACCATACTTGCCCCGCATTGGCCACAGGTTGGGTTCACGAGTCAACGAACCCTCGGGATAGACGACAACGGCAAGGCCCTGATCAGCAATCTGGCGGGCAGCTTTCAGGGGGTCGCCGCTCTCGCGGCCACGCGGTACCCGCTCGACGGGCACTTGCCCCGACTTCGTCAGCAACCAGCCCATTACAGGAACTTTAAACACCGAAGCCTTGGCCATGTAGCGCGGCATTCGCCCGACCTTCCACATGGCAACACCAATCACGACAGGATCAATGTTGCTGTAGTGATTCGGTGAAAGTACGAAGGCACCCTGCGCTGGCACGTTGTGCGCGTCGTGAAGCGTATATTTCGACAGCAGCGTCATCGTCGGCAAGATCAAGAACGCGAGTACTCGAAATACTGCCGTCTTCTCAGACTTCACGCGCACCGACCGCTTCGGAATAGACGACACAAGCCCTTAGCTCTCGTAGACGAAGTCGGCGCCAAGTGACTCAAGCTTGTCAATGAAGTGCTCGTAGCCTCGCGCAATGATGCCAATGTTGCTCACCGTCGATTGCCCTTCAGCGGTCAATGCGGCAATGAGGTGGCTGAACCCACCACGCAGGTCAGGAATCTCGACGTCGGCACCGTGAAGGGGTGTCGGGCCAATGATGACGGCTGCCTGCTCAAGGGGGCGACGAGGAACACGGCGACTGATCGATTCAAGCCCCTCCTCGAAGACCTCGATGTTTGCACCCATTTCAATGAGCGCCGAAGTGAAGCCCAAGCGGTTCTCGTACACCGTTTCGTGCACAACCGAGCGGCCCTCAGCCTGGGTGAGCGCAACGATTAGCGGCTGCTGCCAGTCAGTCATGAAGCCGGGGTGCACGTCCGTTTCGATCACCACGGGCTTCAGTTTTCCCCCAGGGTGCCAGAAACGGATCCCGTCTTCAGCAATATCGAACGCGCCGCCGACCTTGCGGAAGATATTCAGAAAAGTCATCAGCTCTTGCTGCTTGGCACCCTCAACGAAGATGTCGCCACCGGTTGCGAGAGCGGCGGATGCCCAACTGGCGGCCTCGTTGCGGTCAAACAGCGCGCGGTGGTTGTAGCCGCTGAGCTTCTCTACGCCCTCAATGAAGATGACGCGGTTGGGCTCAACGTTGATGATGGCGCCCATCTTTTGCAAGATAGCAATGAGATCCATGATCTCGGGCTCGATTGCCGCACCCTTGAGCTCAGTAACGCCCTTGGCGAGCACCGCTGTGAGGAGTACCTGTTCGGTGGCTCCGACGCTCGGGTAGGGAAGGTCGATGTCGGCCCCGTGCAGACCATCGGGAGCGGTGAGGCGAATACCTTCGTAGCTCTTGTCGACGACAGCACCGAACGCACGCAGAGCATCCAAATGGAAGTCAATGGGGCGGTCACCGATGCGGCAACCACCGAGGTCGGGGATGAGAGCTTCGCCGAGACGGTGCAGCAGTGGTCCACAGAACAGGATCGGGATGCGGCTCGAGCCGGCAAGCGCATCAATCTTGGCGAAGTGGGCCTTGAGCACGTTTTTGGGGTCAAGGGTAAGTTCACCATCGCCGGTCTCAGTGACGGTTACGCCATAAGCTTCGAGCATTCCGGTAACAACGCGAACGTCGCTGATGGCGGGTACATCTTTGAGCACACTGGGGGTGTCTGCAAGCAGCGCGGCAACCATCGCTTTTGTCGCGAGGTTCTTGGCACCGCGAACGTTGATGCGTCCACGAAGGGGCTTTCCCCCATTAATAACGATCTGGTTAGAAAGCAAACCGGTTCGCTTGGCTGCCGATGTTGCGTCTTGAGCCAAAGAATTCATCATTACCTCTACTTCGCTGGCAAAGTTGTGGGTCGCCATGCTTCTCGGCGGCTTTCGAACTCCGTGATATCTGTTTCGTTTCTTAAAGTCAGGCCGATGTCGTCGAGCCCTTCGAGCAAACGCCACCTAGTGTAATCATCTATCTCGAAAGTGAACTGGGTCGTGCCTGCGGTTACAGTGCGAGCCTCAAGATCGACTGTCACTTCGAGCCCCGGTTCTGCATCAATGAGCGCCCAGATTGTTTCGATTTCTTCTTCTGTTAGCTGGGCGGCGAGGAGGCCCTGCTTGCCGGAGTTTCCGCGGAAGATGTCGCCAAAGCGCGAACTGAGTACTGCCTGAAAGCCATAGTCGCGCAACGCCCAGACCGCGTGTTCGCGGCTGGAGCCGGTGCCGAAGTCGGAACCGGCTACCAAGATTTTGCCGTGGGTGAATGGCTCGCGGTTGAGAATGAAGTCGGGGTCTTGGCGCCACGCAAAGAACAGCGCGTCGTCGAATCCGGTTTTGGTTACTCGTTTGAGAAACTCCGCCGGAATGATCTGGTCGGTGTCGACATTGCTGCGCTTGAGCGGAACAGCGATTCCGCTGACGGTGGTGACCTTCTCCATTAGCGCGACTCCTCTGCGGTAGTGCTGGTCGAAACAACTTGCTCAGGCAGTGGGCTGTTGTCGAGATCCCACGGGCTCGATAAGGTCCCACGGATGGCGGTGGCTGCGGCAACGAGTGGAGATACGAGATGCGTGCGCCCACCTTTGCCCTGGCGGCCCTCGAAGTTGCGGTTGCTTGTTGATGCGCAGCGCTCCCCCGGAGCCAACTGGTCGGGGTTCATTCCGAGACACATCGAGCAGCCGGCAAAGCGCCATTCGGCACCAAATTCTTCGACGATCTTGTCGATGCCTTCAGCTTCTGCTTCGAGGCGCACACGGGCTGAGCCAGGAACGACCATGACACGAACGTGGTCGGCTTTTTTGCGGCCCTGAATGATCGAGGCGAACGCACGCAAGTCTTCAACGCGGCTGTTGGTACACGACCCCATGAAGACGGCATCCACTCGGATGTCTTTCATGGGCATGCCTGCGTCGAGCGCCATGTATTCGATTGCCCGTTCGGCGGAGGCTCGTTCATTAGCGTCGGCGATCTCAGCGGGGATGGGAACGTTGTTACTGAGCGAAACGCCCTGGCCGGGGTTGGTGCCCCACGTGACGAAAGGTTCAAGGGTGTTCGCATCGAGGAAGACTTCGGCATCGAAGACGGCATCGTCATCAGTGGCGAGCGTGTTCCAGTACTCGATGGCGGCATCCCAGTCGGCACCTTCTGGCGCATGTGGGCGCCCCTTGAGGTAGTCGTAGGTGATCTGGTCGGGTGCGATCATGCCCGCACGGGCGCCAGCTTCGATCGACATGTTGCAGATCGTCATGCGGCCCTCCATAGAGAGGGAGCGGATGGCGCTGCCGCGGAATTCGAGCACGTAGCCTTGGCCACCGCCGGTTCCGATCTGCGCGATGACGGCAAGGATGATGTCTTTTGCGGTCACGCCGGGGCGCAACTCGCCATCAACGGTGATTGCCATTGTCTTGAAGGCTTTGAGCGGAAGGGTTTGGGTGGCGAGCACATGCTCGACTTCGCTCGTGCCGATTCCGAAGGCCATCGCACCGAAGGCACCGTGGGTACTGGTGTGCGAATCGCCGCAGACGACGGTGATGCCGGGCATGGTGAGGCCCAGCTGCGGGCCAACAACGTGAACGATTCCCTGTTCAATGTCGCCGAGCGAGTGCAGTCGCACGCCGAACTCTTTCGCGTTGTTGCGCAGAGTATCGATCTGGGTGCGACTCGTGAGGTCGGCGATTGGCTTGTCGATAGCCAGCGTTGGGGTGTTGTGGTCTTCGGTTGCAATGGTGAGGTCGGGGCGGCGAACAGGGCGGCCGGCCATCCGAAGTCCGTCAAATGCTTGAGGGCTTGTGACTTCGTGCACAAGGTGAAGGTCAATGTAGATGAGGTCTGGGGTGCCGTCTGCCCCCGTGACGACGAGATGGTCGTCCCACACTTTCTCTGCCAGGGTCTTGCCCATCGCGCACCTCTTTCAGATCAATGATCGCGCCGTAAACTGCGCGGCTCAATCTCTCTAGTCTACTTCTGTATGACTCGGCGGTAGGCTGACCTCAGCGCACCACCCTCGCGCTACCACCACTTGCCATTTTGTTGTTTTGCCCACAAGGCCCAAAAGCAGGAGAAGTCCATGATCATGCAACCGTCAACGACGTTGGAAGCACCGGTATCCGCAATCGAAAATGCGGAATTCACCCACGAGAACGTGCTCGTTTCTACGGGTAAACGTTCCGGCCTCGTTATTAGTGTCGCTGTCCATTCCACCGTCCTCGGTCAGGCTCTCGGCGGTGCGCGGATGTGGAATTACCCACACTGGACGGATGCCGTCGCAGACTCGCTGCGACTCTCTGCCGCGATGACGCTCAAGAACTCTGCCGCCGGGCTCAATCGTGGTGGCGGCAAGTCGGTCATCCACATCCCGATGGGCGTTGTGCTCACAGCCGAGCAGAAGCGTGCCGCAATGCTCGACCTCGGCGACGCCATCGAAAGCCTCAACGGCGCGTACATGACCGCCGAAGATGTGGGCACGAGCGCCGAACTGATGTCTGTCGTCGCCGAGCGCACCGAGCACGTCTGTGGCCTGCCCGCCGATCAGGGCGGCGCCGGTGAACCTGCGGATGCTACTGCCGCCGGGGTGCACGCAAGCATTCTTGCCACCTGCGAAGCTTTGTTCGGCACTCGCGATGTTGCCGGGCGTCACCTCGTCATTTCTGGACTCGGCCAGGTCGGTGGACGACTCGCTCGCTCGCTCACGGCAGCGGGCGCTGTGCTCACCGTTACCGATGTGAACCTCGACCGTAAGCTGCTCGCCGCCGAGCTTGACGCCAATTGGGTTGACGCCGATGAGGCTCACAGCGTGGTTGCCGACATCTACGTTCCGTGTGGAATGGGCGGCGCTCTCAGCCCCCGCGTCATCCGTGAACTCAACGTCAGCGGTGTGGTGGGTGCAGCTAACAATCAGCTCGCTCAGAATGATGGTGCCGAAGCACTCGCCGAGCGCGGCATTCTGTGGGCACCCGACTTTGTGGTGAACGGTGGCGGTGTGATCTACCTCGACATGGCATCAGCCCCTGACGCGGATGCGGATGCTATTGCTCAGCGCGTTGAAGCAATCGGCGACACTGTTGCGGCAATCTTCCGCGATGCTGCCGCTCAGGGCATCACGACGTTGGATGCGGCCGAGCGTCTCGCCCAGTCGCGACTCGTCACCGTCTAACGCTCAGGGGAGCGCGGTGCTCGCAGTGTGAGCTAGTGCTCGGGGCGCTGCACCGCGCGACGGCAGCTACTTGCTGTCGATGTCGGCGGGTGTGCGCCTCTTGTCGCGACTGATCTTCGCGAGGCTCGCGACCACTGCGACGGCCATCGACACAAGAATCACGATGAGCGACACCCACGTGCTGATTTCGGGCGCCCACAGCACTGGCTCTCCCCCGTTGATAAACGGCAGTTCGTTAACGTGCAGCGCGTGCAGGAACAGTTTCACACCGATAAACCCGAGTACGAAGGCGATGCCGTAGTGCAGGTATTCGAGTTTGTCGATGAGGTCACCGAGCAAGAAGTAGAGCTGGCGCAGGCCCATGAGGGCGAAAATGTTGGCCGTGAATACGATGAACGGGTCGGTGGTGATGCCGAAGATCGCCGGGATCGAGTCAATCGCGAAAACGAGGTCAGTGATGCCGAGAGCCACAAATACGACAAGGATCGGTGTGAAGATCTTTTTACCGTCGATCACGGTGCGTATTTTGCCGCCGTCGAACTCCGGCGAAATGTTGATGTGCTTGCGCAAGAACAGGATGATTCCGCTTTCGGTCTCTTCCATGCTGGCGTGGTCCTCAAACACTTGGCGAATCGCCGTGTAGAGCAGGAACGCACCGAAAATGTAGAAGATGAAGCTGAAGTTCTCGATCAGTTGTGCACCGAGCAGAATAAAGATTCCGCGGAGCACTAACGCGATCAGGATACCCACCATCAGCACCTCTTGCTGGTACTTTCGCGGCACCGAGAAGCGAGCCATGATGAGCACGAACACAAAGAGATTGTCAATCGAGAGACTGTATTCGGTGACCCAACCGGCAATGAATTGCCCGGCTTGCTCTACGTCGCCGAGCAGGAACATCATGAGGGCGAAAATGAGCGCGAGGCTCACGTAGAAGCCCACCCACAGTGCGGACTCGCGAGTGCTGGGAATGTGCGGGCGTTTGTAGGCCAGGATCAGGTCCGCTGCAAGAATCAGCAGCAGAACCGATAGGGAAGCTGCTTCAAACCAGATCGGCAGGGTAGTCAAGGAAATCCAATCACGGTTTCGAGGCACTGCAAGTATCGAAAGTCTCTCCCGCATCCGCAAGAATTATGGATGCCGTTGCCCCGGAGCCACTACTGAGTGGGTCGTATTGACGAGTACAACGAGGTGGGATACTCCCCTTCGCGTCCCCAATCATAACCGACGCACTCCTGCGGGCTGTGTGCTTTCTCCCCATTTTTGCCGCGTTTGGGCTCTTTGCCCTCGTCGCAGCGTTCGTCTTCGTCTATGTCAACGACGGTGGTAGTGACAGCCGGTGAGAGGCCGAGCGATGGGTCGGCGGCGCAACCCCGCGCATCCGCGGTTGCCAGCGACTCGCGCTACATCGACGAGGTGGGGCCGGCTGCTGTCACTGTGGTCGAGTTCCTCGACTTCGAGTGCGAAGCGTGTGCCTACTTCCACCCCTTCGTTGAAGAACTGCGTGCCGTGTACGACGGTGAGATCAATTATGTCGTGCGCTACTTTCCGCTGCCCATTCATCGCAGTGGGATGGATGCGGCAATTGCTGCAGAAGCTGCCGCCCAGCAGGGCCAATTTGAGGGCATGTATCAGCACCTCTTCGAAACACAAGGAAGCAGACTTTACCGCAGGTGTTGAGTTGGGTGTAAGTAGTACCCCCACGTTTTTTGTCAACGACCAACCTGTCGCGATTGAGCGACTCGAGGACTTGCCCGCTGCGATCGATGCAGCGCTCACGCGCTAGAACACCAGCGGCGACCGGGTATTGTCCCGGCCAAGCGCTGCGCCCAGACCGCTGAACCAGATCCCTGAATTGGTCACCCGTTAACGACGAAAGTCCCGGCCTTGTTCACACGAACATGACCGGAACTTTGCTACTGTGACCCCAGCGGGATTCGAACCCGCGTTACCGCCGTGAGAGGGCGGCGTACTAGGCCTCTGTACGATGGGGCCGTCACAACAACTAGAAAAGTATGCCACAACTTTGGGGCATTTTTTTCCACCACCACCAATTCTGAACCACAGGAACACTCTTGACTGTTACCACGCGTGCCACCAGTGCGGCACTCCTCGCGACGGCCCTGCTCGCCGCCGTCGCCGGGTGCTCGCTTCTCTACCCGGAGATTCCCCGTGACGACAACGGTCAGGTTCTTGAGCCGACCGTCATCGGCTCGACCGAACTGCTTGTTGGCGACTGCTTCAGCTTTGTTGACGGCAGCAACCTCAGTGAAGCAGAAGTCACCCCCTGCACCGCCGACCACACCCACATCGTGATTGCTAAGGGAGAACTGACGAAGGCAGGAATTAGCGAAGCTGGCGGTGTGCAAAACGCTGTCTCGTCATCCTGTTCTGAGACGTTTGCCGCCTTCAAAGAGACTGTTACTGAAGGCGCTCGCCCCGACCAAGAGTTCATCATCTCCGAACGCAGCACCGATGAGGGTGTGCTGATGACGGACTACGCCTGCATCGCGACAGATGCGCCAACGCCTGAATCGTAGCTAGGGGCTCTGGTCGAGAATATTCAGCACACCGGGCACCATCTCGATGTCGATCGGCAGCGCAGCAAAACGTTCCCCATCGGCATAGGCCGTGATGCCCACAGATTCGATGCGGATGTTCTTTGCGCGGTACACCGTGACGCGCGGATCAGTAAGATGCTTACCGCTAAATACGCGCGGGAAGACGCGCAAGAAAGCCAACCGCGAGAGAGCTTCGACAACAAGAACGTCGGCAAGACCGTCATCCACCAGAGCATTCGGTGTTACTTTCATGCCGCCCCCGAGCGACACGTTATTGCCAACGCTGATGAGAGCGCCGGTGGTCTCGACGACCCTGTCATCGATCGTGAGCGTGTACTTGATGGCGCGCAGACGCAGCAGCTCAATGATGAGAGCGACGGTGTAGCGCCTCGGGCCCTTCGGCCAGGACATCAGGTTGGCGCGCTCATTGACAATCGCATCGAAACCGGCGGATAGCACGCTCGCAAACCAGCGGGTTGCGGCAGTGCCGGTAGCGTCGTCAACGTAGGCGACACTGCCAGCATCGATCGCTCGCGACGGCCGAGCGAGACCGCGCACAATACTGGCGATAGCGGCATCCGTGTCATCAAACGGGATACCTAAACCGCGAGCCATATCATTGCCGGTGCCCGACGGAATAATGCCGAGGGGCACCTTCGTTTTAGCGACCAGATTGGTGCCGAGATTGACCATGCCATCACCGCCAACAACGAGCAGAGCATCCGGCTTCTTGGCAACAGCTTTACGGCCGCGCTTCAGCAACAGCGCAAAGTTGGGCTCCTCAAGAGCGGTCACCTCATGGCCGAGCGCACGCAGCGCCTCAACAACTTGAGGGCCCACATGCTTGCCTTTGCCAAAAGACGCAGTCGGATTAATGGCAACAACAAGACGAAGGGGTTTGATCGACTCCACGTGCCCAGTATGTCGCACCACCCCGCTCCCGGATGCACCGGCTGCGACACCGGTCTAGGCTCGTGGCATGAACGTCACCAAGTATGAGCACGCCTGCCTCGTTCTTGAACACGAGAACCAACGCCTCGTTATCGACCCCGGCGGCTTCACTGAGCCTCTGCCGTCACTCGAGAACGTGACCGCGATTGTGATCACCCACCAGCACCCCGACCACTGGACTGGCGAACAACTTGCGCGCATTCGCGAAAACAATCCCGATGCGCCCATCTTCGGGCCCGCCGGTGTCGCGGCCGCTGCCAGTGACTGGAACGTCACGACAGTCGTCGACGGCGCGAATGAAACCGTTGGTGCGTGGACACTCGAGTTCTTTGGTGGCGAGCATGCCGTTATCCACGAATCGATTCCGGTAATCGACAATCTGGGGGTGCTGGTGAACGGCGAGTTTTGGTATGGCGGCGACTCATTCACGGTGCCGCCCAAGCCTGTAGCAAGCGCGGCAATTCCTGCGGGCGCTCCGTGGCTGAAGATCAGTGAGGTCATGGATTATGTGGCCGAGCTTGCCCCGCAGCGTGCGATTCAGACCCACGATGCTGTGCTCTCTGACAAGGGACTCTCGCTGGCGGCGGCGCGCATTACGGATGTCATGGCTGGCTATGGTGGCGAATTCACGGTGCTGCAGCCTGGCGAGTCGCTCGCGCTTTAACCTCAAAGCATCCTCACAGCTTTTTGCAGTTGTGCATTTTTGCAGTCTCTGCAAATATTGCTGAGTGCCTGCTACTGTTCCCCTCGGTCTTCGCGACCGCAAACGACTCGAAACGCGACTGCGTATTGAGACTGCTGCTGTCGAAATCGTCACCGCTGAGGGTCTCGATGGCGCCACTGTTGACATGATCAGCGAGCGCGCCAAAATCTCACCGCGCACGTTCTTCAACTATTTCGAAAGCAAAGAGGATGCCATTCTCGGCATCCAGGAGATGAGCGAAGTGCAGCGCGCAATCGCGTCTGGTGTCGCCGCCGCCGAAACTGACGACTTGGTTGCCGCGATCGTCTCCACAATGTTCCAAATTTTTGGCCCCATGGCCAAACAAACTCACCTCAAAGCTCAGCGGATGCTTCTCGTCAAAGAGAACCCCCGTCTGCTGAGCAGACAGGTTCACCAGTTCACGCAACTGAACAGCACAATGGCTGCCGCCGTTGTTGAATTCCTCACCAAGCAAGAAGCTACGCTCCCCCGCGACCCTGAACATATCGCCGAGATTGCTGTCGCGACTTGCGTCGCATCCGTTCGAATCGCCGTGAAGGAGTGGATCGCTGATGGCGCTACTGCCGACATCAACTCCATGTACCTGCGCGCGGTCGGACTTACACGAGAAACCCTAGAAGCCCTGAAATGACAACTACGAACGAACCCGAAGTCATGACCACGAGTGACCCGGCAGCTAAACGCAGCATTCTGCTCCTGTTTGCTGGCCTCATGGTCACCATGTTGCTTTCGGCTCTCGACCAAACGATTTTTAGCACCGCACTCCCGACGATTGTGGGCGAGCTCAATGGTGTAAACCACATGCTGTGGGTGACGACCGCGTACATTTTGGCGTCGACCATCATGATGCCGGTCTACGGAAAGCTTGGTGACCTCGTTGGTCGCAAAGGCCTCTTCATTGGTGCCATCAGCATCTTCATGATTGGTTCGGTTGTCGGTGGCCTTGCCCCCGATATGACCTGGCTGATAATTGGGCGCGCCGTTCAGGGTCTTGGTGGCGGTGGCCTCATGATCCTGTCGCAGGCGATCATCGCCGATGTGGTTCCTGCTCGCGAGCGCGGCCGCTACATGGGTGCCATCGGCGGTGTCTTCGCTCTCGCCAGTGTTGCTGGCCCGCTGCTCGGTGGCTGGTTCACGGAGTCCATCGGATGGCGGTGGGCGTTCTGGATGAACCTTCCCCTGGGTGCGCTCGCGATTTTCGCTGCCGTGACCCTGCTCAAGTTGCCAAAGTCGAGTAAGCGCAAGCCCACTATCGACGTTGCCGGCATGGTCTTGTTGGCTATCACCTCGACGGCGATTGTGCTTGTCACAACGTGGGGTGGAACGCAGTATGACTGGGATTCACTCATCATCATCGGTCTGGGCGCCCTCGCGGTCGTCGCTGGCTTCTCCTTCGTGATGGTGGAGCGCGCTGCTGCAGAGCCGATCATGCCATTGCACATGTTCAAGGAACGCAACTTTATGCTGACTACGGCATCCGGTCTCATTACGGGTGTCGCCATGTTTGGTGCTATCGCGTACATGCCGACCTACCTGCAGATGGTGACGGGTGTGAATGCTACCCAGGCTGGGCTGTTGATGATCCCGATGATGGCTGCGCTGCTGGTGAGCTCGGTTGGTTCTGGGCAGCTGGTGAGCCGCACTGGTCGCTACAAGTGGGTTCCGATTACGGGCGCGATTTTCATCGCGATTGGGCTTTCCTCGCTCTCGACAATGACCCCCGATTTGCCGATCTGGATTCTCTGCTCGTACCTTGCGGTGCTGGGGCTGGGTCTCGGTATGAGCATGCAGATTCTGGTGCTGATTGTGCAGAACACGTTCCCGAATTCGCAGGTGGGTACCGCGACGGCGTCGAATAACTACTTCCGCCAGATTGGCGCCTCCGTGGGTACGGCGGTTGTCGGCAGTCTGTTTGTCGCTCGCCTCACCGAACTCCTTGACACACGACTTCCGGCTGCCGCTGCGGGTGCCACAGGCAACACGAACTCGTTGACGCCGGCGGCAGTGCGTGACCTTCCGGATGCTGTGCGCGGGATCATCGTCGGCGCCTATAACGACTCCCTGACTCCGGTGTTCCTCTATATGGTGCCACTGGTGCTTCTCTCGGCGGTGCTGTTGGCGTTCATAAAAGAGGTTCCGCTGGCGACAACGATCACGCGCGACGAACCCACCGAAACCCTCAACGTGCTCGGTACCGACGACACAGGCGTCGGTGCGAATCCGGATGCTGAATCTCACGAACAGACGACCGTCAGCGACCATACCGGCGCCACGTCCATTATTCGCAGCCAACCGTAGATCTCGGTGGCTGCGATCTCACAGATTGCCGCCACTAGCCCTTGGTGCCTTCAATGAGTGATGATGTCCTCATGGAGTCTCACGCAGCTCGACCAGATCGCACACTTATCGCGATCCTTTCCATCATTGCCGCCATTGTGGTGATCGCCCTCGTGGTGGTGTTCACTCGCGGAGGGCCAGCGGATGTAGACCCCACAACACCGGAAGGTGTCGTGCAGTCCTATTCGCGGGCGATGGTCGCGAGCGATTACAACACGGCCCAGGATTTTCTCGCTTCTGATGTTCGCGAGAATTGTGAACGGGCTGAGCCGAACGCAATTGAAGGCCTGCGGATGACCGTCACTTCGTCGACGGTCAACGGCGACACCGCGGTGGTGCGGGTGACGATGGAGTATGGCGGCGGAACATTCGGTGGCTCAAATTACAGCTACGACGGGGCGTTCTCTCTGGTTCAAGAGGACCGGCTCTGGAAGGTCCAAACTAGTCCTTACGAACTGACGCTGTGCTACGACCAAGGGTTGGGCGAATGACCTCAACGACATCGCGCCCCAGCGCCACACCTCCTCCCAGCACGACACCTGCGGTTGGCGGTGTGCAAACAGTGCGGCGAGTGATCACGTATCTGTTGCTCGCCACTACGGTGATCATCGCGGCGAGCGGACTGAGCGGTCTCCTAGAACGACTGCTCACAGTGAACCTCGTCGAGGTGAGTTTTGATAACTTCGGTCTGGCAACGTCGTTGGCCTCCGCCCTCATCGCTGGTCCGCTTGCTGCACTGTTGTGGTGGTTGACGTGGCGTGACTCAGCGAGCGCGCGAGATCGGGCATCCGTCGTCTGGCCGGTGTACCTGGTGATTTTGTCCACTTCAGCTCTGCTTACCTCCACGATTGCGCTATTTTCGTGGACTGCTAATGCCATTACCTCCGGTTGGGATCCGTACGGTCTCTCCGTGGGTATCGTGTGGGGGCTGGTGTGGCTGTGGCATTACTGGATGTGGCGGCATCCCCGCAAGGGACCAACAAGGTTGCCCGGTGCCGCGCCTGCGATCGCGTCCCTCATCGGGCTGATTTATCTTGCCGGCGGTCTGGCTTTTGCTCTGGGGCGACTCATCGACTCTGCTGTCGACAGCATCTTGGGCAGTGTCGTGGTCGGCGATCCTGTGTGGCAGCTTGTGTTGCAGCCACTCGTGTGGGCCGCTGGCGGCGTGCTGC
This sequence comes from Salinibacterium sp. TMP30, assembly GCF_038397785.1. NCBI lineage: Bacteria > Bacillati > Actinomycetota > Actinomycetes > Micrococcales > Microbacteriaceae > Salinibacterium > Salinibacterium sp. TMP30. The sequence goes on along the minus strand of NZ_CP151642.1, from coordinate 840,435 downwards.
TGTGGTGGTGGCATTGGTTCCGGGTGGGGGTGCGAACGCAGTCGTTCGGGTTTACTAACGTGCTCCTCGTCTTCATTGCGGGGGTTGCCTCGTATGCCGTGCTCGCGTTGGGTTTCACGCTAACTCTCTCTGTAGTTCTCGAGTTAGTGACGGGGCTCGACCAACCGATCGCTGTCACGCTTGATCCGCTAGGGATGGCGATTGCCAGTGCGGTCGTCGGTGCACTGGTGCTTGTGTATCACGCCCGTGTTGTCACTGCGCAATCCGCTGGGGTTCGAGCAGCGACTAGGTTGGCCAGCGCGGGTGTTGCGTTGGCGTATGCGGCTTCCGGTGTCGGCGTGACGCTGAATGCGCTGCTGGCAACGTCGAGCAATTCAATCCTCGAGGGCAACATCCGCAGCCTGCTGCTTGGTGGGCTGAGCGCGCTGCTCGTCGGCGGTGTGTTGTGGTGGATGACGTGGCGTCCACTGGAGGCGTCAACCCCCGAACGCGTAGCGACTCCGGGGCGGCGTATCTACCTCGTGATCATTTTCGGTGTGAGTGCTCTGGTGGCACTCATCACGTTGCTGGTGATCGGGTTCCAACTATTCTCCTTCTTGCTTGATGGGGGCAGCGGTGAGAGCTTCATCGAACGTTCCCGCCAGGCACTCGGGCTCCTCACGGCGACGGTGCTCGTCGCGACGTACCATTTCGCGATCTGGAATCGGGATCGCGTCTCAGACGTCCGTGAGGAACGGGTTCGCCGCATCGACCAGGTGATGCTCGTAACCTCCAACGACAGCGCCGAACTCGTCGATGCCGTACGCGCCTCAACCGGCGCGCGGGTGACCGTGCTCATGCGAGCGGATGCCGTTCAGCGGGAGCCGGAAGTCGCGGAAATCGTTGCTGCCCTCGAGGGTATTGAGGCCGGCAACGTGCTGGTTGTGGCGGGAGTGAAAGGCAAGGTCGCGGTCATCCGGCTCAAAGGTTGAGTGCTGATGTTCTCTGCTTGAGGCCCTCAACGATTTTGAGAGTTCACCGCCACCGATTCCAGCCTTCTTGAGGTCTTGCGGCGTTAGATAACAGATCTAGTTCATGGCGCTGAGACAGTGTCGTCAATCTAATCGTGAAGCCCCGTTGTGGGGCTGACGGGCATCCAGCGCTTCTGGGAAGGTTGGACCGATACCGGAGGCACACATGGCTTGGCCACGATCTAAAAACAAGAGAAATCCCAATGCACCTCTGGCACCCGCCGGCTGGTACGACGATGGCTCAGGGAAGAACCGATGGTGGGATGGGCTTGAGTGGAGTGATAAATTCGCCTCGAAAAACACGCCAGCAGTGAGTCACTCGCCTGAATGGTTTAAGCCAACGATCAGCACCTGGGTCGTAGGGGCGAGTGTCGCGCTATTCGCGTTAGTTGCGCTCGTAAGCCAGGGCATTGCTTCAATGCTTATTCTCATAGCGCTCTTCGGCGTATTCACTGGACTTTATGTGCTTGTCAGCGGCCGACGCTCGTGGGCCTCAGTGCCGTCACGAAAGGTCGGCGGAATCGTTATTGCAGCGAGCCTGTTCGCGACGTTTGTCGGTGGTGCGGTCGGTGGCAGCAACATCGCGGCGCAACCAGTCGCCGACGGTGTGGAGATATCCGAGAAAGCCGCACCGTCTCCTTCGCCCACTGCGACTCCAACAGCAACTGCCGCTGCGAGCGCACGATTCACCGTGGATGCGCCTGCCGATCCTGAGACTGTTACTGTTCCATCCGCTGAAGCGTCAGTGAGCATTTCCGATACTTCGATTACTGACACGACAGCACTTGCACTCTTGACCAAAATCCCTGTGAAGGGAAAAGCCCCGAAGACCGGCTACGTCCGAACAACCAAATTCGGAGCTGCTTGGATGGATGTGGACCGCAACGGCTGCGATACGCGCAACGACATCCTGAACCGTGATCTGACTCAGACTACCAAGAACGGAATGTGCAAGGTGCTAACCGGGCAGCTCATCTCACCATTCACTAACGCGCAGATAGATTTTATTAGGGGAAACACTACGTCAGCCCTAGTGCAAATCGATCACGTCGTGTCGCTCTCCAATGCGTGGCAAACTGGTGCACAGCAATTGACTCAAGAGCAAAGGATTTCTCTTGCCAACGACCCAATCAATCTTCTCGCGGTCGATGGAAAGTCGAACGCCCAGAAAGGCTCAGGAGACACTGCGACTTGGCTACCATCTAACAAGAGCTTCCGCTGTGAATACGTTGCTTCTCAGATTTCTGTCAAAGCCACATACGGGCTGTGGGTGACTACAGCTGAATACGACGCGATGGTACGTGTGCTCGATACTTGCCCTAACCAGCGAGCGGTAACCTCGGCGTTCACACCGGCGCCCGCACCGCCGCCCGTCGTCGCAGCACCAACACCAGTACCCGCACCGGCACCCGCACCTGCGCCCGCCCCCGCAGCACCGGCCTACGCGTATTACAAAAACTGCACTGCGGTGCGTGCCGCCGGTGCGGCTCCGCTCTACGCAGGCCAGCCGGGCTACGAAACACCGCGTCTCGACCGCGACGGTGACGGGGTGGCTTGCGAGTAAGCGCGCAACACAACGAACGGAAACAGGAGAATTCCGGCGGCTGAGCTCCGGCGACCGTCGAAGCTATAGCGGGCAGATCCCTGCGGACGTTTCGTCGAGGGTCACAGCGCTACACAGCGGCCAAAGCACTTTTGTTTCTTCATTCGGACAGCCACGAAAAGTAGCGAACATAATTTCTCCACACCGTTAACGGTCGCCGGCGGCGATTGCTTCAGCCTCTTCCGTAGTGGCGATAAATACGGCATCTCAAACCCACACGGTTACCAGCGTTCCGCCACATTCGAACTGCGCCGGTTGGTCCGAGTTTGCTTTTCCGTGCTATCCCCTAGGCGACTGCACGCAAACGCCAATTGCAACTGCGCTCTCTAGCATCAGGGGAAAGTCCAAAGCACGGGCAATGGATTGGATCCAAAGGCAAACAAGAAACCCGGCGGAGTCGGGCGGTGGGAGTTGCTCCCTAGAAGTTTTGCTGGGGTACCTGGACTCGAACCAAGAACAAAAGAATCAGAATCTTCCGTGTTGCCAATTACACCATACCCCACAGGATTCGACCGGAACCGAACCGATTTACTACTTTAGCGCATCCTGAGCGGGCTGTGGTTCACCCCACCGCCAGCTTCACAAACGCGCCACAAACCCTCCTGTTTAGAGCAGATTGCGGTTGATGGTGGCGGCAACCTCAGCCCCGTCACCCGCCGCGACGATGAGCTGCTGGGGGCCGGGAGGGGTAGCCTCACCGATCGCATAGGCACCGGCCGCACTAGTGCGGCCGGCAGCGTCAACGACGATCAAACCCTCCGAGTCGAGGGTGAGCTGCAAGCCCACCGCATAGTCGAGCGCCGTCTCATAGCCGGGGCGCACAAACGCGGCCTCACGCGGGATCGTCTCACCGTCGGCGAGCACAACACCGGTCAGCCCATCGCGGTCGCCCGCAACATCTGCCACCACACGACGATCCACCCGGATGCCGCGCTCAGTAAGCATCGCCACATCAGCTTCGCTCACCTGCCCCACGCCCTGCGTGAACACAATCAGATCCCGGCTCCACTGCGACAACAACAGCGCCCGCTCCGCCAGGTCATCGCTGGCGCCGATCAACGCAATCGGACGATCCGCGTACTCGTAGCCGTCACACTCCATACAGGAGTGGATGCTCGTGCCATAGAACGCACGCAGCGTCGGCAAAGCCGGCAGCACCTCACGCAGGCCCGTCGCGATCAGTACCGTGCGCGTTGTGGCGACTTCCCCGCGATAGGTAACAGTGAAGCCCGCACCGCCCAGCGGCTCAATGCTCTCAACAATCGTGCGCTCGAACGCGACGTTCGGATACCGCTCAAGTTCCACACGGCCCAGCTTGCGCAACTCCAACGGCGAAATACCGTCACGGCTCAGAAAGCCGTGCGAATGGAACGTCGCCGAATTGCGGGGACGATTGCTGTCGAGCACCAAGACGCGACGACGAGCCCGCGCCAGATTCAGCGCAGCACTCAACCCGGCCGGTCCGCCACCGACAATGACAACCTCCCAGTCGAACTGCTCGCTCATAGCTGTGCGCGCAGCGCTCCCAGGCGGGTCAGGGTCGACTCTTTGCCCAACAGCTCCATCGACTCAAACAGCGGGGGGCTGATGCGACGCCCAGCGATCGCACTGCGCAACGGACCAAACGCCACACGCGGCTTCATCTCTTTCACGTCAATAAGTTCGGCACGGAGAGCCGCTTCGATTGCCTCATGAGTCCACGGCTCCACCGCCGGCAACACCGCCATCGCGGCATCCAAAACTTCAGGGCCTTCAGCCTTCGGCATCGCATCCGCCTCAACAACGAGATCCGCATCCGGAGTGAACAAGAACTGCAATAGCCCCGGCGCATCGCCCAGAAGTTGCATGCGCTCCTGCACGAGAGGCGCAGCAGCAGCGAGTGTCGCCAGCTCAGCCTCCGTCGGCTCCGCCGAAATCACGCCAGCAGCAACCAGATACGGAACCAAACGGCCCGCAAACTCCTCCGCCGACAGCAGACGGATGTGATCACCATTCAGCGACTCCGCCTTCTTCACATCAAAACGGGCGGGGTTCGGATTCACATTCTCAACGTCGAAGGCGGCAATGAGCTCCTCGACGGAGAACACGTCGCGGTCGGGAGCCAACGACCAGCCCAGCAACGACAGATAGTTGATGAGACCCTCAGGGATGAACCCGCGGTCGCGGTGCAAGAACAGATTCGACTCGGGGTCACGCTTCGACAGCTTCTTGTTGCCCTCCCCCATCACATAGGGCAAGTGACCGAAACGCGGGATCGCCTCCGTGATACCGACCTCGATGAGCGCCGTGTAGAGGGCGATCTGTCGTGGGGTGCTCGAGAGCAGGTCTTCACCACGCAGCACATGCGTGATACCCATCAGCGCATCATCCACCGGGTTCACAAACGTATACAGCGGGGCGCCATTCGGGCGCACCACAACAAAGTCAGAGAACGAGCCCGCCGGGAACGTGATCTCGCCACGCACCAGGTCGTCAAAACTCAGATCGGTGTCGGGCACCCGCAAACGCAGTGCCGGCTGGCGGCCCTCCGCTGTGAAGGCAGCAATCTCATCTGCCGTGAGGTCGCGTTCAAAGTTGTCATACCCCTGCTTGGGGTCCCGGCCGTTCGCCACATTGCGGGCCTCGATCTCTTCGCCCGTCGCAAACGACTCATAGAGGTGACCGGAAGCCTTCAGCTTCTCAATGACCTCACGGTAAATATCGCTGCGCTGCGACTGACGGTACGGCTCATTCGGGCCACCCGTCTCGACGCCCTCATCCCAGTCAAGACCCAACCAGCGCATCGCGTCGAGAAGCTGCAAGTAGCTCTCTTCGCTGTCGCGAGCGGCATCCGTATCTTCAATACGGAACACCATTGTGCCCCCCGTGTGGCGCGCGTAGGCCCAGTTGAACAGGGCCGTGCGGATCAAGCCAACGTGGGGCGTACCCGTAGGTGACGGACAAAACCGAACGCGAACGTCGGAAGCGATAGCAGTAGAAAATGGCGCAGACATTGAGCCCATTCTATGCGAGGTGAGCCTGAATGGCTGAGGGTGCCCGAAGCGGGCTGGGTCGCCGCTACCTCGATGCCGTGCGCACCGGGTTACTCAGCGTGCCGATTCCCTCAATCGTGATCTCGACAGTATCGCCGTGCACAATCGGCCCGACCCCCGCGGGGGTTCCCGTGAGAATCAGATCGCCCGGCAGCAGCGTGAACACGCTCGACGCATACGCCACCAGGGATGCCACGGAGTGCACCATCTGGTCGACGGTTCCGTCTTGCTTCAGGTCACCATTCACGGTCGTGCGGATGCTCTGCGACGCCACCTCGAACTCGGTCTCAATCACGGGCCCGAGTGGGCAGAACGTATCGAAGCCTTTCGCGCGAGACCATTGGCCGTCTTTCTTCTGCAGGTCGCGTGCCGTCACATCGTTGGCGATGGTGTACCCAAAGATCACACTGTCAGCATCGGCCTCGGCCACATTCTTGGCGATGCTGCCGATCACAACGGCCAGTTCGCCCTCAAAACTCACAAGCTCGCTCTGCGGCGGCAGCATGATGGCATCCCCGGGGCCCACTACCGAGGTGTTGGGTTTGAGGAACATCATCGGCTCAGAAGGAGTCTCATTGCCGAGCTCTTTCGCGTGCTCGGCATAGTTGCGGCCAATCGCCACGACCTTGGAGCGCGGAATCACGGGCGCCACAATCTTGATTTCTGACAGCGGCAGACGCTCATCGGTGGTTTCGAAACCGTTGAACATGGGGTCACCGGTGAGAACAACAATTTCGTCGCCGTCGATGATGCCATAGCGGGCTCCCGTGCCAGAACTGAAACGAGCTACCTTCATGCGTTGAGCCTCATCATCCAGCTGTGCTTGTCTTCGCGACGGCCATATTGGATGTCGGTGAGCTCTTCGCGCAGCGACATCGTCAATTCGCCGGCTGGAGCATCCGCAGAGCCGAATTCCACACCCTCACCCTTGAGCATGGCGATGGGTGTGATGACTGCTGCGGTGCCGCACGCGAACATCTCAGTGATCTCGCCCGATTCGACGCCCTCGCGCCACTCGTCGAGAGTCACGCGGCGGCGCTCGATCTTGTGGCCGCGGTCTTCCGCAAGCTGCAGAACAGAGTCGCGCGTGATGCCCTCGAGGATCGACTCAGAGTGCGGGGTAACGAGGGTTCCGTCTTTCTTCACGAGAACCACGTTCATGCCACCGAGCTCTTCGATGTAGTTGCCCTCTTCGGCATCCAAGAACAACACCTGGGCGCAGCCGTGAGCTGCCGCCTCCTGCTGAGCAATCAGCGACGACGCGTAGTTGCCACCGGTCTTTGCGGCTCCTGTACCGCCCTTGCCAGCACGCGTGTAGTTCGTGGAGATCCAGATCGATACGGGAGCAACACCGCCGGTGAAGTAGGCACCAGCGGGGCTAGCGATCACGTAATAGTTGACCTTCTTCGCCGCGCGAACCCCCAAGAAAGCTTCCTTGGCAAACATGAATGGCCGCAAGTAGAGGCTGGTCTCGGGAGCATTGGGCACCCAGTCACCATCAACGGCAACGAGCTGCTTGAGCGAATCGATGAAAGCGTCAATGGGCAGCTCGGGCAGCGCCATGCGGCGGGCGGAACGCTGCAATCGCGCAGCATTCGCTTCGGGCCGGAACGACCAAATCGATCCATCCTCGTGACGGAACGCCTTCAAGCCCTCAAAGATTTCTTGGCCATAGTGCAGCACTGCTGCGGCCGGATCAAGGCTGATCGGTCCGTAGGGCTGAACGCGGGGGCGGTGCCATCCGCCAGTCTCTGACCAACAAATGTCGACCATGTGGTCGGTGAAGTTCACCCCGAAGCCGGGGTTTGCGAGAACTGCGTCACGCTCTTCGACCGAGCGGGGCTCCTGGTTCTTCTTAACCATGAATGTGAGGGGGCGATCAGCCAACAGATTCTTCATGCGATGTCCTTAATGACGTTCAGCCACAATGGCGGTGGGTTAATTCTGCGCTACAGCGTCGGCAATTGCACTGCCAATCTCCGACGTAGACCGTGCCGTGGTGCCACGGGTGCTGAGATCGGCCTCAATGGCCCCAGTAACACGGGCCGCGGCATCCGATTCGCCGAACTGTGACAGCAGCAATGCAATCGACAGGATTGCCGCCGTGGGATCAGCGAGTTGTTTGCCCGCAATGTCGGGCGCTGAACCATGAACCGGCTCAAACATCGACGGGAATGCCCCGCTGGGGTTGAGATTGCCGGAAGCGGCCAAACCGATGCCGCCGCTGATGGCCGCTGCAAGGTCAGTGATGATGTCACCAAAAAGGTTGTCGGTGACGATGACATCAAATCTACTCGGTTGGGTGACCATAAAGATCGTGGCCGCATCAACGTGCATGTAGTCGACGTTAACCTCCGGAAACTCGGTGGCGACACGGTCAACCGTCGACTGCCACAGGCCGCCGGCGTGAACGAGCACGTTGGTCTTGTGCACGAGGGTGACCTTCTTGCGCTCCCGCCCCATCGCGTGAGCAAAAGCGAAGCGAACAACGCGCTCGACACCGAACGCCGTGTTTATCGACACCTCGGTGGCAATCTCGTGGGGTGTGCCGGTGCGGATGCGCCCACCATTGCCCACGTAGGGTCCCTCAGTGCCCTCCCGGACCACCACAAAGTCCACCGCGCCAGGATTAGCTAACGGAGACGTCACACCGGGGAAAATCGTGGTCGGGCGCAGGTTCACGTGATGATCGAGCGCAAAACGCAGCTTCAGCAGCAGACCACGCTCGATGATGCCGCCCTTCAGTCGCGGGTCGCGAGGGTCTCCTCCTACTGCACCCAGCAAGATCGCGTCATGCTGAGCAAGTTCATCAATGTCAGAGTCTTCGAGAATCGTGCCCGACTCGAGGTAATGGCTCGCTCCGAAGGGGAACTGGGTGGGGGAAACATCCACCCCGGTTGCCTTCAGCACCTTGAGTGCTTCGGCCACAACTTCGGGCCCAATACCATCACCGGGAATGACTGCAAGCTTGATCTGAGAAGGCATACAAATACAGTACCGCTGCGCACCGCGCGCTGGCCGCAGAGTTCACGCTGCCGCCACCCCGGTAAGGCCCAAATATCGTGTTCCTGAAAGTCACCTGAACGCTGGCTGAAAATAGTGCGCTAAAATTGGCCTCATGAGTATTGGAACCGGAATTGTATTAGTAGTTATTGGCGCGATTCTTACGTTCGCGCTCGACCTCCAAGTGGAAGGGATAAACCTCGACCTCGTGGGATACATCATGATGGCTGCGGGTGTAGTCGTGTTCATCATTGGCCTTGTGCTCATGATGCGTAAGCGCACCTCTGTCACCACCGTGCACAACGGCACCGATGGAGCAAACGGCTCGGTAAGCGAACGCCGCACCAGCACCACCCCTGACGAAACCATCTAATAACCAGCACAACTAACGTCGGCTACCAGCGCCCTGAGTGCGGCAGCCGCCAACAACATGAACGGCGCGTCCCGAATATTCGGGGCGCGCCGTTCGTTGTACTCGCGCCATCACAGCGCGAGTAACTCAAACTAGGCGTCGACGATGTCGATCGCGTGCACGTAGCGGGCGTCGATCTGCTTCGCGACAGTGGCGAGCACCTCAGCGGAGGCCTGCGAGTCCACAGTGAGCACCGACAGCGCGTTGCCGCCTTCGCTTTCACGCGCGATTTGCATGCCCGCGATGTTGATGTTGGCGTCGCCAAACTCTTTACCGAAGACAGCAACGATTCCGGTGCGGTCTTCGTACATCATCACGATCAGGTGATCCGCGAGCGGAACCTCAATGTCGTATCCGTTGATTTCCACGATCTTCTCGAGCTGCTTGTTGCCCACAAGCGTTCCCGAGACCGAAACCTGGGAGCCATCAGAAAGCGAACCACGGATGGTCAAAACGTTGCGGTATTCAGGGCTCACAGCATCCGTAATCAAACGAACCGTGAGTCCACGCTGGTCGGCGAGCAGCGGGGCGTTGACATAGCTGACCGTCTCTGACACCACATTCGTGAAGATGCCCTTGAGAGCGGCGAGCTTGAGAACGTTGACATCGAATTCCACTATCTCGCCGCGGACCTCAATATCTACCGCCGTGAGCGGGCTGCCACACAGCCCAGAGAACACCTGACCAAGCTTCTCCATGAGCGGAATGCCGGGGCGCACGCTCGGATCGATAATTCCACCGGCAACGTTCACCGCGTCAGGCACGAGCTCTCCACCGAGGGCAAGACGCACGGAACGAGCGACCGAAACGCCAGCCTTCTCCTGGGCTTCAGCAGTCGAAGCCCCCAGATGCGGGGTAACGATGACATTGTCGAGCGACAACAGCGGCGAGCCCGTGGGCGGCTCGCTCACAAACACATCAAGACCGGCACCAGCAATGCGGCGCGACTTAAGTGCCGTGTAGAGAGCGTCTTCATCAATGAGTCCACCACGGGCAACATTCACGATGTACGCACTCGACTTCATGCGAGCAAACTGCTCAGTCGAAATCATTCCCGTCGTTTCTGGCGTCTTCGGCATGTGAATCGTGATGAAGTCTGAACGCTCCAACAGCTCCTCGAGCGAGACGAGCGTGACGCCCATCTGCTGCGCGCGAGCAGACGTCACATAGGGGTCGTAAGCGATGATGTTCGTGCCGAAGCTCTGCATGCGCTCCGTGATCAAACCACCAATGCGGCCGAGGCCGATGATGCCGATCGTCTTCTCAAAAAGCTCAGTACCCGAGTACTGCGAGCGCTTCCACTGCCCCTCTGCAAGAGCGCCGTGAGCGGCAGGAATGTGACGGGCCAAGCTCAGGATGTGCCCGACGGTCAGCTCTGCCGCCGAAATGATGTTGGAGGTGGGGGCATTGACAACCATCACACCAGCAGCCGTAGCCGCCTTAATGTCAACGTTGTCGAGGCCGACACCAGCGCGAGCAATGACCTTCAGGTCAGGCGCGGCAGCAAGAGCATCGGCATCCATGTGGGTTGCCGAACGGATGAGAACGGCCTGCGCATCAGCGAGCGCAGCCTTCAGAGCGGCACGATCAGTGCCATCAATGTTTCGTATCTCAAAGTCGGGCCCGAGGGCATCAACTGTTGCGGGGGAAAGTTCTTCGGCGATCACAACGATCGGCTTGGCCACAGATCTGGTCCTTCAATTCGCGGGGACTTCGCGCTGACACAGCGAAGGCTGCTTGAGTACACAACTACAGCAACTTTAGCGGCGACAGGAAGGCGTCGCTGCCATGTGACGATTCGGTGCGACGATAGACCCCATGATGGATGCCGCCGAAATCGCCCAGTGGGTGCTGCGCATTGCGCTCGCACTCGCCTTCATCGCGATGGGCGTCAGCCATTTCGTCGCCGCCCCCGCCCGCACGATGGCGGCCATGATCCCCCCAGCTCTACGCCAGAAGTGGATGCCCGCCCCCAGAGCCCTCGTCACCATCACCGGGCTCTGCGAAATCGCTGGCGGCCTCGGACTGCTGTGGGAACCAACCCGCTTTATTACCGGAATCGCGCTTGTACTCTTTCTGATCGCCGTGTTCCCCGCCAATGTGTACGCGGCTGAGCATACGAAACGCTTCGGCAAAGCCGCACTCCCCTTTTGGCCACGATACTTCGGCCAAGTCGTGCTCATAGCGTTGTGCCTGCTCGCCGCGATCTAAGAAATTTGCGACTGCAGCACAACGAAATCGCGCACCTCGTCGTCTACCTAGGTAGGAGGACACAATGCCCACAGACACAATTCCCACAGATGCAACGCCCACACCCACGATGTTCAAGAAAATTGCCCCGCTGTTTGCGATCAGCCTGCTCGCCCTCACAGCGTGCGCTGGCCCAGCGCTGACTCCCGGCTCTGATGAGCCCCCGCTTGATAGCGGCCCCGGCCTTGGCGAAGAAGAAACACCCGGCGACCCGATCCCCATTGAAGGCATCGACGGGTCCTGGACCTACGCCGACGGCACCGACAGTTCCGGTGAGCTCAGTACAGACGTCACCGTCACGCTGATGATCTCAGGCAGCAGCATTGTGGGAGCATCCGCCTGCAATAACTATGCCGCAACGCTTGCAGGCGAGCCCAGCGCGCTCAGGGTTGGCGCCGTCTCCTCAACAAAACGGGCGTGCGACAACGCGCTCATGGACTTTGACACCCGCTACTTCAGCGCCCTAGGCCTCGTTACCGCCGCCATTCCGACCGGGGGAAGTCTCGTTATGCAGGGCGACGGCGTGAACCTCAACTTCATGCCGGCGAGCTCTCCGCCGCTGGGATAATTACGACACCAAGAACTGCATCGAGGGATGCCCCCAGCAATTCAATGATCTCCTCATCGCTCGCCCTCGCCAATGCGGGAAGCTTCACGACGTAGCGCGCCATCATGAGACCGACAACCTGACTTCCGACAAGTGCCGCCCTCACATCGGGCTGATCAACGGTGAGTTCGCGCGCGATCGGCAGCAGTAGTCGAGTGGTCAAGAGTGCCCTGATCCGTTCGGCAGCAAGCGGCTGACTTGTCGCCGCACGGATGACGCCCAACATTGTCATTCGGGAGAGCGCATTGCTCTGCAGCCGAACGATGATTCGCGCGAGGCGATGGCCCAGGGTCTCCTCGCTCGGCTCGCGAAGTTCTGCAATCACATCTCCGGGAGTGAGCGGAAGCTCAACCACAGCCGCAAATAGTGACTCTTTTCCGCCGAAATAGTGATGAACAAGTTTCGGGTCAACGCCTGCCTCTCGCGCTACACCGCGCACGCTCACCCGCTCATAGCCAAGCTCGGCGAACTGCTGCCGTGCAACCGCTTCAATGTCTTCGCGCGCGCCGCTACCTGCCGCACTCGCCGCAGGTCGGCGCCCTGCGCGTTTGGGGGGATCTTGAGCCGCCATGGGGCCACCTTGTCGTCGAAGAGTTCACGATTTTGCGGAATCGTCACCGCATCCGTAGTATTTCATCACATGGGGAATTAATTCACCAGAGGGAAATACTATGACCAACACCCCTGCACCATCCACAACAAGCGCGCCCCACCAGGTCCACGGTGCTCACGCCGAACTGAGCCCCCGGCGCCGGCGACTAATACTCGTCACCATGGCGTTGTCGCTCATGACCGTCGTCTCGGCGGTCAGCGGACTCAACGTGGCACTACCCAGCCTCGCTCGGGAGATCGGGGCCACTCAAACCGAACTGACCTGGATCGTGGACTCCTACACCGTGGTGTTCGCCGGATTACTCCTCGCCGCAGGCGCTATCGGCGACCGGCTCGGCCGCAAAGGCATCCTCATCGTAGGCCTCATCATCTTTGGAGCCGCAGCAGCAGGTGCCGCGTTCACCACCGACGCAAACTCGCTCATCGTCCTGCGCGCCGTGATGGGGATCGGTGCCGCCGGAATCATGCCAACCACGCTCTCGGTGATCACCACAAGTTTTCCCGATGCGGAACGCCCGAAGGCGATCGGCGTCTGGGTCGGAGTCGCCGGCAGCGGTGCCGTACTCGGCCTCTTCGGCACCGGGCTACTGCTCGAGTTCTTCGAATGGCATTCGTTCTTTTGGCTCAACGTGACCCTCGCCATCCTCGGTCTCATTGGTTCGATGCTGGTCGTCCCGCCAAGCAAAGACGCTAACACCGGCCGGTTTGATGTGTTCGGCGCATTCCTCTCGTTAATCACCGTCAGCGCGCTCGTCTACGGAATTATCGAGATTGCCGATACCTCGGGCGAAGAAGCACTGCCCTATACCATTCTCGGCGTCGGCCTCGTCGCGCTTGTACTGTTCGTGCTCTGGGAGCGACACCACCCCGATCCCCTGCTCGACCCCCGGCTCTTCGCACTTCGCGGTTTCTCAGCCGGCAGCCTCACAATCCTGATCCAGTTCTTCGCAGCGTTCGGCTTCTTCTTCACCATGCTGCAATATCTGCAATTCGTGGTCGATCTCAGCCCACTCCTGGCCGCCATCTGCATGCTCCCCATGCCACTGGCGATGGTTCCCTTGGCACGACTCTCGCCCACCATTGCAGCGCGCGTCGGCTATCGAAAAGTGGTTCCCGCAGGGCTCGCCCTCATGGCAGTCGGCTTCGGAATCATGTCGTTACTGACCGTGGATTTCACCTACCTTCACTTCGTATCTGGACTCGTCGTGTTCGCTGCGGGAATGGGCTTAGCGGGCACACCATCCACTACCGCCATCACGCAATCCTTGCCTCGAGAAAAGCAGGGCGTCGCATCGGCGGTGAACGACGTCGCCCGTGAGTTGGGAAGTGCTCTCGGCATCGCCGTGCTCGGCGGGGTCTTGACCTCCGTCTACCGCACGTCTGTCGCTGACGCCACGACCCAATTGCCCGCCGACATCGCAGAAAGGGTGCAAGAGTCAATCGCGTTCACACAGTCACCCATGATTTCAGCGTTGGGACCGGCAGCGGATGCACTCACCGTGGCAGCTCGCGCCGCATTCGTTGATGCCACCGCCGCATCCCTACTCATTGCCGCAACAGCGCTCATCGCCACCGCGATTATGACGGCGGTCATCGGCCCGCGACATGTTAAAGCGTCGACCGTACGGTCACCCCACTGACGATCACACGGTGGGCGCACGGCGGCAGAACCCCCAGTTCACGGGCAGATCGCTCTGCCGAACCCGTTTTCTGAGGAATCCAACATCTGCCGGTGGAACAATCAATTCATGGATCAGCGGTTTAGCCGCCAGCTCGCACTAACCCACTTCGGCGAGACGGCGCAAAATAATTTGGCGCGCTCACGCGTGCTAGTAATTGGCGCCGGTGGCGTCGGCAGCACGGTCATACCGTCGCTGGCCGCAGCCGGCGTCGGAACCGTAGGTGTGATCGATGATGACCGGGTTGAGCTCAGCAACCTACACCGCCAGCACATTCACCGACTGCTGGATGTTGGCCACAAGAAGGTGGTTTCTGTTGTTGAGCGGGTGGCAGATCTCAGCCCCGCAACCCAGGTTGTGGCGATAGACGAGAAGCTCACGCCCGAGAACGCTCTGACTCTCTTTGCCGACTATGACCTTGTTGTGGATGGCAGCGACAACTATCCCACCCACTACTTGGCGGCGGATGCTGCAGAGATCACCGGCATTCCGTTGGTGTGGGGGTGGGCGTGCCAGTTTCACGCTGAAGCGAGTGTGTCGTGGCCTGCTCGGGGCGCAGGTTTTCGTGACCTCTTCCCGACACCGCCCGCACTGGGCTCGGTCGACACAAATGTGCTCCACGGTATTTTTCCGGGCGCTGTGCTGGTCATCGCGTCAATTGTGACGAGCGAAGCGATCAAGATCGCAGCCCAGATTGGCACACCACTGCTCAACCGCGTCACCCGCTACGACGGCCTGACGGGCGAGTTCACTGAAAAACGCTATGAGCGTGCCGCGGATGCCGCCCCCATCACAGCGCTTTCGGACTATCGGCATCTCTGCGGCTACACTCCAGCTGACGAATGGCCCACCAGCTAGTTGCTGCGTGACGCCCACAGTCGATCAGTGTTTGCCCATCGCGACCGACTGATCGCAATCAGCACGAGCGCAATTGCGATAATGAATGTCGCAATGCCGAGCACATAGACCGCGACTCCGCCCCATCCGTCTGGACCGTTGGGCTGCAAGAACGGGTACGGGAACCACCCGTCGAGCGATCCGCGAATGAACGTGAACGCCAACCACGCCAGCGGGTAGATGACGACAATGCGCACGTCGCGCTTTCGGAGCACCGGCCGTGCTGGTGCCACTAGCCAATCAATAAACAAAAACAGTGGCACCCACACGTGGATGACCTCGTTGGGCCACTGAATGCCTACATAACCTTCGTCAGGAATCCCGCGAAGCAACACGTTATATACGACCGCTGTGACTACCGCATATGAGACGACGGATGCTCGCAGCACCGCCAGTAGCGTCGATTCGCGTTCACGGCGCCACGCCACCAGCCCGCTCAGCGCAAGTATTACGACGTTGATCAGGCTCGACTGGATTGTGAAGTAGCTGAAGTACTCCTCAGCGATGAAGTCATTATGGATCGACTCATCCACAATCTGGGTGGCGATGCTGGCAAAGACCAACGCTGCTGCCACAAGGCGAAGCAGGCCAAACACGCGCAATGCGGTGCCGCCGTCGAAGGTGGGCCCGGGGGACGCGGCGTCTGCAGATGTGAGCTGTGGGGAGCGTCGCTGCGCGTTCATCGTCACTCCGACAGACTAGTCTGCAGACGCCGGATTGATGAGGGAGTTCACGATGCCGTTCACCGACCACAACGGAAACGAACTACGACGCTTACCTCTCCTGTACCGACTGGGTCGAGACTTTCAGGTTGCTGAATCATTCTGTTGGCGTGACCCTCGCGACAACGACCGCGTGCTCACGATTCCCGCGCACAACCTCGCCTTGCCCCCTGGCAAAGGAAATAGCACCGATTTCGCCTCAGTACCTCCGTTCCTCTGGGGACTGATCGCCAGCTTCGGCAAACAAACCTTGCCCGCGATTCTGCACGATTCTCTCACCCAGGATGCTCGGCTCGCCCCCGCAGACGAGCGCCTCGAACTGAGACGAACCGCTGACGAGGACTTTCGGGTCTCGCTCATCGACAGTGGAGTGCACCAGCTGCGGGCTCGCGTGATGTGGGCGTCAGTGGGTATGGAACGCTACGCCCGTTATGCCGGGGCACTCGCCATCGCGGTCATCGCGCAACTCAGCATTGGGGTGCTTGCAATTATCGCTGCCGTCGTGCTGGGGATAATCGCGCATCCACTCTGGCTTCTCCTCGGGGTGGTTCCCGCGATTGCTGCGCTGGCGTGGGGTAAGAACATGGGTCTTGTTCTCGCCGCAAGCTACTTGGGCGCCCTGTATGCGCCACTCGTCGCTGCCGCATTTATTGGTTCGCGCCTCGAACAATTATTGGCGATCTCAATCTGGGTGGGTACAGGAACCCCCGGCCCTGCGCCCAAAGCAGAGCCGACGTTGCGCTGGCCCGACCGTGGCGCAACACTTCCACCCCAATGACTCAGTGAGCGCCCACGCACAACGGCCGCCCCGCAGTAGCGGAACGGCCGTCATGGCGTCTAGCCAGAGGTAGCGACTAGCGAAAGTTAGCGCGCGGCTGAACCATCGGTGTAGTCGGAGTCTTGCTGCTTCCAAGCGAAGAGAGCACGCAGCTCCTTGCCGGTTGCTTCGATGGGGTGGTTCTGTCCCTTTTCGCGCAGGGCGAGGAACTCTGGCCCGCCGGCATCCTGATCCTTGATGAAGCGGTCTGCAAAGGCACCCGATTGGATGTCCGCGAGAACAGCCTTCATATTTTCCTTGACCGACTCATCGATGACGCGGGGGCCCGAAACGTAATCGCCGTACTCGGCGGTGTCAGAGACGCTCCACCGCTGCTTGGCGATGCCGCCCTCCCACATGAGGTCAACGATGAGCTTGAGCTCGTGAAGAACCTCAAAGTAGGCGATCTGGGGCTGGTAGCCAGCCTCAATGAGGGTCTCGAAGCCGTACTGAACGAGCTGAGAGGTGCCACCACAGAGAACAGCCTGCTCACCGAACAGGTCGGTTTCGGTCTCTTCAGTGAAGGTGGTCTTGATTCCACCGGCGCGCAGGCCTCCGATGGCCTTGGAGTACGACCAGGCGAGGTCCCAGGCGTGACCACTGGCATCGTTTTCGACAGCAACGATCACGGGAACGCCGCGGCCTGCTTCGTATTCGCGACGAACCGTGTGGCCCGGGCCCTTAGGGGCTACGAGGATGACGTCAACGTCAGAAGGCGCTTCGATGTATCCAAAGCGGATGTTGAACCCGTGCCCGAAGACGAGGGTGTCGCCAGCCGCAAGGTTGTCTTTGATGTCGTCGGCATAGAGGCCGCGCTGGTGCTGGTCAGGAGCAAGGATCACAACAACGTCAGCCCACTTGGCGGCTTCGGCGCTGGTGAGCACCTCGAAGCCAGCATCCTTCGCCTTAGCAATGCTCTTCGAACCCTCCTTCAGGCCAACTTTGACCTGAACGCCGGAGTCACGCAGGTTCAGTGCGTGGGCGTGGCCTTGCGAGCCATAACCAATGACAGCAACCTTTTTGCCCTGGATGAGCGCGAGGTCAGCGTTATCGTCGTAAAAGATCTCGGTCACAGTAGTGATTCTCCTTAGTTGTTGGTTCTGTTAGTTCTTGAAAACTCGGTCAGTGATGCTCTTCGAACCCCGGCCCATGGCCAGCAGTCCACTCTGAGCAATTTCTTTGATCCCATAGGGTTCGAGCACTCTGAGGAGTGCCTGAATCTTGCCCGAGTCACCGGTGGTTTCGATGATGAGCGCATCAGATGCAACATCAACCACGCGGGCCCGGAACAGGTTTACCGCTTCGAGAATCTGTGAACGCGTCGTGTTATCGACGCGCACCTTGATCAGAAGGTGTTCGCGCGTAACCGACTGCGCGGGGTCAAGCTCGACGATCTTGATGACGTTGATGAGCTTGTTGAGCTGCTTGGTGACCTGCTCGAGCGGCAGCTCTTCGACATCCACCACAACGGTGATGCGCGAAAGGCCTTCGATCTCGCTTGAGCCCACAGCCAGCGATTGGATGTTGAACCCGCGCCGCGCAAACAACCCTGCGACGCGAGTGAGCAGACCTGGTTTGTCTTCTACCAGCAGAGAAAGTACGTGACTCATCGCTCTACTCCTCTTCCCACTCTGGGGCGTGGTCGCGGGCGTACTGCACGCTCGAATTTCCGACGCCCTGGGGCACCATCGGCCACACCATCGCATCTCGACTCACCACGAAGTCGATCACGACGGGGCGATCGTTGGTCTCAAGCGCGAGCTTAATGGCCGGATCAATCTCTTCTTTCTTTGTGACGCGGATAGCGAGGCAGCCATAGGCCTCCCCCAGCTTCACGAAATCGGGGATCATCTCGGTATCGTGCCCGGTGTTGAGATCGGTGAACGAGTGGCGTCCGTCATAGAACAGGGTCTGCCACTGGCGAACCATGCCGAGGCTCGAGTTGTTGATGATCGCGACCTTGATGGGGATCTTGTTGATCGTGCACGTGGCCAATTCTTGATTGGTCATCTGGAAGCATCCATCGCCATCAATCGCCCACACATCGCGCTCAGGGTTTGCGACCTTGGCGCCCATGGCCGCCGGAAGACCGTACCCCATGGTGCCGGCACCACCCGAGTTGAGCCACGCGTTGGGGCGCTCATACTTGATGAACTGCGCAGCCCACATCTGGTGCTGCCCAACGCCGGCGGCAAAGATGCCCTCCGGGCCAGTGATTTCACCGATGCGTTGGATCACATACTGCGGTGACAGCAGTCCGTCATCGGGTTCGGTGAACCCGAGCGGGAACTGATTGCGCAGAGAATTGAGCCGCTCCCACCAGGCGCTGTAGTCAGGCTTCGTTGTCTTGCTCGCGTCGGTGAAGGCAGCAATCAGGTCGACGATTACGTCTTTAGCATCGCCAACGATGGGCACCTCTGCCGCACGAATCTTGCCAATCTCGGCGGGATCGATGTCGACGTGGACAACCTTGGCGAGAGGCGCGAATTCGCTCGCCTTGCCCGTAACGCGGTCATCGAAACGAGCACCGAGTGCGATAAGAAGGTCAGATTCTTGGAAGGCGAGAACAGCGGGCACCGTGCCGTGCATTCCCGGCATCCCCAGGTTCAAATCGTTCGAGTCAGGGAACGCACCGCGAGCCATCAGCGTTGTCACGATGGGCGCCCCCACGAGAGTCGCGAGCTCCAACAGCTCCGCGGCTGCGCCTGAGCGTATGACGCCGCCGCCCACATAGAAGACAGGGCGTTCGGCCGCGGCCAGCATGTGAGCCGCAGCCTGAACCTGCTTGCCGTGTGCCTTCGTGATGGGGCGGTACCCGGGCAGATCAACCTTGGGTGGCCAAATGAACGGTGCGGATGCCTGCTGGCAGTCTTTCGTGACGTCTACCAGCACCGGACCAGGGCGACCCGTCGTTGCAATGTGGTACGCCGCGGCCAGTGTCGCCGGAATGTCTTCCGGCTTTGTGACGAGGAACGAGTGCTTCGTGATCGGCATCGTGATGCCCGAGATATCTACCTCTTGGAATGCATCGGTTCCCATCGAGGTCGAAAACACCTGACCGGTGATCGCGAGTAGCGGCACCGAGTCCATGTGGGCATCCGCAATTGCTGTGACGAGGTTAGTCGCGCCCGGACCGGACGTTGCAATACACACGCCAAGTTTTCCCGACGACGAAGCGTAGCCCTCAGCGGCGTGCCCAGCGCCCTGCTCGTGGCGGACCAAAATGTGACGAATAGCCGTGGATGCCATCAGTTCGTCGTAGAAGGGCATGATTGCGCCTCCGGGCAAGCCGAAGACGTCCTTCACCCCCAGCTTTTCCAAACTGCGAAGAATCGCACCAGAACCGGTCAAAATTTCCGGCGTCGTGCTCTTGGGCCGCGGTACGGGGTCAGAGGACATGTACAAATCCTTTAAATTTCACTGGTGAGCGTGGCGCTAACTGGTTACCGCGCCGCGGGCAGCGGACTGCACAAGCTTCGAATACTTGGCAAGAACGCCTCGCGTGTAACGCGGAGGTAGGGGGGCCCAGCCTTTTCGGCGGGCTTCGAGCTCAGCGGAGTCGACAAGTAAATCGAGCGAGCGAGCTGCGATATCGACCCGTATCAGATCACCATCGCGCACGAATGCAATAGGACCTGCGTCTACTGCTTCGGGAGCTATGTGGCCGATGCACAGTCCGGTTGTGCCGCCTGAGAATCGTCCGTCCGTTAAGAGTAGTACATCTTTTCCGAGTCCAGCGCCCTTGATGGCCGCCGTGATCGCGAGCATCTCGCGCATACCCGGCCCACCCTTGGGGCCCTCGAACCGGATAACCACAACAGAGCCGGCCTCGATGGTGCCGGCGGTAAGAGCATCCAACGCTTCACGCTCACGCTCAAACACACGAGCAGGGCCCTCAAACTCGGCGCGATCAAAGCCTGCCGTCTTCACAACAGAACCTTCGGGCGCCAACGAACCGGTCAGAATCGTGAGACCACCGGTGGGGTGGATGGGGTTGTCAAACTTTCGAAGAACTTCGCCATCGAGCGGGTCAATGTCCATCTCGGCGAAGTTCTCGGCAACAGTTTTGCCCGTCACTGTTAGCGCATCACCATGGATGAGCCCCTCATCCATGAGCGCCTTCATCAGCACCGGTAGCCCGCCGTGACGATCGACATCATTCATGACGTACTGGCCGAAAGGCTTGAGGTCTCCCAAATGGGGAACCTTGTCACCGATGCGGTTGAAGTCGTCAAGGGTGATCTCGACCTCAGCCTCATTAGCGATTGCCAAAATATGGAGCACAACGTTTGTTGAGCCACCGAGAGCCATCGCAATAGTGATCGCGTTCTCAAACGCCTTCTTGGTCATGATGTCTCGCGCGGTGATTCCCTTGCGCAGCAGGTTGACGACGGCCTCGCCGGAGCGGTGCGCAAAGTAGTCGCGGCGGCGGTCGGCGGATGCGGGGCTTGCGGAGCCGGGAAGGCTCATACCCATCGCTTCCGCAACGCTCGCCATCGTGTTGGCCGTATACATGCCGCCGCAGGCTCCCTCGCCCGGAGCGAAAGCACATTCGATGCGCTTGGCATCAGCTTCGCTCATCCGGCCGGCCTTGACAGCGCCAACAGCTTCAAAGGAGTCAATGATCGTGATGTCTTTTTCGGTGCCGTCGCTGAGCTTGACCCAGCCCGGTGCGATCGAACCCGCATACAGGAAGACGGATGCGAGGTCGAGGCGTGCCGCAGCCATGAGCATCCCTGGCAACGACTTGTCGCAGCCCGCGAGCGTGACCGAACCATCGAGGCGCTCGGCCTCCATGACGACCTCGACCGAGTCGGCAATGACTTCGCGACTAACGAGCGAGAAGTGCATTCCCTCGTGACCCATCGAGATGCCGTCAGAGACGCTGATGGTGCCGAACTGCAGCGGATAACCACCACCAGCATGAACGCCCTCTTTCGCTGCTTGGGCGAGACGGTCGAGTGAGAGGTTGCAGGGCGTGATCTCATTCCACGAACTCGCAATACCGATCTGAGGTTTCTCCCAGTCAGCATCACCCATACCGACGGCGCGAAGCATTCCGCGCGAAGTTGTTGCTTCGATCCCGTCAGTTACTGTGCGGGAACGTGGCTTGATATCAATAGAATCGCTCTCAGACATGCTATGAGTTTAGGGCGTTACGATACTTCAGTTTTTCCGGGCCGAAACTGCGGTTGCACGCCCATCGGCGAGTACCTTCAGAACTGCAGCAATTTCGCGTGTTCCCGCCACACGAAGTCTCGCAGCTGACGGTGCATCTCCCACTCGAACGCCGAGGTCATTCTCGCCGAGCACGGCGATGGCATCTTCATCGGTGGTGTCGTCACCGGCGAAGAAAATCGCGTCAGCACCCACGTAGTCGCGCAACCGGTCGATCGCATCGCCCTTGGTGGCGGAATGGACCGCAAACTCCACAACGTTCTTGCCGAATCGAGTGGTCAGCCCCGGCATTTCAGCCGCGACCCTAGCCACAGCTTCCGCGTGAAGCCGTTCGGCGTCTTCGGGAGTTGTCATTCGAAAGTGCAGCGCGCGCCCCGCCGGTTTCAGCTCCACCCACGCGCCTTCGGCGCTGGCGGCAAGTTCGTGCATGAGCACGTCAAGTTTCATGAGCGCTGCGGTATGTCCTTCGCTCATTGGTAGGGCTGAGTCGCCCTCATCGAGCCGGTATTCCAACCCGTGCGAGCCACCGAACAGCACGTGGCCGGGAAGGTGCGCCACATGTTCGAGACTGTCGAGTGCACGCCCCGAAATAAGGGCCATACGAGTGTCAGCGAGTTCGAGCATCCGCATCAATTGCTCTTGGGCTTCAGGAAGCGCACGAGCGTCAAGTGGGTTATCAACCTCTGGCGCCAACGTGCCATCAAAATCGAGAGCGATCAGCAAAGTAGGCACCACGACAAGAGCATCAATCGCCGCCGCGATCTCCGCATCCGAGGAGTACTGCACCACTACTTGACCCGCTTTCGCTCGACGGTCCACTCAACCTCTTCCGCCATCTCCAGCGGCGCGATGCGACGATGACGGTCAGATCGAGTAGCAGCCAAATTCTTGAGGAAGGCATTCGACCAACGGGCAACATCGTGCTCGAGAACACGTTTACGCATGGAACGCATACGGGTCGCGCGATCAGGCTTGGGCATGTTGATGGCCCGCATCATCGACTCCTTGACCCCATCGATGTCGTGCGGGTTAATCAATAGTGCCTTGCGCAACTCTTCAGAGGCGCCCGTAAACTCACTCAAAATCAGAACACCGTCATTATCGAAACGGCTCGCCGCATACTCCTTCGCAACCAAGTTCATGCCATCGCGCAGTGCCGTCACCAGCAGCACATCAGCGGCCAAATACAACGCAACCATCTCTTCACGCGGAAAACCCTGGTGCAGATAACTGATCGGGGAATGGCTCAGCGTACTGTAGTCACCGTTAATCCGACCCACCGTGAGCTCGATTTCGTCACGCAAATGCATATAGGCCTCAACGCGGCCACGACTCGGACTCGCGACCTGGATGAGCGCAACATCGCCGACCTCGATCAAGCCATCACGCAACAACTCGCCATATGCCTTCAGACGGTGGCGGATGCCCTTCGTGTAGTCGAGGCGATCAACGCCGAGCATGATCGTCTTCGGGTTACCGAGACCCTTACGAATGTCGCGAGCACGCTGCTGAATAGCAGGCTGCCGCGCCAACTCCTCGAAGCTGTGGGAGTCAATTGAAATCGGGAACGCCTTAGCAACCACGCGGCGCGTAGATTGCCCGGCAATGGTCACCTCAATCGCCGGGTTCTTCGTTGGATGATTCGTGAGCCGACGAACCGCCGACGAAAAGTTGGAAGCGTCAGACGCACGCTGGAACCCAACAACGTCAGCACCGAGCATGCCTTCTATAATCTGCGTGCGCCACGGCAACTGGGCAAAAATCCCGTATGGCGGAAACGGAATATGATTGAAGAAACCGATAGTGAGATCGGGACGCTTTTCTCGCAGCATGCGCGGCACGAGCTGCAGCTGGTAATCCTGCACCCACACAACAGCACTCTCGGCACTGATGGCGGCTGCGGCATCCGCGAACCGCTGATTGACCGTAACGTAATCATCCCACCACTCGCGGTGGTAGGCCGGTGGCGCAATCACGTCGTGATACAGCGGCCACAGGGTGTCATTACTGAACCCCTCGTAGTACTCCTCGATATCTTGAGAATTCAGCGGCACCGGAACAATGTGAATACCGTCGTGCTGGAACGGCTCGATCTCAAAATCGGGACGCCCCGCCCAGCCGACCCAGGCACCATCTGCAGCCTTCATAACCGGCTCGAGCGCTGTAACCAGTCCACCGGGCGAGCGCTTCCAACTGATCGCTCCGTCGTCACCGACGATGCAATCGACCGGCAGCCGGTTGGAAACAACGACGAAATCGTACTCGGAAGGAGAAGAATTCTTATGAGCTTCCATGCATAGACATTATCAGCGGGGTGGCAACTGAGGCTGAGGATAGGAACGCGCAATTCCCCGCGCCATTAGATAGCTACGCTGGCAGCAATCAGGATGTCACGCTAGCGTTATACGACATCAACCTCGGAGGAAATATGCGCAAGTACCTGTTCAACGGCAGTCTCCTCAGCGCAGTCGCGGGCGGCTGGAGCGTCTTCCAAACCACCAAACAGGGCCCGCGAGACTGGCGTCTCATCCTTATGTGGATCAGTTGGGGCCTCACCATCGCGATCGCCGTCGGCACCATCGCCAAACAGGCTCAAGACTCGTACGACCTCGAAAAGTAGTCAGGCGCGCTGCGAGCGGTTCTCGCGATAGCGGGCTGCCGCCTTAACAACGCCGTCAAAGAGACGCAAGTCTTGTTTGGCATCCTCTTCTGGATGCCACTGCACGGCAACCCCAAAGTCGACGCTCGGCAGTTCAACGGCCTGAATCACGCCGTCGTCGCTGCGTCCGGAGACGATGAGCCCGTCGGCAAGTGTGTCGATCGCTTGGTGGTGGTACGACTTCACTGCCACGCTGTCGTCGCCGCCGAGAAGGGAGCTGAGTGTGGTGTCGCGTTCAACCGCAACATCGTTCACTAAGAAGGTGCCGCCCCCCGCGCTATAGCGACTTGAGCCGATCACGTCGGGCAGGTGCTGAATAATTGTTCCGCCCAGCACCACGTTGAGCACCTGCGCACCGCGGCAGATTCCTAAAAACGGAACGTTTTGCTCAATAGCCGCCCTCACGAGCGCATCTTCGAAAGCGTCGCGATCTTTGCGGGGAACGTCGGTGGTCGGATGCGCTTCTTGGCCGTATCGGGCCGGGTCAACGTCTTTGCCGCCCGTCAGGATCAAGCCGTCAAGCCCCTGGATGATCGACGATGCGATCTCGGAATCTACGGGTTGTGGTGGCAACAGAACGGCGATACCACCGGCATCCGTCACTGCTTCGAAGTAAATTTTCGGCAAGAACGACGCGGGGAGATCCCAGACACCGGTTTGAGCCTGTTCGAGGTACGAGGTGAGCCCGATTACTGGCCGTGAACTGGTGCCCATGCGGATTCCTCTCCGTTAACAAATAGAACGTTTGCATCCAAAGGATATAGGGAACTGTGAGTGAATTGTGGCTTCCTGAGAGTGGTTCTCAGGAATCTGCGCTAACTTCGTCTACTTACTCGCCTGTCTAACCGCATCGAAGCGGTTTCGGCCAGTGTGCTGCAGTGCGAACCAATCTGGCTCTCGAGCGCTCACCCTAGTGGCCGCCGAGCCAACACCAGATTGTTGTCGCTTTCGCAGCACCGCACCCTGCCCCAAACCAAGGAATGCTGTTGAAACGCTCGTTAACTATGCTCGCCATCGGGGCGATCCTCATTGGCGGCACAGTACCCGCCGCAGCCTTCTCGAACTCGGCGAACCAAGTTGTACTCGCGGGCCCCGAAAATTCCGCCGCAAGCACACCCAGCGTCGCCACTGCTACCGGCAGCCGCGACGACATTCAGACGTTCGCGTCGCCCGCAACCACCGCCCCCGCACCCATCGTTCGCGACACGTTTGCGGTCGAACAGGTTCGGCAAGAAGTCATTATCACCGCCTCGGGGCCAACTGGCTCCCTCGACATCACCCCTGCTAACGGCCCCATCAAAGACCTCTTCGGCTACCGCGGCACCGAGTTCCATGGCGGCATCGATATCATGGCCCCAGAAGCTTCGGCAATTGTTGCGGCCTCTGCTGGCACGGTCGAGAGCGTCACCTTCGGTGGCGGCTGGGGTCGTCACGTTATTGTCGATCACGGCGGCGGAGTGAAAACCTTGTACGCCCACATGATCGAAGGCTCACAGGCTGTTGTCGCCGGCCAGTGGGTTGCTGCCGGCCAGTTCTTGGGTTCCGTTGGCAACACCGGCTATTCCACGTTCCCGCACCTTCACTTCGAGGTCTACGTATTCGAAACACGCGTCGACCCGATGCCTTGGCTGCCGTGAAATTACTTCGCTCGTGCGGGCTTTAGCCCGCACGCCTCGCGCATAGTTGTGGCCCCGTCGCTTGCGAGCAGCGGGGCCACAACTTGTTAGTGGACGTCTAGCTCACGGCATCCAATCGGCGTCGCACGTAGACGGCAGCGGCACCGAGCAAGATCATCCCCGATGGCACTAGCCACCAGAGAGGCCCAGCTCCCCCGCTTCCGGTGAAAGCGAGTGTCGGCAGCCCTAGGGCAAGGGTTGGTAGCCCCAGAGCAAGCGTCGGCAGATCAGGGTCGCACGCGGTGCCCTCGGGAACTACGAAAGCGAACGCTGGCGGATCAACCCAATCAAACTCGAGTCCATTCGGATCTACCACCTGGACGGTTACTTCAACCGATCCCGGGCCCGCGACCGTGTAGGTGCCAGCAACGATCCCAGCAACACCGTTCACCGTAAACGTGACGAGTGCGGGGTCATAGCCAGGAGCAACACCGAGCCGGTAGCTTCCGGCTACATTGCAACTGGTCTGGCTGAAGGTGACCGCGGGCATGACAAGGCCCAGGGTCTCCAGATCACACGCGGGATCCGCCGGATCCAGTTGTGGGTTGAGTGTTCCGGCAAACGTGAGGGTTGTTGTGCCGGCCGCGACTATCAGTGCGGGACCACCGCTGGTGAACTCAGCTCCAGGATTCGCTGTCGCCGTCACGCGGTAGTCCTGAGGGCCCACAGGGTCGGTCACCGCCCCCCACGTGGCATTAGAGATGGCACCGAGGATGAGTTGCTGAGGAGCATTACAGGATGCGTCAATTAGTGACACTTCTGCGGTTGCTTTGGCTAGTTCCACCGGCGAGCAGTCGCGCAGCTCGCGCTCGGTCAGCCCACGAACTTCCTCAGCCCTAGTCTCTGTGACCTTGACCGTTCCATAGAAGACGCTGCTCACCGTAGTGACGATTGCGCGCCCGTCAGCGCTCACGGTGGCACAGATCACCTCGGTGGAACGTTCCACCAGATTCGAGGTACACAAATCGCTGTCGTCACTTGCGACGATAAAGGATGTCTGGTTGATGTCGTAGTCGCCGGTGTCGTTGACATCATCGCCGAGCTCGCTCCGCAGGGTGAGAACCGGCTGGTCGCCCGGCGTCAGTACCCAGCCACTGGGATGATCCTCGCTCGCCACAAACTGGCACACAAACACCTCCTCGGGCGGGTCACAAGCTACACGCTCCCCTACTGAGAGAGCACGAGTACCCTGCGTGATCGTGAAGTCAACCTGAGTCGCACCGTAGAACCACTTCGTCGCGGTCGTCATGTAGACCCGTCCGCCATACTGGTATGTCGGGCACTCGACTTCTTCGTCAACAGTTACTTCAGTAGACGAACACAGGCTCGCATCGTCATCGGGAACGACGAATGACGGCTGGCTGTCATTGAAGTCTCCGCTGTCGTTAACATCGTCGCCAAGGGCGTTGATGCTCACATGGATCGGTTGTTCGCCGTCCTTGAGTCGGTAGCCGGAGGGTGAATTATCGCTTGAGACAAACTTGCACACCCACACCTTCTTTTCCGTGTTCGTGGTTGAGCGAGATGGGGATGCGGGTGCTTCGACTTCAGTTGCCGGCGCGTCAACGACAGGAGCAGACTTTTTCGCGACCGGCGCGGGAGCGTTGGCGACCGCGACACTGGAAGTGGATTGTTGTGCGGGTTCGGGTGTGGGGGCGACGCTCTCTGCGTCGAGAGCGGACACGCCCGGAGCGGACACGTTGGGAGCGCTGGGGGGTGCACTAGCCTCATCGGCGAATGCGGGGGCGGAGACTCCGAGGAGTGCGCCACCGGTGAGGGCGATACTGGCTACCGTCGCCAGCAGTTTCTTCATGAACATGATGGGCAGCTTTCTGCAGGGGGATTGCGTTTTCGGCGCATCGGCACGCAGCTGCAGAATCGTGATCACCATTGGCGCACGATGGGGAGTGCGAGCGCATTCACGGGGGTAAAACGCGCCGCTGGGGTGAGATTCGGGCATCACCTTCTTCAGCACCGTCGGGGTAACCGATTCGGGTCGGTCAAGTGCTGACCACAAAATAGCATGTCCCCCATGCAGGGGGCAGTAGACAAACTCGTCTGAGTTCACGCCGCAGATCGCGTGCCCGCAAGCTGCCTCAGGTGAACCAGAGAGGGGCCCGGATCACAAAACCGAGATTGGACCAATCACTGCAACTTCAGTCATGTCGCATCATGGAGTTCCACCTCGACGAACGTCACGGTCTTGTCGCCTTGATTGGAAACGTTGTGCTCCACGCCAGCTTCCCGAAAGTAAGCGCTGCCCGGTGACAACGGCACCGAGACCTCCGCATCTTCACTCTTCTGAAGAAGCGCACCGTCCGTGATCGCTATCACGATGTAGTCAAGCTCGTGTCGATGATGGCCGGTCTCTGCCCCTGGGGCGAGATCCCACCTAGTGACCCTTGCCTTCGACCCGTCGATTACCGGTTGCGGAACTGCGGTATCCATTTTTAGCGCTCCTCTAGGTACCGTAAGAGAATGTGTACTGTCAGAGAACGAGCTTCGCGAAGACGCACGTCGTCACGCCTAGACTAACCGCAGACCCACAAAGGCTCTGGTGTTCGTCGCAAGGCCGATCGTGCGCCGCGGGGGTTGATAGCTAGCTTGCACACTCAGGTAGAGCAGGCACGCTGCGCGAGAAAGACACAAAAAGCTTCCAAATCTTTGTGATTGTGAGGCTTTTCGAATTTGTACACCCCCCGGGACTTGAACCCGGAACCCACTGATTAAGAGTCAGTTGCTCTGCCAATTGAGCTAGAGGTGCTTGGCGCGGTTGACCTCTCGGGCAACCGAGGATCAACGTTACCATGAGTTAAAGCGACCAAGGAGCACAATGACTACGGAATCAACTCGACTTGCTGCAGGCACCCCGGCACCAGGCTTTTCTTTGCCTGATCACGACGGAAATCTGGTGTCGTTAAGCGACTTTTCTGGCACGAAGGTGATTCTCTATTTCTACCCAGCAGCGATGACTCCCGGATGCACGACACAGGCGTGTGACTTCCGAGATCAGCTTGGCGCCCTGCAGTCTGAGGGTTATGCCGTGCTGGGTGTTTCTCGCGATACTCCCGAGAAGCTGTCCAAATTCCGGGACAAAGAGGGCCTTACTTTCCCGCTCCTCAGCGACCCCAACCACGAAGTGCACGAAGCATATGGAACGTGGGGCGAAAAGAACTTGTACGGCAAGCAGGTTGTTGGCGTCATCCGCTCCACCTTCGTCATTGGCGAGGACGGCAGCATTTCACTGCCTTTGTATGCGGTGAAGGCCACAGGGCATGTCACGTCACTGCGCAAAAAGCTTGGGCTCGATTAACCGCTGATGGCGCGGGGGCGATGATTCGCGCAAACGACGTCGCTCCCGACTCCGCTCAGGCGGATCCACAACAGAACTATTCAGCCTTACCTTTAGCAAACATCGCCAGCAGCTCCCCCACGCGATAGTCCGTGTCGAGCGGATGCCTCAAGGGCATCGACGTATTGAGTCGGTACGAGTTTCGGCGACCCTCACGTTGCCGCTCAAGGTACCCAGCTTCTTCAAGCTCCGTGACGATTCGCTGCGCTGCGCGCTCAGTGATTCCCACCTGAGTGGCGACATCCCGAAGCAGTGCATTGGGGTTCTCCGACACACACATGAGGACATGCGCGTGGTTGGTGAGGAACGTCCATTTTGCCATGCCCCAACCATACCTCAGACGAAAAAATTAGCACCACTTGCAATTCAGGACTTATAACGTGTGCTACGTTTTTCGCGTATTAGTTTTCGCCAACAGTGAGGGTGTGGAGTGGACGTTGTAATTCTGGGCGCCGCCATGGTGTCACCGTGGTTAGCAGCAGTTGTTGCGGGAGTTCTGTCACGGGCCAAGCTGACCCCACACACCGTGGGAGTGTCGGCAAGCGCGATCACTGGGGTGGGGCTGCTCGCTGTCGCTTTGCTCAGTATCTTCAGCAGCACAACGAGCGCGGACACCCGTACGATCGAATTTGGCGCGCTGCAATGGGATCCCCTAGCCCTCATCATGGCGCTGCTGGTGCTCGGTCTCAGCATGCTCATCCAAGTCTTCGCGCTCCGTTACCTTCGCGGAGACGCGCGGCAAACCTGGTTCATCCTGTGCACCAACATCGTCACTGGGTTCACTATTTTCCTGGTGTGCGCAGCGACTGTGACAGCTTTCGTCGTCGCATGGATTGGAGCAGGAGCCGCCCTTGTGGCACTTCTCGCGACCTACCGCCAATTGAACCAGGCACAAGACGGAATTCGCCGCACAGCACTGCGATTCGGGATTGCCGATTCGGGACTGCTGATCGGCCTGGCAATCGTGCTCGTCGCCGCAGGAGGAGACGTGCCACTCAACGAAGTAGCCTCGCAGGTTATCGAGATGCCACTGCCCCTGCAGTTCCTTGTGGCAGCGTTGCTCGTCGTGAGCGCTCTCGCCCGCTCAAGTCAGATCCCTTTTCACGGCTGGCTACCTTTTACCCTTGCCGCACCCACACCGGTGTCTGCGTTGATGCACGCTGGGGTCGTCAACGCCGGCGCAATCCTGCTATTGCGGTTCTCCGAAACAGTGAGCCTGCATCAATCCGTGATGATCGTGATCTTCCTTGCCGGATCAGCCACCGTGGTCTACGCCTCCGCGGTACGGCTCGTGCGACCCGATGTCAAAGGCCGGCTTGTGTTCTCCACCATGGCCCAGATGGGTTTCATGATAATGACCTGCGGTCTGGGCCTATACGCCGCGGCAATCTTCCACCTCGTCGCTCACTCGCTCTTCAAATCGACACTCTTCCTCAGCGCTGGCACCGGCATGCGGGAACACACCATTGACCGCAACCTTCCCGTCACGGTGCCCACCAGTCGCGTAGTCGTTGTGGCCTCAACGGCTGTGGCGGTCCTGGCGCCCGTCGCATCCCTCATCGCAGCTAAAACGATGTTCGCTCCCAACATCACGGATGCTGAACTTGGTCTCTTCGTGTTCGTCGCGCTGACTCTTGGTGTCACGCTCGGAGCCGGATTGTTGACCCACTTCTCGCTCCAGAGCCTCACCCTCGGAATCGTAGTCACCTCCGCGGTATCTTTTGGATACACGGTTGCCATTCACCTGTTCGGCCTAGTGCTCGACGTCGCTAACAGCGGCATCGGAGCACCTTCCTGGCTCCTCATTATTCCCGCGGTCGGACTCATCGGCGTTGAAGTTCTGGCGCGAGCTCGAACGAGAAACTCCACCCTTCGCGAGTTGGTATATACCCGGTCACTCTCGGCAACAATCTCGCGAAGCTCCCTGTCGAAAGGACTAATCTGATGAGCTTAATTCTCCGCGCCAACGTAGCGTCAGCGGCCCATGAGGTCGTGCCATCGTGGCCGCTCGAGTCCTTCATCGCCATCAACCCTCTGGCCGGCCAAGAAGCTATCCCCTTCGACTCCGCCGAACTGGCCGGCTCCACCACGACCCGCACTATCAACGCGTATTTAGCTGACCTCGAGAGAGGACGCATTCGTCCGGAAGATGTGGAGCTGGCACTCTTGGAGAGGGTCCCCGAACTCGCAGGACGCACCACAATCGGCGCATACAACGTGCCGGTAGTGGGCCTCGCCGCACTCGACATGCAACTCTCTCCCCCGAGCGAGAGCTCACCGGAGACTGAGTTGACAATCGACCCGGTCGATGCCCGCGTGTCAGCGTGGGTCGCCGCCTACCTCATTCGGGATCCGCTCTGGCCGATGCCACACCGTGAGGAAGGTTTCTATCGGTCCTGGAAGCGGCTGGCACGGTTCGACCGATCTTTGCCGCAGCGGGCACGCAGAAAAATCACCGATCTTCTCGACCAACCAGATAGCGCTCTCGCGCACGCCCTCAAACACTTCGCCGTGGCAAGTGACGAGACTACGCCAACGCTGCGACGGGAGCTCACATCCTTGCCGGGCTGGGTTGCCCACATCAAATGGCGTGCAGCTAAACATGGCGACATCGATTTGACCAGCTACCTAGCCGTGCGCCTGAGCCTCCGTATGATCCTTGACCTTCCGCCGCGTTCTGTTAAAGAGAACAACACTCCCTCGCAACGTGACGAGAGCGTGTGGGCTCGCGCGCGTCGAGTGGCGGATAGCGTCACCGGCGATACCGCACACAGCCACGATGTCGCAATGGTTGCTCGTGTACTGGCGGCACACGGCACTCGTGAGCATCCGTTCACGTGGCAGAAGGCCTACGAACTCAACTACCGCAACTCACTCATCACGTCGCTCGTTCCGAGTGCACCAGCTCACGATAGCGCTCAGGTTCAGGTAGTGATGTGCATCGATCCGAGGTCTGAAGGAATGCGCCGTCACCTTGAGTCAGACACTTCCGTTGAAACAGTCGGGTTCGCGGGGTTTTTTGGCATCCCCATTCGCTTCTCCCAGTACCAAGCTCGGGGTGCGATCAACTCATTGCCCGCGCTGCTTGAGCCACGCCATCACGTCACAGAGCGGCCATTCACTCCCGAAAACGCTGCGAAGAATATGCGGTCACGGCGACGGCGGAACGCGCTGCGCAGGGCACTGCACGCTGCCGACACGAACACTACAACCCCATTCGCGCTTGCCGAGATCGCGGGATGGTTCTACGGAGCAGGGAGCATCCTGCGCACGTTCGCGCCCGCTCTCACCGGGCGACTCAACGAATTCGCCTCCCAACAGATCCCCGCGCTCGAGAGCACAGTCACCGTCGCAGATGCGTTCACGCTCGAGGAACGTGTGTCGCTTGCCGAAACTGCGATCCGGATGATGGGGCTCACCTACTTTGCACCGCTCATCGTGATCACCGGACACACCTCCGAGTCAATGAACAACCTGTATCAGTCTGCGCTCGACTGCGGTGCCTGTGGGGGCAATCCGGGAGCGGCCAATGCGCGTGCCGCCGTTGCACTATTCAATGATCAGGAAGTTCGAACCCTTCTTCAGCGCCGCGGAATCGCGATTCCGGAAGACTGCGTCTTCGTTGCAGCCGAACACAACACGGTGACCGATGCAATCACGGTTCTCGATAGTTCCCTCATTCCCGAGAGCCACAGTGAGCGGGTGCGCGACTTCCGATTGCTCCAACGGTGTGCAGCCGACCAACTGCTTCAGGAGCGGGCTCGAGATCTCCCTGGTTCCAACACACGATCAAAGCCCGCGAGCATCCGGCGTCGAGCGCACGACTGGTCCGAGGTCTATCCAGAGCTCGGATTGGCCGGGAACGCCGCCATGATTATCGGCCCACGCGAAATGACCCGCGGCGTCGACCTCAAACGTCGAGTTTTCCTGCACTCCTATCGGCCGGAGCTGGATGAGAGCGACTTGGCGCTGGAAACTATCCTGACCGCACCGATGGTCGTCGCTCAATGGATCAATCACCAGTACTACTTCTCCACCCTCAACCCCGAAACGCTGGGTGCGGGAACCAAGACGATTCACAACGCGATCGGAGTAACCGGAGTCCTTTCCGGCCACGAAGGTGACCTGCGCCGCGGCCTCCCCTGGCAGTCTGTCGGTGTCGGTAAACACGCGTTCCATGAACCGCTGCGACTTGCCGTACTCGTGCAGGCTCCCCTCACAAAAGTCGGTCGGATTGTTTCCCGCAACCAAGTCCTGCGCGATCTTTTGGACAACGATTGGATCACGCTGACCGCGCGTGAAGACTCAGACGCTCCCTGGTACCGGCACACGTCGGTCGGATGGAAAAAACACACAACCACAATGGAAGGACCACACTCATGAACGGCCTCACCAAGATGACTCGAATAGAAATCATCGTTCCGGCGCGTCAAGCACCCGATCTGCGTGAACTCATTGCGTCCGCTGGAGCGACCGGCTACACCTCCGTATCGGGCGTTTCAGGAATCGGGCATCATGGCCAACGCTCCGGAGATCTGCTCTTCAACGAGTACGACACCTTGACCATGATCATCACTGTGCTTCCCCAGGCCAAAGCCGAACAATTGGTTGAGGCAGTCAGAGCAATGCTCGATTCGACGAGTGGCGTCATGTTCGTTGCTGAAACCTACGTCAGCCGACCCGAGTATTTCAAGTGACGCCGCCGCAAGGCAGATATCAGAACCAACCCATCACATTTGCCACCATGCATGGAAAGGAAGTGCTGGCACGCCACGCCTTTGCGGATGTGCTCGGCGCCAACATCGTCGCTGCCCAACAGCTCAACACCGATCTGTTTGGCACCTTTTCGGGAGAAATTCCCCGCACAGCCAGTCCCCGCAGCACAGCGCTAGCCAAAGCTCGACGAGGGATGGAGCTAGAGCAAACCCACTACGGGCTCGCATCAGAGGGCACCTTCAGCACTGGGTTCGGAACAATAGTTGAGAATATTGAGGTGCTCGTATTCGTAGACGACATCCTGGGGTTGGAGCTTGTCGAAGGAAGCATCATCATCTCCCCCTTGCTGGCAGGACGCACCGTTCGACACCTCAACGACGCACTCCACTACGCCACCGCCATTGGTTTCCCCGAACAGCGGGTAATCCTTCAAACCGGGCACAACGGTGTAGCGACGTCGTTCAAAAATATCGATGACCGCGAAACGCTGCTAAGCATCGGCGAGAAGGTGTTCCGTGAAGCGAACGACTCCGTGTCAATAATGCCCGACTACCGAGCACATCACTGTCCTTCGCGAGCGGCCGTTATCCGCACTCTGTGCGAACAAATGGCTCACCGGCTCGCAACAGAGTGCCCACTGTGTCTCACTCCCGGTTTTGGGCAGGTCGACGTGGAATACGGCGTTCCCTGCGAAAGCTGCGGAACCGCAACCAACATCATCGCCGCAGACATCCATGGATGCGGAAAATGCACGTATCGCACGCGAGTTGCACGCTCGGTGAAACGCGCTTCGCCGCAGTGGTGCAACTTCTGCAATCCCTGAGCGGGCGGCGCGCGACCGTCAGTGATCGCCGTCGGCTTTAGCCCTGAGGCCGTGCGGTGTGAAGCAATACCGGTTTCGTAAACAACAACACGAGCACGACTATCGAGGGCATGAGCAAGAGCCATCCGATGTCGGGTCGCGCAAATACGCCCTGAAAACTGCCAATAGCCACGGAGATCTGCAGCACCTGCCAGACCACAGCTGCACCACGAATCCACGACTGGCGTCGCAGCACGCCAATGCCGATCACCGCCACCCACATAGCCGCCAATGCCGTGAGAACCGTCAACGCGATCGCGCTCGGATACGACTGCGGAGTCTCACTTCCCAACTCAAAAATCAGATAGCCGAGGGCCACAAAAAGTAGGGCACTCTCCAGAAAGATTACGAGAGCAAGGACAACCAAATATGGATGCCTCCGGCTCGGTTTTTCATCTGGGACAAGTTCGTCTACCATTCGCTCCCCGTTAAATCGCTGAAAAACCATTGCTTTGCTTAGGCCGATATGCGATTCTAGTTGAGGTTGATTTCTGGCTCCCAGTGTTGCGAGCGAGACCCACTTTCTTTCTCAAGCTCGACGCCAATCAGGGCGTATTTTTTGCGCGCTCGAGCAACGCAACACGCTGTAAGGAGCAACATCATGGACTGGCGCGATAACGCTGCATGCCTCACCGCTGACCCGGAACTTTTCTTCCCGGTAGGAAACACCGGTCCGGCCGTTGATCAAATTGAAAAAGCAAAGGCCGTGTGCGGTCGCTGCTCGGTTACTGAAATGTGCCTCCAGTACGCTCTAGAGACCAACCAAGACTCCGGCGTCTGGGGCGGCCTCAGCGAAGACGAGCGTCGCGCACTCAAGCGTCGCGCTGCACGCGCACGCCGCGCATCCTAAGACCGCGCCGCACGCGCACGCAGCGCATCCTAAGACCGCGCCGCGCCGCGTCGCGCCGAACTAGCCGCGCAGAATTAGCGACACAGGGCTAGCGCGAGCGGGTCAACCAAGTCAACGGAATATCGATCGTGACTTCAGTGCCGCTCCCCATGAGCGTGTGCCAGTCGATCGTTCCGCCTAGTTCGCCCTGAATGAGGGTACGAACGATTTGAGTACCGAGCCCCTCGCCGACTTTTCCTTCGCCGAGCCCTACGCCGTTATCGCGCACCTGAACCGTGAGCTTTTCGGCCGTTCGCCGAGCATCAATCTCTACCGTGCCATCCGCGCGACCTGCGAGCCCATGCTCCACCGCATTCGTCACAAGCTCGGTCAGCGCGAGAGCCAACGGCGTCGCATACTCGCTAGGTAGATCGCCGAAACTGCCGACGGATGTCGGGTGCACCGTCGTATTGTGACTCGACGCGACTTCTGCAATCAGTTTGAGTACGCGATCGAACACCACGTCGAAGTCAACGTTCTGATTGAGCCCCTCCGAGAGGGTGTCGTGCACAACCGCGATGGCCGCAACTCGACGCATTGCGTGCCCCAATGCTTCCCGCGCGACCTCGCTGTGGGTTCGGCGGGCCTGAATCCTCAACAGCGAAGCCACCGTCTGCAGGTTGTTCTTCACACGGTGGTGAATCTCGCGAATCGTCGCATCCTTGGTGATGAGTTCGCGTTCCTGATGGCGCACCTCGGTCACATCGCGGCACAACACGATCGCGCCAACCCGTTCGCCCCGATCGCGGATCGGGATCGTTCGCAACGATACCGTCACACCGCGCGCCTCAATGTCGGTACGCCAGGGTGCGCGACCGGTGACAATAAGGGGAAGAGACTCATCAACTTCTGGCTGACCGGCTATAAGTGCGGTCGTGACCTCGGCGAGAGATTCTGCCTCCAGCTCGCCAGAGAAACCGATGCGATTGAACGCCGACAGCGCATTCGGGCTGGCAAACGTGACGAGACCATCGACATCCAACCGAATGAGGCCATCGGATGCTCGCGGCGCGGCGCGGCGCGGCGACGCAGGAGCACCCATATCAGGAAAATCTCCGACCGAAATCATCGCGAAAAGATCGTTTGCACACCCGTTGAACGTGAGCTCCTGCCGGGAGGGCGTGCGGGCATCCCCCAAATTTGTGTGACGCGTGATTACCGCGATAGGTTTTTCTGTTGTTGCGTTGCCACTGGTACTGAGTCTGCGCATTACCGGAACAGCTCGCACCCGGGTGGGGGTTTCTTCGTACCAAGCCGGTGCTGCCATATCAATAATTCGGGCAGTCTCGAACGCCTCGGTGACTTGGGCCTGCCATTCCGGCTTCACCTTTTGGCCGACAAAGTCGCGATAGAACAGTGTCGCTGAACTGCTCGGGCGTGCAAGGGCAACCGCAACAAACTGGTCATCGTCGCTCGGCACCCACAGCACGATGTCGGCAAACGCAAGGTCGGCAAGCAACTGCCAGTCGCCGACCAGCATGTGCAGCCATTCGATATCCGCCTCGCTTGAGCGGCCTTGCTCTTGGACTAAATCACTGAGTGTCGACACCCCTACAGATTACCTGCGCGCCAGCATCCTGCTGAACAGTGAACGTCTCGGCTGCTGCTCGTCGACTTCGGGCACGAGTCGGGAAGTCACGAGGCCGCGGACTGCTAACCGTGCTGGCGATCGCGGTGCTGCATCCACCAGAGTCTTGCCACTCAACACCGCTCCGTCGAATCCAGCGAGGTCGTGAGGAACGAGAATCGGATGCTCAATTCCCCCGAACCTCGATAACGTCTGAGTCACTTGCCCGTGCGGATTCATTCCGCTCGCGCTCACCCGCACTTTGTTCATAACAACGCTGACGCTTCGCGTGCTGACTGTTTCGATCAGATCGACGTGTGCACGCAAGAACCGCGAGAGCCCCACCGGGTCGGCGGCGCCCACCGCAATCACATGATCGGCTGCACGCACCGCGGTAACGGCGGCAGCGTTGCGACGAGGCGCAAAGAGGTCACTCGTAATTTCTTCGTCATTCTCAAGACTTGAGCTGGTGTCGAGCACGGTGTAGTCGACCCACTGGCGACACTGCGCAATGGTGGTTCCGACTCGCTCAGCCGAGAGCTCTGGCCACCGACTCGGCCGGCCGATGCCGGTGAGCACCCAGAAGTCACCCACCGGCGACTCATAGCGCTGGCCGATGCGGGCCAGCTCAGCGGTGGTGAGGGTGTCGGTTGCGGCAAGGCGGCAGGCTGCCGCAAAACCTGGGGCCTCATCGAGCATCCCGAGAGCTGGTGCTACCGAAGCCCCATGCGTGTCAACATCAACAAGCGCCACACGGTGACCGAGCGCCGCCAGCTCAGCGGCAATCGAGATAGCAACGGATGTGCGGCCGGGCGCCCCTCCCGGACCCCAGACCGCAATAACTTCGCCAAGCGTGCTTCGCTCGGAGGTTGCAGATTCTGAATTCCACTGCGATTGGGTGAGCAGGGCATCCACCGCCGACCAGCCGGACGCGACATCGACGATGTCGTAGAGCCCGAGATCGCTCGCATAGCGCTGTTCACGCTCACTGCTGGCGACCGCGATGAGCCTGACGGCGGCCTGATCACACGCGGCGATCAGACGATCCGTGAGGTAACGTGCCTCAGACGCAACAAGGGCAATATCTGCCTGTGCACCCGCAACCCGCGAGGCGAGCTCGGGAGCGCTCACCGCCCGCAAAACAATCTCGTGGCCCTGCTGAACAGCGTCGAACGCAAACTGGTCTTCAAGGTTGACCGGCATGGCCAGTGCGAACATAGCCATCTCAGCCCTTCGCCGGAAGATTCGCGGGGATCACGGAGAGCACATCACCGTTGGCCATCGCCTCCAGCACGCGCGCTACCCGTGAGCGGGGCACAAGCAATTCGAGTGAGCTGCCACGGGCGGACGAGACGAGGGAATCGTCATCAATTAGTCGCGCCACAGTCGCGCCCGAGATGATCACGCTAGGAGCCCCATACCCGTCGTCGTCTGTTTCGGCGCTTGCCCATACGTCGACGGATGCTCCCGGAGACACAGCCTCGGCTAGTCCACCCTGCGGCGACACAACAACTGCGGTCAGTGAAAGCCCCTCATGGCTCCCCAAAGACGATGTCGGTATCAACTCCCCCGCACCAATCGGTCTCGTCGCAATAAACCCTTCAACTGGTAGCTCACCGCGAGCGATATACAACTCACTCGACTCGTTGAGTTTCACGCTTCGCACCACCAAATCGCTGCTTTCCACACGATCGCCCGGCGCCACAGGGGCGGCGGCCGCATAGACCTCAATCGTGTCATCTGCCGTAGCCACCAGGGAAACGACTCCGAGGATCGACGCCACGACAAGCACAATTCCGATCGCTAGGCGAGGATCAAGAGCGAGAGCTCGCGCGCGAGCTTGAGTTTGGGTGCGACCTGAACGACGGCTCACAGTGCGTACCCCACGGGTCGGGTGTTGATCATTGGACCATGGTTCGTTACTGCTCACATGTGGCGCGAGAGTTATCCACATCAACCCCATTCACAGGCGCACAAGAGCATAATCGAACCATGAACGCGACCAATCCAGCGGAGGGTCTAGGGCGATTTCTCACCCTTGCCGATACTGCCGAAGTGCTCAGCGTCTCTCCGCACGATGTTCTTGAACTGGTGCGTTCGGGCGAACTGCCCGCAATCAAATTGGGAAGCAAAGGCCAGTGGCGCATCGAGAACTCTGTGCTTGAGTCTTACATTGAGGCTCTGTACGAAGAGACTCGTCGTATGAGCCTGTGGAATCAGTCAGATATTGCCACCGTCACCGAGGTCAATTTCGGGGAACTACGCCCGCGCTAGCCGCGCTGGGTCCACGCTGTAGCCGCGCTGGGTCCACACTGTAGCCGCGGGGCTACGGCCGCACGAGAACAAGACTCGCAAACGGCACCAAACGGTATTCCGTCACGGCAGTCTCGCGACGTACCGCCCCGCGCTCATGCACCGCGAGATCCAGATGGTCTCGCCCCACACGGTCAATGGTGCCGTGCACTTCCCCGGCAACCAAGAGCAACGACACCGCTCGGCGACGACGACACAGATCACGCAATACGTAACTCACTCCCAAAC
This sequence comes from Salinibacterium sp. TMP30, assembly GCF_038397785.1. Classification (NCBI taxonomy): domain Bacteria; kingdom Bacillati; phylum Actinomycetota; class Actinomycetes; order Micrococcales; family Microbacteriaceae; genus Salinibacterium; species Salinibacterium sp. TMP30. Next base: position 800,351 of record NZ_CP151642.1, on the reverse strand, counting down.
GCTGCGAGAGACTCGGATGCCCGCTCGATGGCATCGTGGCGAGGCTGGGCGTGATGTGCGCCGACCCCAGCGAGATGCCTGCCAACGCCGCGAAGGGAACAATGCACTGCGCTGGGCGACCACTGTCGTCAACAAGGTCTGCCGACATCCAGTCCCGACCAATGATTGCTGGGCGGATGACGAGCCGCGTTCCTGTGACAAGCACCACCGAAAGGGTGAGCGGTGCATGTTCGGGGCTGCGGGTGTGGAGCGACACAACCCGGTCGCGCATGCTCAGCCGGCCGAGGCGTAATCGCTCTTCTTCGGCATCAACTTCGAGGTCGTCAGCAGTGATCTCGTTCTCGAGTTGACTTTCGAGGTCGTCAAAGAGTTTGTCCCAGCGCATGGGGTGACGCTAGTACCGAGAGCGTACAACGGAGCAACGTTATCCACAGTTGAAAATTAGTCATAGACAATTGGTCTACTTCCTGATTGAGTATGGTCTACCCCCTAACGGGGGTATACATCGCCGTCTTGACCTTTTACCCGGGAGATCATGAGTACCGAGCCACTCCGAAAGCTTTCGCCGAGTGTGGAGACCCCACAGCAGCCGCGACAGCGCACAGGAACCCTTCCCTCCAAAATTATTCGACCGCGCTTCGTGCCCGACGAGTTTTTTGGCCACCAGCCCACCCCGAGCGCCGAGCTACCCGACCCAGCTCCTCTCGTTGAAAACCTCACGCGCTGCGTAATCGAGGTGCTTGCTGGCGCGCGCGACCTTGACCAAATTGCACGATGGGTTACCGACGATGTCTACCGGCACTTGCTCAAGCGCACAGTCTTGTCTGCACGTGCACGCCGCGCGAAAGGGCAGCCCATCACGAGGCCGAGCTTCACGATGGGTTCGATTCGTCTGTGCGAACCACGAGATGGAGCCGTCGAAGCTGTCGTGATCGTGCGTGGTCGAGCACGCACCCGTGCGGTCGCGGTGCGCCTCGAAGGCCTCGACAAGCGCTGGCGTGCGACCGCGATTAACGTTCTCTAGCCGTTAACGACGTTTGCCCCCAGCTACCGAGCAGTGGGGGCATACGTCGAAGCGAAGCCTTAGAGCTTGCGCTTCTCCTGCGCACGACGTTGCGAACGGTTAAGCGGAGCGTCAGCTGAGCCCTCCGAACGCTGACCGAATGCACCACGCTCACCACCCTGAGGTTTTTGCGCCTGCTGAGGCTGCTGTGGTGCCGCCTGCTGAGCCTTGCGTTTCTGCGCACTCGCAGTGGCAGCACGTTCAACCTGACCGCGCTCGTTGCGAACCTCTACCTCGCCAGCGGCATCAGCGCTGGGCGCCGAGTAGCTGAGTGCAGCAGATTGTGAGCTTGCCGCATCTAGACCTCGTGCCTGCACGGTTGTGGACTCGCCACCGCCGCTCACCTGAACATCAAGGTTGAAGAGGAAGCCGACTGTCTCTTCACGAATCTGCCCCATCATGGTCTGGAAAAGAGCAAAACCTTCGCGTTGATATTCAATGAGCGGGTCACGCTGGGCCATTGCGCGCAGACCAATTCCGTCTTTGAGGTAGTCCATCTCATAGAGGTGGTCTCGCCAGCGACGGTCAATGACACTGAGCACAACGCGGCGCTCAAGCTCGCGCATCGCGGTTTCACCAAGCTGCTGCTCGCGACGCTCATAGGCGATCGCCGCATCCGAGTGAATCTCCTTAGCGACGAACGCACTTGTCAACTTGCCTCGTGAACCACCCTCGGTAAGAACCTCATCGACCGTGATCCCAATCGGATACATAGTCTTGAGTTCGGTCCAGAGAACGTCAAAGTCCCAGTCCTCAGAGTGTCCTTCTGCTGTGTGTACGTCAACGACCTCAGTCACAACATCCGTCAGGAAGCGCTGCACGCGGTCCTTCAAGTCGTCGCCTTCGAGGATGTGGCGTCGGTCGCTGTAGATAGCTTCACGCTGGCGATTCAAGACATCGTCGTACTTGAGGACATTTTTGCGGATCTCAGCGTTGCGAGATTCTACCTGCGCCTGAGCGCTGCGGATGGCACGGCTGACAACCTTAGATTCGATAGCCAAGTCGTCGGGAACCGTCGAGCGCCCCATCAGGGCTTCGGCCGCGCCGCTGTTGAAGAGGCGCATCAGATCATCTTGAAGTGAAAGGTAGAAACGGCTCTCGCCCGGGTCACCCTGACGACCGGAACGACCACGCAACTGGTTGTCGATACGGCGGGACTCGTGACGCTCGGTGCCCAAAACGTAGAGACCACCAACGTCGACGACCTTCTTGGCCTCTTTCTCAACCTCAGACCTGACGTTGGCGAATACGTCATCCCAGGCGGCTTCGTAGTCGTCGGGAGTTTCGGTCGGGTTGAGCCCGCGGTTGTTCATCTCGGCTACTGCGAGGAACTCAGCGTTACCGCCGAGCATGACGTCAGTTCCACGACCGGCCATGTTCGTGGCGACAGTGACGGAACCCAAGCGGCCGGCCTGCGCGACTATGGCCGCTTCACGAGCGTGGTTCTTGGCGTTCAGAACCTCGTGCTTGACGCCCTTCTTAGCAAGCATCCGCGAAAGCAGTTCGCTCTTTTCAACGCTTGTTGTTCCCACAAGAACCGGCTGACCGAGTTCGTGACGCTTAGCGATATCGGCAACAACCTGTTCAAACTTTGACTGCTCGTTCTTGTAAATCAGATCTGACTGGTCAATGCGCTGCATCGGCTTATTAGTCGGGATAGCGACGACACCCAGCTTGTACGTGGACATGAACTCGGCGGCCTCAGTTTCGGCAGTACCGGTCATTCCCGAAAGCTTGTTATAGAGCCGGAAGTAGTTTTGCAGGGTGACGGTCGCAAGAGTCTGGTTCTCTGCCTTGACCGCGACGCCCTCTTTGGCCTCGATCGCCTGATGGATACCTTCGTTGTAGCGACGGCCCTGAAGTATACGGCCAGTGTGCTCATCGACAATCAGAACTTCGCCGTTCATGACGACATAGTCCTTGTCTTTCTTGAAAAGGGCACGCGCCTTGATCGAGTTGTTCAAGAACGAAATCAGCGGGGTATTGGCCGACTCGTACAGGTTGTCGATACCGAGATAATCTTCGACCTTCTCGATACCCGGTTCGAGCACACCAACGGTGCGCTTTTTCTCATCAACCTCGTAATCGACCTCGGGAATGAGCTTCGTCGCAAGATTGGAGAATTCGGTAAACCACCGGTTAGCCTCACCTGACGACGGCCCCGAAATAATCAACGGCGTGCGAGCCTCGTCGATCAGGATCGAGTCAACCTCGTCAACGATTGCGTAGTGGTGTCCACGCTGAACCATGTCGTTGGCCTGCCACGCCATGTTGTCGCGCAGGTAGTCGAACCCAAATTCGTTGTTGGTTCCATAAGTGATGTCGGCGGCATACTGCTCGCGACGTTCTGCTGGAGTCTGCCCCGAGACGATACATCCGGTAGTCATTCCGAGGGCACGGAAGATGCGCCCCATAAGTTCTGATTGGTAGCTGGCCAAGTAGTCGTTGACCGTGATCACGTGCACACCCTGTGCAGCAATCGCATTGAGGTACGCCGCAAGCGTGGCCACGAGGGTCTTGCCCTCACCGGTCTTCATCTCAGCTATATTGCCCAAATGCAGCGCGGCGCCGCCCATGAGTTGAACCTCAAAGTGACGCATTCCGAGGGTGCGGCCCGCTGCTTCACGAACGGCAGCGAATGCCTCCGGCAGCAGGTCGTCAAGCGACTCTCCCGCAGCATAGCGCTCACGCAACTCTGTGGTCTCATGCTTGAGCTCATCGTCGGTCAGAGTCTTGAAGTCTTCCTCAAGGTGATCGACTGCTTTCGCGTAGCCTTTCAAGCGTCGAAGAAGTCGACCCTCGCCCACACGAAGTGCGCGTTCCAAAACATTTGCCACCGAATACTCCCATTCCTGTCGGACGGATCCGACGCTGGCACTACTCGACGAAGCGCAGCCTTTAGACGCTTACGTCGCGGCAACGCGGTGTGTGCATTCAGCTCACAGCCGCGTTACCGGTTCGTAATCGTATCAAGTTCACACCCAAAACTTGGTGTGCTTAGCCGGTAGCGACCTTACGCTTACGCGAACGGCCACCGTCAGCGGCCTCGTCAGCCATCTCTTCGAGGCTAATAACACCATAATCCCAGCCCTTGCGACGGTAAACAACACTGGGGCGATCGGTCTGACTGTCCACAAAGAGGAAGAAGTCGTGGCCGACCAATTCCATGTGGTCTAGTGCCTCTTCAACGGTCATGTGACTGGAGGGGAACACTTTGCGCCGGATAACAACGGGCGAGTAATCGTCGTCGCCGGGTTCCGGCTCAGCGGTCTGCGTCGGAACTGACCCAGTCGCGACACTTTCGATCACATCGGGGCTAGCAGGGGTGATATCGACGACAGCGAATCCACCGGCAGTAGCCTCACGCAGAGACGTGGGCCGATGGTTTCCGCGATGCACTTTCTTGCGGTCGAGAGACTGGCGAATGCGCTCAATGAGTTTGCCCATCGCCAGATCGAACGCAACATATTTATCCGAACCAGCAGACTCCGCTCGAACAAGCGGTCCTGGTCCGATCAACGTCAACTCAACACGATCGTCTCCACTTGACCCTTTGGTTTCGTGGTGGCGGCTTACCTTGATCTCGAAGGCGATTGCCTTCTCGGCGAGGTGAGCGACCTTTTCAGACTTCTCGATCGCATACTCACGGAAACGATCCGTGACTCCTACATTTCGTCCGTTGACGGTGATTTCCACGGCGACCTCCTAGCCATCATGCGCGGCCGCCTCGTGAGGCAGCTTTTATTGTGCGCCCTTTTCCTTACCGTAGCCCTCGCCGCTGGCAATGTCACGAGCCGCTCCGGTTCTTGGAGTGAACCCGATGGTTGCCGCTGCAATGACCGTCCCACCGGCATCAGAAATGGCCCGCGCTGCCTCGTCAATGGTGGCTCCAGTCGTGAGTACGTCATCCACGATGATGACGCTGCTCGCTCCCAACCAGCGTGTCGCCACGAACGCACCCTGCACATTGAGGGCCCGCTCTTGTGCGCCAAGTAACTTTTGGCTGGCAGTTACTTTGGTGGTGCGAAGCACTCGTTCCTGACGGATGCCCGCTGCTCGAAGCACCAACGACATCGGGTGGTATCCCCGTATGCGGAACGCGCGCTTGCTTGACGGAACGGCCACGATCAGAACTTTACCCCCGGCAGTATCCGGCCGACGGGATTCGGCGAGCACTCGCCGCAGCACCGACAGGAGTGCCTCAGACAGCGGCCGAGCTTGATCGGTTCGATGATGATTTTTGAATGCCAGCAGAACTCTGCGCGCTGGCCCTTCATAGCGGAGGGCCGCATAGACGCGCACGTGCCGAGGAGTTGAGTGAATCGTCGGCGCAGCGACAAGACTGCGAGCGCACTCCCCACACAGTGCGCGATCGTGGCTCTGGCATCCCGCACACTCGACAGGCATGAGCACTGCCCAGGCATCCCGTAGCGCGTCGCGCGCGATCGCAACGAACCACGAAGCCGGGCGACCATTGTTGTTAGTCGGGAGAGTCATGCCTCGAGCGTGCACGATCGTCGTCAGCGCCGAGGAGCAGCGCCCGGGTTCAGTGGAGAGACTCTACTGCTGCGCGGCCATGAAGGAGGCGTCAAGGCCCGTGCGCGCCCATTCTTGGCTCCCCTGCGGTCGCCAAACCTCGCCGTCCGCAAGAAGTCTGAGGCCATCAGTATTGGATCCGGTGCTCACGAGCTGTCGCGCATCATCCACGTCTCCGAGGCTCTCCGATTGCCCGCCAAGGCTAAACGCGGTAGCAGCAACAGAGTCATCATTCGCCGAGAGGGTCGCCACGGTGCTCGAGCCCACCCACGCGGCATCTATGGGTGCACCCGGACGCGCTGGCAGCACCGTGGGCTCGACCAACTGAACGGGCACATTGCCCTGTTGCCGCACAATGCCGTATACGAGCAGCTGAGGCCCTGCCGGCGTGGAGAGATACACGAGCAGTCGCGTACCATCCCGGGAAACATCCAGCGACACAATCGTTGAATCTGCGGGCAACGACGACTGAACCGGATGCTCGGTGCCATCCACCTCGAATGTGGAGAGTGTGGCGGCACTCGACTGCTGCGCCGACCACACGAATCGGAACGGATCGAGCGATGGTGCGGCAAGCCCCGGACGGTCATCGACGATGCGCGGGGTGAGTCCGACCGAAGCAAAGTAGGCTGCGCCATCGCCTGCGCGATAGGCAACGGAAAGTCGGTCGGCCGACAGTACTGCGGAGGTTGCACCCGACTTGGTGACGGCAGCGCTGAGCTCGTTGATCTCGCTGAGCCCGTCACTGGTGTTGAATCCGAATTCGCTTGCCGTTCCCACCACTAGCGGGCCGCTAGAGCCGGGTTCGATAACGGCGGCGCTCTGCCCTGAGCTTGAACTCTGAAGCTCGCGACCATCAACCGTGAGCACGACAATCGGTGTGTGCAGCGTTGCTGCAAGTTGCTGCCGCATGCGTTCACGTGCAACCGTATCGGCGGAAAGTGCTTCAGAGCTGAGGTCGACGACGGCTCGCCCACTGGTCAGGCTGCTCGCGTTTCCTAACGTCGTCGCTGCCGGAAATGCGGTCAGCACAACGCCCTGCTGCAGCCAGGGCGAATCTGCAGAGAGCAGTGCCTGGACTGCGCGTGACTGTGTGGATTGCCGCGCAGGGAACCAGCGCACGTCAGGGATCAGGTAGGCAAAGCTCGGGTCGAAATAGTAGAGCACCTGCTGCTCAAAACTCACCTCGAATCCGTTATTCGAGAGCACCACCCCTGGAGGTGCTGATGCGATACGCCACTCACCGTCTTGGCGTTCGAAATCGAAGGTGAGAGTTTGCGACGCGGGTGAACGCAGCTCGGAGTACACACCACGCTCATCGATCACCGCTTGAGCAGAGAAAATATAGGTGAGCGAGTCCTCTTCGAGCGCTGGCGAAATAGTCGGCAGTTTGTCTCGTTCTCGAACTGTTGCGCTCGCCGCAGGCTTCCACGACCCGCTCATCTCTTGCGTCAAGAATTCTCGCGCCACAGAATAGTCCCGGCTCGGTGCTCGTACCGCGTTCATGAAGTCGGCAAGAATTTGTTCTTGAGTTGAGCCCGCGACTGGGCCCTCCGCAACAATTTCGAACTTGGGATCGAGTTGCTGATCGATGAGAGGCCCCGACTCAACCACCCCCGAGAGTGGAACACCAACACAACCACTGAGGGCGACCATCACCAGACCCGCGACGACGAGGTGCGCAACCTTCGATGCTTTAGTCATTCGACGCCTCCAAACTGGGCACCTCGTCGTTAGGAGGAAGTTCTAGCGGCGACGAGCGCAGTTCCGTGCCCCGGACACGGGGAATTGTCAGTCTGAAGCACGAGCCGTTCTCTCCATCCGACCACACTTCAAGCCAGCCACCATGCAGCACCGCATCCTCTAGCGCGATCGCCAGACCGAGGCCTGTACCACCCGTCGTGCGCTGCCGAGAGGGGTCAGCACGCCAGAAACGATCAAACACGCGCTCCAGGGCCGGCGTGCTCATCCCGACTCCATAATCACGCACGGCAATAGCCACGGCATCCTGATCGCTGTCGACCCAAACAACAATCGGTAGTCCGTCACCGTGGTCAATGGCGTTGCTCACCAAATTCTGAAGAATTCGACGGATGCGACGGGGATCAACATCCGCTTCAAAATAGCCACCAGGGGCCACCAGTCGCAGTTCGGAGCCCTTACTGGCTGCCAATGATGTGAGACTCTCGTTCGTTTCTTCGACGAGCCGTACAAGGTTCGTGGGCTCGGTCTCCATATCGACCGCACCTGCGTCATAGCGACTCATTTCGAGCAAATCTGCGAGCAAGAGCTCGAAGCGTTCGACCTGGGTATGCAGCAGTTCGGCCGTACGGGCTGTCGCTGGCGGAAAAGTCTCACGCTGGTCGTAGAGCACATCACCGGCAAGCCGAATTGTGGTGAGGGGGGTTCGCAATTCGTGCGAAACATCCGACACAAAGCGTTGTTGCACTTGAGACAGCGCAGCAAGCCGGGTGATCTGCTGCTGCATGCTCGTTGCCATGCCGTTGAAGGAACGCGCCAGCGTAGCAATCACGTCATCACCCTGCACAGGGATGCGCACTTCAAGCTCTCCCGCAGCCAGACGTTGGCTAGTCTCCGCCGCCAGCTTGACCGGCCCCACCACAAGGCGAACGACGACGTACGTCACAACACCGATCAGGGCCAGCAGGGCAAACCCGCCCAAGCCAAGAGTCTGCTGAACAACAACGAGTGTGTCTTGAGTGTCGCGGATGTCGTACACAAGATAAAGCTCGTACTGGGAACCACGGATGTCGAGTGTCGAACCGACAACGAGCCCCGGATGCACGGTGCCGTCGCTCGGCTGTTCGAGGGCGACCGACTGCCAGTACGTGCGCTGCTCAGTTGAATTCGCGACCGTCTCCCGCAGTTCCTCGGTAATGAGCACATCGGAAGCCAGCCCCTGCGACTGAACGTTTGTGGGCACACGAGCGCCGTCTTGGCCAGGGCTGCGAAGAATGGCATAACTCGTGCCACCGGTGCTCGACGCGACGCTCTCGATGACCCGCGCTGCGTCGCGCATCATTACGTCAAGGTCTTCGAGCCCGAGCCCTTCGTCTGCTCCATCAAAAACTCGTTGCCCCGCCAGTGTGGCGTTCGCCGATGTGCGCGTGAGTTGCTCGCGACTCGCATCGAACAGGTTGGCGCCAACACTCAGCGACATGTAGCCGGCGATGACCGTTACTGCCACCGACGACAACAGCACTGTGATCGCCACGGTGCGCAACTGAAGCGACGAGCGCCACAGTGCAGCGAGTCGCTGCACCCACTCGCGCCAGTCGAAATCGCGCATTCCTGCTACGCGCTGCTGCCAGCGCGGTAACCAACGCCGCGAACCGTCATCACAATCTTGGGGTTGTCTGGATCTTCTTCAACCTTGGCGCGGAGCCGTTGCACATGAACGTTCACGAGGCGGGTATCTGCCTTGTAGTGGTAGCCCCACACCTGCTCAAGGAGCATTTCGCGTGTGAAGACCTGCTCAGGCTTCATCGCGAGCGCCAAGAGCAACTCAAATTCGAGCGGAGTCAGGTTGATCTTGGTCTCACCACGCCGAACCTCATGCCCCGTGACATCCAATTCAAGGTCGCCAACAGTGAGTGTGCCAGTAGCGGCATCACTAGCCGGCCGCAAACGAGTGCGCACGCGGGCGACAAGTTCTTTCGGGTTGAAGGGCTTGACAACGTAGTCGTCAGCGCCGCTTTCGAGACCCTTCACGACATCCGCGGTATCGCTCTTCGCGGTCAGCATGATGATAGGAACACCCGACTCTTCGCGGATGCGGGCACACACCTCGATGCCGTCGACACCGGGCAGCATCAGATCGAGCAGCACAAGATCGGGAGCTGCCGACTTGAACGCGTCGTACGCCAGCGCGCCGTCTTGGCAAAAAAATGGTTCGTAACCTTCAGTGCGTAGAACGATTCCGATCATCTCTGCCAGGGCAGTGTCGTCATCGACTACAAGAATTCGCGGGTTCACGTGTCCTCGATACTTTCTAGCTCTCGGGCTAACAGAGTGAGAAGCTTTCGCATAAGAGTAGTCGAGTGTGAAAGCATGATTGCGATTGAATAGGATTAGGCAAAAAAATCAAAGGTGAAACGTGAGCAATAACAGTCCGTGGCAGTCGCCAGATAGTGCCGGTGTAACCGGTGAGCCACAGCCGTATGCTCCCCAAGAATCTCCGCAGTTCGCTGCACCGGCGCCGAGCTGGACTCCCCCACCCAAGCCAGGACTCATTCCTCTTCGACCCATGACTCTCGGCACGATCCTCTCAGCGTCGCTGATGGTGCTACGCCGCAATCCGCGCCCCATCTTTGGGCTCTCGCTGATCATCATGGGCATTATTACTGTTTTGTCGCTCGTATTGGTCGGCATCATCACCGTCTCCGGGATCGACCGCACCCTCAGCGCAAGCGAAGCAGATGCCGCAACCATCGAAGCCGGTGCAACGGCAGGCGTCATTCTTGCCGCACTCTTCGCCGTAACGCTCTCACTTGTCGGCGGCTCAATTCTTCAAGGAATTGTCTCCCTCGAGGTTGCACGGGGAGCTGTCGGCGAAAAGTTGCGCTTGCGCGGCCTCTGGAACGCGGCAAAGGGCCGGCTGTGGGCCCTCATCGGCTGGTCTGCCCTCGTCGCAATTGCTACGTTCATCGGAATTGTTGTTTTCAGCTTTGTCGTGGCACTCTTCTTTGCCATCGGCGGAACCGCGGGAACCGTATTCGGCGTGCTCGCTGTTCTCGCCGGCATCGTCATCGGGATCGCGCTCATGGCCTGGCTCGGCACGTTCCTCGCTCTCGTTCCCAGTGCACTCATGATCGAACGGCTAACCCTGGGCCGCGCCATCCGCCGCTCATGGTCACTCGTTTCTGGAAGCTTCTGGCGCACCTTCGGCATCCTCGCCCTGATCATCGTGATCGTGCAAACAGTGTCAAGCGTTGTGACGGCGCCCCTGAGCTTCATTGGCGGTCTCGGCGTAGGTTTACTCAACCCCACCGGCAACGAAGACACCGCTGTAGCTGCGTTCATCGGGCTCTACATTCTCACGGTGATTCTTTCGGTAGCGATCGGCGCAGTCACCATCATCATTCAGTCAGCAGCACCCGCGCTGTTGTACATCGATCTGCGGATGCGCACAGAAGGCTTCGACCTCGAACTCACGCGATTTGTTGAAGCCCGTAACGCTGGCGACAACTCCGTAGCTGATCCCTACCTCACAGGTGGGAGCACCGCTACGCACTCAAGCGAGCCATCACCGTACGCAGCTTCATGACCCTAGTGACTCTTACGTCAACCGCGCCCGCAACTGTGCACCCCTGGTTTGCGCACGCGGCAACTCGCGAGGTGCCTGTTGAGCCAGACTCCGGTCAAGCGACCGAGTGGCTCATCAACGAGCTGTCGAAAGCCCCCTATCAGGCAGCCAAACCGACACTGTTCGACCGCGTGTCAAAAGCATTCAGCGACTGGCTTGCGTCGCTGACCATTGGCGATGGAAACGCCATCCCCACCATTGTGCTCGTCGTTCTCATCGCGCTTGTGGCGATCGCGATCATCGCCGCCGTCGTCCTTTACGGCATCCCCCGCCTCAACCGTAAGAGTCGCCACGATGCGATTCTGTTCGGTGAGGCTGATGCCCGAACTTCCGCCCAGCTGCGGGATGCCGCAGAACAGGCCGCAGCCCGCGACGATTGTGACAGTGCCGTTGCCGATATGTTCCGCGCAATCGCTCGCGGGCTCTCCGAACGCACCCTGGTCACCACGACTCCCGGCACTACCGCCCGCGGCTTTGCTGTGCGCGCAGCTCGCGTTCTCCCGGAGTGTGGCGACGAACTTACCCACAGCGCCGACATCTTCGACCTCGTCCGCTATATGCGCAAGCCTGCTACCCGCGCTCAATATGAGCAGCTTCGGGCCCTGGAGTCTCGTATTCGAGCAGCCAAGCCCAACCTCGCAGAGGTTCCACTGTGAGCGCGCCAACGGTAGTCACCCCGCGCATCCGCACGACTCTCAAGCGGACACTGTTCTGGGTCATCGCCGCAGCCTTCCTCTTGGGCGTGGCACTTGCCAGCCTGAACCTCGCAGGAACTGCGGTCGAAGGGCCTCCCCTCGACCCCACAAGCCCTCGCGAATCGGGAACACTCGCGCTCGCTGAGGTTCTGCGGCAACAGGGTGTCGACGTGGTTGTCACAACTAGCCTCAGTGATACTCGTGACGAGCTGACAGCGGCAGGCAACAGCACTCTCTTCTTCACCAACTTTGACGGCTATCTCACTGACGATCAGACCAGAGAAGCTTCGGCTCTTGCCCGCACCGTTATCTTCGCTCAGCCCAACCTCGCTGCACTTCTCGCTATTGCCCCCGAAGTTGCTCAGGCTGGCGCGGGCAGTGGCACCGTGCCCGCGTCATGCACGGCAACCCTGGCAGCGACAGCACCCGAAATCACTGCTGGCCCTTCCAGCCTGCGAGTAATCGACAGTGATGCTGGTGCCACCGAGTGCTACGGAAACGAGGACGACGGCTATGGCTTCATCTCTCTCGACCGAGGCGACACCGAACTACTGCTGCTCGGCGCAACCGATGCCCTCACCAACGGCGACATCATCTCCGCAGACAACGCTGCCTTTTCCCTGCAATTGCTTGGCCAACATGACACCGTCGTCTGGTATACCCCCAGCTTTGCGGATGTGGCAGACAACGGTGGAGTAAAAACCTACGATGAGCTCGCTCCCGACTGGGTGCTGCCCGTTGTCTGGCTGACTGCGCTTACGTTGGTGACCGCCGCACTCTGGCGTGGCCGCAGATTCGGGCCTCTCGTCATCGAAAAACTGCCAGTGACTGTGCACTCGAGTGAAACAATGCAGGGCCGCGCGCGACTGTACGAAAAGACCGCAGCGCGACTTCACACCCTAGACGCGCTGCGGATTGGATCAATCCGGCGACTGGCCGTGCTGTGTGGCATGGCGAGCACAGCATCCGTTGATGACGTCATTAACCGAATCGCCACGCTCATCGACCAGCCCGTCGTGCAGCTGCGGATACTGCTCGTTGACGCGGACCCTGCCAACGACAGCGAGCTGCTTTCTCTTTCGGATGAACTGCTCGCGCTAGAGCAACGAGTAGCGTCTGCAATCCGCCCCACCTAAACACTCAGCGCCATCCCCATTCAGAGCACCACCAAGCCAGAGATAGAGAAGAATCGAGATATGACTGACGAGCAACTGCGGCACGCATTCACTCAACTCCGCACCGAAGTAGGCAAGGCCGTTGTCGGTCAGGATGCTGCGGTCACCGGACTCACGATCGCCCTACTGACCGGTGGGCACGTGCTTCTTGAAGGCGTTCCCGGTGTCGCTAAAACGCTACTGGTTCGCACCCTCAGCCGAGCACTGCAGCTCGACACCAAGCGCATACAGTTCACGCCCGATCTCATGCCCGGCGATGTCACTGGTTCACTTGTCTACGATTCCCAGGCTGGCGAATTTGAGTTTCGCAACGGGCCAGTGTTCACCAATATTTTGCTCGCCGACGAGATCAACCGCACACCGCCCAAGACACAATCGTCGCTGCTCGAGGCAATGGAAGAACGGCAAGTCTCAGTCGATGGCAAGTCTCTGAAGTTGCCGGCACCGTTCATGGTCGCCGCAACAATGAACCCCATCGAATACGAAGGCACCTACACGCTGCCCGAGGCTCAACTCGACCGTTTTCTTCTCAAGCTCGTGCTCGATCTGCCCGAACGCGATGCCGAGATTGAAGTTCTCACTCGCCACGCTGCGGGCTTCAACCCCCGCGATTTGGCGGCAGCAGGTGTCACTCCGGTGCTTGATGCGGCAATGCTCGCCCAGGCACAGGCCGCGGTCGCCCGTGTCGGCTCGAGTCCGGATGTCATCGCCTACGCGGTCGACCTCGCGCGCGCCACCCGCCAGAGCCCGTCGGTCAAACTTGGCGTGAGTCCCCGTGGTGCGATTGCACTCATTTCGGCCGCAAAGGCGTGGGCCTGGCTCACCGGTGCAGACGCAATCACTCCCGACCACATTCAGAGCATGGTGTTGCCGGTGCTTCGCCACCGCATCCAGCTTCGGCCAGAAGCCGAACTTGAAGGTGTCTCTTCGGATGTCATCCTGCGGTCGATTGTGCAGCAAGTGCAGGTACCGATCTAACAATGGCGCTTTCCGGATGGTTCGTAGCTCTTGTGGCGATCGGTGTTGTTCCGATCGTCATCACAGGCGAACCCGTAGTGCTGGTCTTGTGGATCCTTTTTGCGGTCGCGCTGGGGCTCATCGACATGGCATTCGCGGTGTCAGTGCGTTCGCTGCGCTTCGAGCGCACCTCCCCCGATCGTCTGCGCCTCGGCGAAACAACGAGCGCACAGTTGCGCATTACCAACCCCTCGGGTCGGCGTTTGCGCGCAATCGTGCGCGATGGATGGCAACCCTCCGCGGGTGCACACACCAACCGGGCACCACTGACTGTGCCCGCGCGGGAACGGCGTGAGCTCACCACAGTGCTCACCCCGCTCCGTCGAGGAACACGTGAGGCCGCACATATCACCGTGCGTTCCTATGGGCCGCTCCGGCTCATCGCTCGACAGACCACCGTCGTCGTTCCCGGGTCGTTCACCGTGCTCCCGCCGTTCAATTCGCGCAAACATCTCCCCTCTCGCCTGGCTAGGCTGCGTGAACTGGATGGCGCCACCAGCGTCATGATTCGCGGTCAAGGAACAGAATTCGACAGCCTGCGTGATTACGTTCGAGGCGACGATGTGCGGTCCATCGACTGGCGGGCAACGGCACGACGTTCGGAACTTGTCGTTCGCACCTGGCGCCCTGAACGCGACCGACGGGTAGTAATTGTTGTCGACAGCGGCCGTACTTCTGCCGCCCGCATCGACGACGAGCCGCGCATCGATACGGCGTTCGAGTCGGCGCTGCTGCTAGCTGCGCTTGCCTCCAGCGCCGGCGACCACGTGGACTTCCTCATCTATGACCGCCGCGTTCGGGCCCGTGTGCAAGGAGCCAGCGGCCCCGATTTGCTCTCAAAAATGGTCAATAGTATGGCACCGGTGCAACCAGAACTCATCGAGATGGACTGGAACTCAGTGCCTGGCCTTGTGCGCCAAGCCACCTCACAGCGTGCGCTCGTTGTGCTCGCCACCACAGCGGAATCGCCGGGCGCGAGTCGCGGCCTGCTCGCCATGCTTCCTCAACTGACTGCCAAACACACTGTTGTGGTGGCGTCGGTCGCTGACCCATCGATTGTGGATGCGACCCACGACCGTTCGAACCGTGACGCGGTTTACCACGCCGGCGCTGCCGAGCGCGCGCTGCTCGATCAGTCTCGAGTGGCTACCGCAATCAACCAGCTCGGAGCATCCGTCGTGTCGAAGCGCCCCACCGAGTTGCCGCTCGCCCTCGCCGACCACTACATCGCGCTGAAAGCAGCAGGCAAGCTCTAGTTGGGCGCGCTGGAGTTCCGCGGGCATCCCGGTCAGCTGGGCGTCGCCAGCGTAATGACTCAGTTCAGCTAGTCGGCGACGATGTGGATTGCGCCCGCATCAAATTCGCTGAGATCGCCCGTATTACCGGCGCGAGCACTGCGCCCGCCCAGAATCCACTGGTACCCCAAGAAGCCGGCGAGGGCGATAGTGCCGATGCCGATCTTGAGGGGCCACGGCCAATCTTGACGTGTCACGTAGCCCTCGATGATGCCAGAAACAAGCAGTGCGAGAATCAACCCCACGACGATCGTAAACAGCGCGCGACCGTCTTGGGCGAGCGCCTGTGCGCGGGTTCGAGCGCCGGGAGCGACCCACGACCAGAAAATCATCATTCCGGCGGCACCTGCGACGAAAATCGCGTAAAGCTCTAGTTGACCGTGTGGCGCGATGTAGAGAAAAAAGACATCGAGGCGATCAAATTCGTTCATGATCGCCGCGGTGAATCCGAGTTGCTGAGCGGTGTTGAACAGCAGGTAGGGCACGTAGACGCCGACAATTCCGAACGCGATCGACTGAGTTGCTATCCACGCGTTATTGGTCCAGACGAAACCGGTGAATGACCCACCCGAGAACTCGGAGTAGTAGCCGACGAAGTCATCCCGGGCAAGAGCCTCGCGCTCAGCCGGGGTACCAAAATTGGCGAGCACTTGCGGATTAGAGATCGCCCACCACGCAAAAAGGAACCCAACAAAGAAAGTGACGGCGGCCAGCACCAACGACATCCATCGCACCCGATAGAGCGCGGCTGGCAGCTGGGCCACAAAGAACTGCGGCAATTGGCTCAACACGTTTGCGGATGCACCAGTGAAACGCAAGCGTGCACGACTGAGTGTCAACGACAACCGATCAGCCTGTGCTGACTGTCCGGCGCTGGTTTTCATGGCCGAAAGATTGGTTGCCCCCGACTGATAGAGGTCGATAAGTTCATCGACTTCACCCCCGGAAAGTCGGCGTTGCGACCCCAATTGGGCAAGGCGATCCCAGTCTTCGCGGTGCGCGGCTGAGTACGAGTCGAGATCCATCTGCTTAAATGATGTCATGCCGAGCCCACAATTGAGCAACACTCTCACGTACGACGATGAACCTGACGAGTTGGTGACCGGCGAAGCGGTCGCGTTGGAGCTTCGTTCGGCAAGTTTTGTGTTGCGTGCGGCCGGTTCGATCATCGACTTTCTGGTCTACGGTGCGGCTCTCGTCGGGCTTCTCATCGGGTCGTTTGCATTCGCGACCAATGCCGGCCTCGATACCGCCATTGGTCAGGCTCTGACGGTGAGTTCTCTCGTGATCTGCCTCGTCGTGATCCCCACTGCTGTTGAAACGCTGAGTCGGGGAAAATCGCTCGGCAAACTCGCGATCGGTGCGCGCATCGTTCGCAACGATGGTGGCGCGATCGGATTTCGTCACGCCTTCATCCGCGCGCTTCTTGGTGTGCTCGAAATCTTCATGACCGTCGGCGGTTTCGCGGCGATCGTTGGACTGCTCAACACTCGCGCTCAGCGCCTCGGTGATCTCGTTGCCGGAACTTACAGCCAGTACGAGCGCGTCACCAAGTTTGCCAACCCTGTTGTGCAACTCCCCGGCCAGTTGGCCGAATGGGCGCGCACTGCTGACGTTGCCAAGATGCCGGATGCCCTAGCGCGGCGCATCTCACATTTCTTAGTTGCGGCACCCGGCTACACCGCGGTCACGCGTCGACAGCACGCGGCCAGCCTCGCCAACGAGGCCTCCACCTACGTGTCACCGCTACCGCATGTTGAGCCCGAGATCTTTCTTTCTGCGGTCAGCGCTGTGCGGCGAGAGCGTGAGACCGTTGCACTTACGGGTGAAAAACGCCGGAGAGGCGCTCTGGAGCCTGCCCTTACTAGCGTTCCACGCGGGTTTCCGAGCGATCGCGGCTAGGCGCACTGCTCCGGGGCCGGGCGCTCTTACCAACCGACTTTGTTAGCGGCGGATGAGTGCAAGCACGCGGTCGCGAATCTTTTCAAGCTGATCAACGGAACCTGCTTCAGCGTTCAATCGCAACAACGGCTCCGTGTTGGACGGTCGCACGTTGAACCACCAGAACGGCTCCGCATCGCTCGTGATTCCTGTGACCGTGAGACCGTCAAGTTCGTCGAATTCTGCCTCGTCCGCAAAAGCTTCGCGGATGCGAGCCGTCGCCGCGGGGACATCCTCGACCACGGAGTTAATCTCCCCACTACTGGCGTAGGGCGAATAGCGCTCCGAGATCACCGACAGCGGTTCCGCCTGCGAACCAAACTCGGCCAGCAAGTGCATCGCGGCAAGCATCCCATTGTCGGCACCCCAGAAATCGCGGAAGTAGTAGTGCGCGGAGTGTTCGCCACCAAAGATCGCACCGGTTGCCGCCATCTGATCTTTGATGAGCGAGTGGCCTACATGGGTACGCACCGGAATCGCCCCCGCATTCTTAATCGTTTCTTCAACAATGCGCGACGTGATGAGGTTGTGGATGACGTGGATGTCGCCCTCCGGCTGCAACGCACGCACTCGCTGAATTTCTCGCAGCGCCACGACCGCAGCCACTGCGCTGGGAGTCATCGGGTTTCCGCGCTCGTCGACCACGAAACACCGGTCAGCATCGCCATCGAAGGCAAGCCCGACATCTGCACCGTGTTCAATCACCGCTTTTTGAAGGTCAACAATGTTTGCCGGCTCGAGGGGGTTCGCTTCGTGATTGGGGAACGTACCATCGAGCTCGAAATACAGGGGGATGATCTCGATCGGCAGCTTCGGGAGCCCTGCCGCTGTAGAGAGCACGGCAGGCACGGTCATGCCACCCATGCCGTTACCGGCATCTACGACGACCCGCATGGGGCGGATGCCGCTGAGATCGACGAGTTTGCGCAAGTACCCGGCGTAGTCGGCAAGAACATCAACCTCCCGCTGCGAACCAGGCTGCGCGACAGCCTCAACGCCCGACTCGAGATAGGTCTGCGCGCGGTCACGGATCGCTTTCAAACCCGTGTTGAAACTGATGCCCTGGGCACCCGCGCGACTGAATTTGATGCCGTTATACGTCGCCGGGTTGTGGCTCGCTGTAAACATGGCTGCAGGCGCATTCATCGATCCGGACGCAAAATACGTCTCATCGGTCGAGCAAAGCCCAATCAGTACAACGTTGCCGCCACGCGCGCGAGCACCCGCCGAGAACGCCGCGGCGAAACCCGGTGACGAATCACGCATGTCGTGACCGACAATAATTTCGTGGCCCGCGGCATCCACTTCGTCGACAAACGCGGCGCCGAGCGCCTCGACCACGTCGTCAGTGAGCTGTGAACCGACAAGGCCGCGAACGTCGTATGCCTTAATGAACGGGGTGAGATCGATGGGGTTAGCTTTGCTCATGCCCCAAAACTACATGGCGAACGACCTGCCATCCTTGAGGCACAGAGAGTCGCTCAGCGTGACGGGCACACAGGTCATAGCTGTGGGGCTCTGCCGTGTAGCTCAGCGGGCCGAGAACAGCCATCGAATCAGCGTAGACATACGTGAGAGTGGACTCGGCTTCTTCGTTGCAGGAGACCTTGCTACACGGGCGTTGATTCATCGTGATCCCTAGCCTACGGCTGTGCACCCACAGGCGGGCGACTACGGCCCGTAGAATGGTCTCGTGGCGAGATCATCGAAGCGAGTGCAGACGCGCTCTGTGCGCGGCAACTGGCGGGATCGTCACGGCCGCGGCATTCGTGCTGCCGTTACCGGACCACACTTGCCGCTTTTGCGAAGCCGACACGGAAACTTTGAAATCACTGTCGCCTCTGCCGCCCAATTCTTGAAAGAGATGTGGCCAGAGGAACTCGCCAAAGCGCGTTTTGAAGTTGGACTCATGCCGGGCAGCAGCCCGGAAGGCACAAAAGTGGCGCGATGGAAAGTTGTTGCCGACGAGCACCGCATCATTCTCTTCCGTCTGCCTATTGAACGCATGGCTAGACTCCACCGCGACGACGAATTACACCGGCGGATGCTCATAGAAAGTTGCGTCTTCCGTGCTGTTGCCGAATACCTCGGCAAAGATCCCTGGGAACTAGCGCCGGATCGTTTTCGACACTTCTAGCGACAAGGGCTAAGGAAAGACTTTCAGCGGCGACGACCCGGGAGTTTGCGGGTCGATAGCGTAGGCCGCGATAAAACCATCTTGTGCGTGCGTGACGCTGACGTACACGGGGTTGTCGTGCGCGAGCGTATAAGTCGTTCCATTCGCTACCGGAGCTCGCAGCGTTGCATCCGGCTCAATCGTGAATTCCTCCACAACGCCCGCCGCGGTAGTCAGCACGACATCCACCGCAGCATCGTCGGCGTTCACCACATTCAGCGTCGCATTCAGACCGTCCGCAACCGTGAATTGCGTATCGTCATCCAGTACCGAACTAGACGCGAACCACGCGAAGTCTGTTGCGGTCACCGTGCCAGCAGCAAGCACGGCAGAAGTTGTTCGTGCTGAAGCAACAATCGGCACATCAGACTCGATCTGCACCGTGTACGTGCCGCTGTCCAGTTCTTCCACAGGAATGTCTGTAACAACGCCCGCGCTCATATCGAGCGTGAAGGTGATGGAATCGCGCGCAACATCTGCCGGTGTCAGCGTGACCGAAATCGTCGCTGTTTTCTCACCAGGAACAAACACCCGCAGTGCGGCGATCAGATCATCGGTCTGCGTGACCGTGCCCCGCAGCGCCTGCACCGCCTCAAGGCTGGTCACGACCATCCCTGGAATCACTACCGATCGAGAAGGCGGCTGTGATGGCCCCACAATCTCAACTCCCCCCGGGTCGAGACCGCGCACAATCGACTGCTGCAGTTCAGTGGTAATCTGCCCGCCCGTGCTCGTGACATGAACTACGGGTGACGTGACACCCGGAGCAAAACCGGCCAGCGACAACACTCGCTGACCATTGGACGGCACGACGATGCCCGCAGTGCCAGCGGCAGACACCACACCCTGCTCATCAAAGATGTCTAGGGTGACCATCGAGGCCACCTCGGTGGGGTTAGTCAAAGAAATCAGCGTCGTACGGCCTGTCGTCGTGGCCCCACCGACAAGCCAACTATCTCCTCCGACAGCACGACACCCCGCTGCTGCGAAACCGACGTAATCGCCCAGACTGACCGACTGCGATTGGGCGCCACTCAGTCTCACCAAACCCTCTGGTGACGCAGCATCTGGGGCGGCGCTGAGCACGAGGGGTGCGGCAACCGCTTCCCCAGTTTCGGCATCCGACGCAGTAATGCGTGATTGCTCGACCGCACCAGAGCTCGACGAGAATCGTGTGATCGCTTCACCGAGCGTAAATACCGAGGATGCTTCCGCGCCAGACTCATCCGACAAACGCAGGAGGGGGCCCGGGCACGTCAACTGCTGCGCCGTGGGAACCGGAACAACCATCGCGCTTGGCGGCCGCGCGCTAATCGATGGCAGGTCGACAAAAGTCGCACCCAATACGGCCGCAGCTGCCGTGCCGATCCCGACAACGCCGACGATAACTCGCGCACCAACGAGTGCGGCCGCTTTCGCAGACACGGGGCGCCGAGTGCTCGATGTTGGTTCGGCAGCACCTGTCAGCTCCGAATCATCATCGAATTCGGTTCCCGAGGGCTCGTCGGGCAGCGCCGCAGCCTCGTCGTGTGTTGGGTCGCTACCGGTCATTCGCTCGCCTCAATTACGGTCACGGCACTTTCTGCCTTTGCCGCACGCAGACGTCGACGACGTGTCGTGGGGATCGCCAGCAACAGTGTGAGCCCCAGAACCACTGCCTGGCCAAGAAGAATCGCCTGTCCGAGCCGAGTATCGGTATTGCTCGGGCCGATCTGCGTCGTCGTCTCACTCACGTCGGGATAGTGCCAGAGGTATCCCTGGGCGGTATCCCCAATCGGGTTAAGCGAACTGTTGCCATCGAGCGCTTCAATAATCCGTTGACGTGTCTCCCCGGCATCCTGCTCAGCTTCTGGAGTCAACACAATGAAGGCAATCTGGAGATCCTTGAGCTCGCTCGCGACATCAAAGCCGCTGCGTGAGGCGATGTTTCCTGCAAGAGTTGCGTTGCGCTTCTCCGCGGCCAAAAGTTCAGTGCTCGTCGCCGCAATCGTCGACTGCTCGTCAAGCCCTGAGCCCCGACCACGATGCACATCGACAGCAATCGTGGAGTCTGAGGTAACAGTGAGTTGCAGCGTTCCGAGGCCATTCCGCTGCGTTGATTCGGCCGAGACGAACGCCGGAAGAAGTCTGCCGTTGCTGGCGGACACTGAGGATGCCCCGGATGCTAGCGACCACAACGGAGCCGCGGCGAGTACCAGCACCCCGACAAGCGCAACCAATGCCGGTAGTGCCGCGTGGCGTTCAAGACTCTCGACCGCCACAACAACGGCACCGCAAAGACCCAACCAGTACAGGCTCAGCGCAGCGCCCGCCCAGATCACTACCGAGGTTTCTCCTGCGGAGCTCACTGACAGGTGGGTGGCGGCGACGGCGGTCACAAACCCCAGCAGAGCGAGCGAAAGTGAAGGAATCGCTCGGCGAGTGCCCGGAACGAAGAGACTCATTAGTGCGAGTGCAGCGAAGGGAGCGAGAAGGAGTGCGACCAGAAGGGAACCGTACTGGTCGTTAAGATCGAGCGTAGCCAGCAGCTCACTCCAGCCGTTTGACCCGGGAACAACGCTGCCAATCGCCAGCTGCCACCCCGTGGATGCCACGCGAGCGACCGGCAGTCCGGGATCAGCAAAAATTCCCCAGACAGTGCCACGCGCTACCTGCTGAACGACTAGGGGGGCAAAGAGCGCCGCAGCGGGGATAACGATCCACAGCAGGCGGTGCGAAGCCTTGGGTCGCGCAATGATCCACGCCACCAGCGCAATAAGCAGCGCGGGAATCAGGCTGGGTGCTGACGCCGCGATCGCGGCAAAGAGCAGCGCGGCGATCGCTGACATCGCCCAATTGTGAGCAGCCCGCAGCACGGTGAGAATAAGCCAGGGAAGCAGAATGTGAACGAGAACCGCACCCAATTGACCCTCGCCGAGCGAAACCAAGAAACTGGGGGCCAGCGTCCACGCTGCCGCTGCCAGAGTCGGTGCCCAAGTGCGCTCTGAGATGGAGGCCGCACAGAGCCACGCTGCCAGCGCCGCAAGGGGGAGTGCCACCAGATACAACACGACCACGCTGAAAGAGGGATTCCAGAAGGTCACCGAACCCATGACAGCGAGCACCACAGCAAAGGGATCTGCCGCGACCACCTGTTGTGCCAAATCGTTCCAGCCGTAGCCAACGTGAGCCCACAATTCAGAAACACTCGACGACAGGGGTAGCAGCGCTCCCCCCGTCAGCGCTCGTGCTTCCCCAAACCGGGAAAAACTGACCACTCCGACAACCGCGGCGAGAAGCACAAGCCATGCACCGCCGTTGCCGAAGAAACGAGGACGGGCAACATCGAATACCGCATCAGGTGCATCACCACTGCGTTCATGGGCACGCAACTCGCGAAGCTCCGCCCAGGTCACGCGAAGCGGATCGACCGCACCAAAACCTAGTCGCTTGTTGCGTTTGAGGTTGCGTCGTGCGGCAACCACACCGCCATCAAAAATCGCCGCGATAGCCGCGGCGAATTCGCCAGCAACCGCCGTGGGTCGTTTGGCAACCAAATGGCCGAGAGAACGAACAATCGCCAGTGGCAGAATCGTGAGCCAATGCAGGGGCACAGCAAAGGCCGGCGCATAAACCAAACGCCGGTGCAGCTGAGCAAACCGCTGAAGGCGGTTGTGTGCTGCTGCCGACACGGAGCGCTTGCCGAATAGTTCGGGGCCTCCGGCGCTTGCGACGCGAGCATCGGCGACGGCAACAACCCGGTGACCGGCCAGTCGAACCCGAACGCAGAAGTCGAGTGCCGCATCCACTGATGTCAGTTGGGGATCAAACCCTCCCAGCGCGGCCCACACCTGCCGCCGCACAAGCATGCCAGCACCGGTGACACCCAGAGTGTCTGTCTGCACATCGTGCTGAGCCTGGTCGAGTTCGTCACTGACGAGTCCAAGCGAGCGCCCGAGCGGTGTCAGCGATTCGCCAAAGTTCGAGATGACAGTGGGATCATCCCACCGCACAAGTTTCGGGCCAGCAACAGCTACCGAAGGGGCGATTTCTACCGCACCGAGGAGGGCGCGAAGTGCATTCGGATCCGGAGCGCTGTCGTGACTCAAGAGCCACAACCACTCGTTCTCGGTCGCTTGCGGGGCTGCCGACTGCACAGCTTGCGCAATTGCGCCGCCAAAGGTTCGATGACCGTGAGCTTCTGCAACTTGGGCTGGTGCCGACTCGACCATGATCGCCAACGACTCGTCGCTCGAGTCTGCGTCAACGGCGATCACTGAATCGGGTCGCCGAGTTTGTGCCGCAATCGCGGCTAGCGTGCGTGGCAGATATTTGGCGCCATTTCGGGCAACAAGGACTGCTGTGACTCTCGGCTGCATTTGTTTGAGACTAAGCGTCGCGGGCACTCATGAGAACTCGACTCGCTGCGGTCGGGCGAGTCTGGGAGTTGCCCTCAACGCGAGGCCAGAAAGGTTAGCTCGCGCGCTTGCGTAGCTTGCGGCGTTCGCGCTCTGACAGTCCGCCCCAAATGCCGAATCGTTCATCGTTGTGCAGCGCGTATTCAAGGCACTGGCTGCGCACTTCGCACGAAGAACAGATCTTCTTCGCATCCCGAGTCGACCCACCCTTTTCGGGGAAGAACGCTTCAGGATCAGTTTGGGCACAGAGTGAGTCTGTCTGCCACGAGAGCGCATTGCCGTCTTCGTCGGCGAGCGGTTGCCGCACACCGGGGACCCCGAGTCGTACGGGATCAACAAACCAGTCATCCGGAACTCCTGAGCGGTATCCGCTGTTGCCCATCTGGTCTCTCTCCCCTCCGCTTTCAATGCTTCGCATCAAATCGCGTTACATAATTACACCGTTGTAGTTACCCCACGTCAAGTCGCAGATGATAATTGCCTCGACCAACACTTAAGGGTTATGGCGCGCCGTGTCTTCGGTTAACTCAGCAAAGCGAGATCGTTGTCGACCATCGCCGACACAATTTCATCAAACTCGACGGTTGGCGACCAGCCGAGGAGCTGCCGGGCCTTGCTCGCATCGCCCAACTGCAGAGGGGCATCCCCTGAGCGCAGGAGCGTCTCGGAGACGCGCACGCGATCGGGCCAGTCATCAACGCCTGCTCGCGCAAATGCCGCCGCCACAAAGTCACGGACCGAGTGCGAAACACCGGTCGCAATCACAAAGTCGTCGGGCTCGGAATGCTGCGCTGCTCTAAAGAGCGCATCAACATAGTCGGGAGCCCAACCCCAATCGCGTTGCGCTTCCAAGTTTCCGAGTTCAAGCGTGTCTTGTTTGCCGGCAGAAATGCGGGCAGCGGCGGCCGTAATCTTGCGGGTCACAAAAGTCTCGGGGCGTCGCGGCGACTCATGGTTGTACAGAATCACCGAGGAGGCAGCAACGCCTGCGGTGCGGTAGGCGCCCACGAGACCGTGAGCGTACGCTTTCGCCGCACCATACGGGCTCGTCGGGCGCACAGTGGTCTGCTCGTTTTGTGGCGATTGGGTCGGTGCACCAAAAATCTCAGCGCTTGAGGCCTGAATGAAACGGATGTCGGTGGTGCCCCGATCGTGGATCACTTTCACCGCTGCCAACATCTCCGCAACCACCGCACCGTTGAGTCGCGCGGTGAGGCCCGGATTTTGCCACGACTGGTAGACGGAGCTCAGCGCGGCAAGGTTATAGATTTCGTGCGGCTCAACTTCGGAGATGAGCTCGGCGATCGCGCTATCGGTGGCGAGGTTAAGTTCGTGCGCGATCACACCGTCGGTGACCACCTCATCCGCATCGCGTGTCACGCCGTGGATTTCGTACCCCCTGGCAAGCAAGAGCTCGGCAAGGTACGAGCCATCTTGACCGGTAACTCCGGTAATCAGTGCACGCTTCATTTGATGCCGGCGAGCTCTTTCTGCTCGGCGAGGTCAGCTTCGACCATCATGGCGATCAGTTCGGGGAATCTGACGGTCGGCTCCCACCCGAGGCGTGCCTTGGCCTTCGCCGAGTCGCCAACGAGGAGGTCGACTTCTGCGGGGCGCATGAATCGTTCATCAAGTTCGACGTAATCGGTCCAGTCGTCAATGCCGACCGCAGCGAAAGCATGATCCAGGAGTACGCGGATGCTCTGCGTCTCGCCGGTCGAAATGACGTAGTCGTCTGGCTCGTCCTGTTGCAACATCAACCACATTGCTTCGACATAGTCGCCGGCGAAGCCCCAGTCACGCTGAGCGTCAAGGTTGCCGAGCGTGATCTTGTCTTGCAAGCCGAGTGAAATGCGCGCAACAGCCCGGCTGACCTTGCGGGTGACGAACTCGGGGCCGCGGCGCGGAGATTCGTGGTTGAACAGCACACCCGAGGAGGCGTGCATGCCGTACGACTCTCGATAGTTGATCGTCATGTAGTGGCCATAGACCTTGGCAACACCGTAGGGCGAGCGGGGCCACAGCAGAGTGTCTTCGTTCTGCGGTACTTGTTGTACCTTGCCAAACATTTCCGAACTTGACGCTTGGTAGAACCGCACCTCTTGGCCGGTCGCTGCCATGTGAAGGCGCACGGCTTCGAGCGCGTTGAGCACTCCCATGCCGGTGACTTCACTGGTGAGGTGTGCGTTCTCCCAGGAGTAGGCCACAAAGGAGATTGCCCCCAGGTTGTAGAACTCGTCGGGCTTCGCAACGCTCAAGGCGCGCATCAGGCTCGACAGGTCGGTGAGGTCGCCGGTCAGAATTTCGACATCCGGAAGCTCCCGCTCGAGCAATTCACGCTTCGGGTTGTTCTGCCCGCGCATGAGGCCGAAGACCTTGTAGCCCTTCGACAGCAGCAACTCTGCAAGGTAGAGGCCGTCTTGGCCGGTGATACCAGTAATGAATGCGCGCTTCATAGTCGTCTTTCTTGCTTGCTTGCGGCCGGCTGTTCCCCGGGTCTGAACCGATACTTCGGCGGATGCCACGCTACTGGAAGTTGCGCTGCCATGCAGGGTCGCAGCGACACAGCCGACTAGTTTTCGGTCGGGGCCTCATGCGTTCTCGTGGTCGCGACAATGAATGCGCCGGCTTTCGCCCGGAGGCGCCACACGAACAAGGCTTGAGTGCACACCGATACGGTTTCGCCAATTGCTAGCCCCCACGCCCCGCCTGCAGCGCCATAGGTTGCGCTGAGCAGCAGGATGGCGGGTACTCCGACGGCGGCGGCGAGCAAGACGCTCAGCATGAACTGGCGGCGAGCGCCCATACCGACGAGGGTGATGCGCCCCAGCGAAGTGCCGAGCGCAATGCCCAAGGTTGCGACGCCGAGACCCAACGCGGTGGCCTCATCGATGGCGACTTCAGCGCCGAAGAGCACTTCAGAGAGCCATGGACCCAGCACGGCGAAAGCGGTGAGCCCGGCGAGGCCGAGGCCCGCGTGCACGATGAAGGAGCGACGGATGCGGTGACCAAACTCTGCATCCCCTGCCTCCACGACCCATCCCTGGAGGGCGTTTCCCAGTGCCGACACGGAGTACTGGCCGATGCGGTACAGCTTGTCGCCCGAAACGTAGGCGGCGGCCTGCGCGGTCGCTGCGGTCGCCCCAACGAAGGTGACCGCCAAGGAGTTGTAGGCACCACCAGCGACCTCGGTAGTCACGGCAGAGCGGTTTGCCCGAAAGACTTCACGAATCGCGGACCTGTCACGGCGCATCAGTTCTCGAACCCCGGCGGTTCGAATCGCAAACAGGCTAACGCTCAGCAGCGAGGCTGCCACTAATAGCACGGGGTACCAGAGCACGTCACCGGCGTTCAACACGATCACCGCGGCGATGACGGTTGCCACAATTCGGGGAGATATCTCATAGATCGCGATCAGACTGGCGCGTCCGAGCCCGATCATGAACCAGGCACTCGATAGGCCGGTCAGGCTCATCGCGACCGCCATTACTGCGGCATCCACTCGATAGTCGCTCGGCGACACTGCGGCGGCGATCGCACCAGCAAGCACTGCGCTCGGTAGCCACACCAGAAGTCGAGCCTGCACGCTTGTTGCCAGCAAGCGGGGACGGATGCTCGGCTCAGCCAATGCGATCAGCGGAGGCCCGACCGTGTTGAAGCCGAGCGCAACGATGAGCGCAAAGAATCCACCACTGGATTGACCCACAGCAATAGCAAGCCAGGCATCAGCTCCGGCGACTCGTGCCAGAATCGGCAAGAAGAGAAACGGGGTGATGAGCGACAAAAACGGCAGCCCCGCAAAGCCGAGGATGCGTTTGGCGAAGCTTCCTCGCGCGGTCATGATGCCAACACTATTGCGTTGCCGCCACAAACAGCTGACCGGCTCCGCGAATCTCTAGGTGGCGCTCATCGGCTGAAACAAATACCGAGCCACCACGCGCCAGTGTTGCAGAACCACCGGCGCCCTCCACTGCGAACTCGCCCGAAATGCAGAGCACGATCGCGGCACTCGAGATGTCAACCGAGCCGTCACCCTCCACCACCATGAGCTGAAAGTCGCGCACCGGGGGCCGAAAGACTTGCACTGCCACTCCCAACGCTACTGGGCGCAGGTACGGCACCGGGCTCGCCGAGAAATCGAGCACACTCAACAGTTCGTGCACGTCGACATGCTTCGGGGTAAGCCCCCCGCGCAGCACATTATCGGAGGCCGCCATGAGCTCAATCCCGAGACCCCGAAGGTAGGCGTGGATGTTGCCTGCCGGCAAGAACAGCGCCTGCCCCTTGGCCAGCGTCACATGGTTGAGCATGAGTGCAATCAGCACACCGGGGTCGCCCGCGTAGTGACCAGCAAGGGTGCGCACGAGAGCAAACTCGTCGCCCGCAGCTTCGGCGAGCGCGGTGACTCGTTCCACAAGCTCTGGCACCGGGTGCTCGGCAGAAATCAGCCATTCGAACATCGACCGCAGACTGGAGTCGTCGCGCGCGAAACCCAACCACTCGGCGAAGAGTGCCGGCTGAGGGCGGGTGCTAGCGGCATCCAACTCAGCAAGTCGTTCGATGGATTCCCGGGTATCCGCCATCGCCCGAAAGCCGCACAACGCCTCAAACGTCTCACTTACCGCAACGATGAGTTCGGGCTTTGCCGACGGGTCCTTGTAGTTACGATTCGATGCCGTCAGCGGCACGCCTGCCGCGTTCTCGCGCGCATAGCCCTCAACCGCCTGTTTGGTTGTCGGGTGAGCCTGAAGTGAGAGCGGCGCCCCCGCCGCAAGAATCTTGAGCAAGAAGGGAAGCTGGGTGACGCCGTCCCCCAAAATTTTCGCGCCGGAGCGCTGAATCCACTCGTTGAGGTCACCGGCGCCACCCGTCTGAAACGGATCGGCGATCACACTCGGGCAGCCGGGATGCGCGCCAAGCCAGAGTTCCGCCTCAGGTTTCCCCGTTGGCTCTGTTCCCAACAGTGCCGAGATTTCCCCCGCAGAACCCCACGCATAATCGCGGGGGGAATTAGTGATGCCTACAAACATTCAGTCCACTCTTCTCGAAGCGTTAGACCAA
The DNA here is from genome assembly GCF_038397785.1 of Salinibacterium sp. TMP30. Taxonomy (NCBI): domain Bacteria; kingdom Bacillati; phylum Actinomycetota; class Actinomycetes; order Micrococcales; family Microbacteriaceae; genus Salinibacterium; species Salinibacterium sp. TMP30. The sequence goes on along the minus strand of NZ_CP151642.1, from coordinate 771,669 downwards.
AGTACCAACCGTCTAGAAGCGACACGCACGCACGCTTTAAGCTCGCAATGATTTCGACAAGTAATGGAGCAACGACTATGTCATTTGAGACCCTCAGCAGCGACTTCTATGGCTACGAGAACGCCCTCACGGATCAAGAAAAAGAAACGATCGTGAAGTTGCGTGCCTTCCTCGATAAAGAAGTTCGCCCGATCGCCAACGATCTGTGGGCCAAAGCCGAGTTTTTCAACCGCGATGTTGTCGTCAAGGGTCTCGCTGACCTCGGACTCTTCGGACTCCCCTGGGCCGAGACCCAAGAGTATAAGAACTCTGCCGTCTTCCGTGGCTGGGTTGCGCTTGAGCTTGCTCGCGTTGACGCCAGCGTCGCAACCCTCGTTGGCATGCAAAACGGTCTCGTGATGGGCTCGATCGGCGTTGCGGGTTCACAAGAGCAGCGCGATGAGTGGCTGCCCAAATTTGCTTCGGGGGAACTGCTCGGTGCCTTCGGTCTGACAGAACCGCTCTCGGGCTCCGACACCGCTCAGGGCCTGCAGACCGTCGCCAAGCGCGATGGCGACAATTGGATCATCAACGGTGAGAAGCGTTGGATCGGTAACGGTTCCATCAGCGACGTCACCATCATTTGGGCGCGTGACGAAGCCGACAACCAGGTGAAGGGTTTCATCGTTCCCACCAGCACCCCCGGCTATTCAGCAACGCGGATCGAAAACAAACAAGCGCTGCGCATCGTGCAGAATGCCGATATCGTTCTGGAGAACGTCGTCGTACCGGAAACCAACCGCCTGCAGAAGTCGCAGTCGTTCCGCGACACCGCCGCTGTACTGCGACTCACCCGCGCCGAAGTCGCGTGGGCCGCGGTCGGAAACTCTATCGGCGCCTACGAAGCTGCTGTCAAATACACGGGCGAGCGCATCCAATTCGGCAAGACCATCAGCAGCCACCAGCTCGTTCAAGAACACCTCGCCAAGAGCCTCGGCAACATCACCGCATCGATCGGCATGGTGACTCGGGTCTCCGAAATGCTCGATGAGGGCACCCAAAAGGATGAACACGCAGCGCTCGCCAAAGAATACGCGTCCAGCCGCATGCGCGAGACCGTGGCCTGGTGCCGTGAAGTGCTCGGCGGCAACGGCATCGTGCTCGACTACGGCGTGATGCGACACTTTGCCGATGCTGAGGCGATCTACTCGTATGAGGGAACACGCGAAATGAACACCCTCATCGTGGGTCGCGCAATCACAGGCAAGGCAGCATTCGTCTAATCTTGCGTAATGCGACTGATTGAGCACCCGAGGACGCGCGCCTGGTTTCTCGTTCTCTCGCTACTGATTCTGTTTGGTGGAGATGCCTGGCGGTATTCGATTGGTTGGGTCGGCTGGGGCGTTGTTGCCGCTGCTCTCGCGGCAGCATCCTCGGTAATTCTTGTTCAGTCTCGACAGCGCTGGAGCATCGGCGGGCTACCGTACCCGTTCGTGGTGTTCATGGTGCTGGCGACGGTGTCCCTGGCGTGGTCACAGTATCCAACCGCAAGCGCACTGGGGCTGCTGACCACTTGGTTGACCGTGCTCGGCGCGCTCGCTCTCGCCATTAGCTTCACGTGGCAGGAGTTGTTCAACGGGCTTGCGCGAGTGTTACGCATCCTCCTTGCCGCCTCGCTACTCTTCGAACTCATCGTTGCCACCATTGTTCGCGGCCCGATTCTGCCGTGGACAGCCCAGCCTGAAGTTGCCGTGCCCGGCTACGACACCATCCCCAAGATGCTCTATTGGTCGCGCAACGAACTATTCGAGACCTTCGACGACGGACGCATTCAAGGCATCGTCGGCAACGCAAACCACCTCGGATTTCTCGCACTGCTTGCCCTGATCGCCTTCTCCATCCAGTGGGCGACAGGCAGTGTTAGCCGGAGGTGGTCGATTACATGGATCGCGCTGGCTGCATTGACGCTGTTCTTCACGCGTTCCGCGACGGTGACGGTGGCGCTCGCGGCTGTCGCTCTCACTGCGGTGGGATTACTCGTCATCCGAAGCCGTCGCACAGATGCTGCACGCCGTTGGAGTGCCGCGGGCTTTGTGGCTCTGGCCGCTGCCGGTATCGCTATTAGCTTTGCACTGCGCAGCACCATTTTTGAGTTGCTCGGCAAGAGCAGTGATCTCACGGGACGCGGGGATATTTGGCATACGGTCATCGAGCTTGCCCAGCAGAGACCGACGTTCGGGTGGGGGTGGATCAGTTTCTGGATGCCTTGGGCCGAGCCATTCAAGGGACTCGTTATCCGTAACGGTGTTGTGCAGGTTCAGGCACACGACACCTGGCTCGATCTCTGGCTACAACTGGGCATCGTCGGGGTTGTGGTGTTTGGCGCGCTCGTGGCCTCTACTCTGGTGCGAGCATGGCTGGCTGCCGCAGATCGCCCGCGCTCAGCGCCCGGTGTGACAGATGCGTACTCGCCGCTGACGTTTTTGCCGATCTTGGTTATGGTGGCACTGATTGTGCAGAGCATCCCCGAAAGCCGGCTGCTCGGTGAGTACGCACTCGCGATGCTGGTCATTATTGCTGTTAAGACGAAACGGCCGGACTGGATGGTGCGCACCCCATGATTCAGCCTCCACCCCGCTTCCGTGTCGTGATCGACACGGGTGCCACAATTCTCGGTTCCGCGCGGGTATCTTCGGTGCTGTCGACGGTGACGATCGCGACTGCGCTTTGTGCGTTCGCTCTCCGCCACACAATCGGTGCTCCTGGCCTACTGGCAATTCTGATTGCGCTCGTCGTACTGGTTTCCGCATCGCTTGCTGCCCAGTGGGGCAACATTGGGTGGCGTGCTCTCGTGCCTATCTCGCTGATGGCATTCACCCTGTGGGCGTGGCTCACAATCTTCTGGAGCCAGTACCAGTGGGCTTCGCTCGCAGCGCTGAGCTACCTGCTCGTTTTCACCGTGCTGGGGATCTATATCGCGCTCGTTCGCGACACCATCCAAATTGTTCGAGCGTTTGGCGACGTCATGCGATTTGTGCTGGTGGTGTCGATCGGCCTCGAGATTCTCACGGGGCTCGTCTTCGACACCTCGCTCAAGGCCCTCTCAATTGCAGGAAACTTCGGCACTACCGACCCCATTCAAGGCCTTTTCGGGGCCCGCAATCAACTAGGTATCGTCGCGGTGATTGCACTCATCACTTTTGCTACCGAGCTCCGCACCAAGTCTCTTCAGCGGGGCTACGCAATCGGGTCGCTCGTGCTCGCTGGCGTTGTGCTGGTTCTCTCGCAGTCTCCACTCGCATTCGGTACTGCGCTTGTGGTTCTCGCTGCGAGCGCAGCGCTCTATGCCTTGCGGCGCGTTCCGTCAGGTCGGCGCCGGTATTGGCAGGTCGTGCTCATTGGGTTCGTTGCCGCGGTGGGGGTTATCTCTTGGTTTTCGCGTGCGGCAGTCGTGGCGTCGTTTGATGCAAGCGGTGATTTGGCCTACCGGCTTCGCGTGTGGCGCCAACTCTGGTCGTTGGGTGAAACTCACCGCCTTGAGGGCTGGGGTTGGATCGGCCCGTGGAATGCGGATCTTGCGCCGTTTACCGCGTTCGGCAACTTTGGTGGTCGGGTTCCCGATTCTGCACACAACGCGTATCTCGACGTCTGGTTTCAGCTGGGTCTCGTCGGTTTCCTAATTTTTGTTGGCCTTCTCGGGCTGGCATTTGTGCGCTCGTGGCTGCTGGCATCGCGCAGGCGCAGCATCGTGTTTGCGTGGCCCGCCCTAGTGTTGCTCGTTCTCGTCGTGAGCGCCTGGGGTGAGAGCTCACTATTGATCGAGTTCGGATGGCTGACCTTCGTGGTGTGCTGCGTGAAGGCTGCGCGGGAGCTCAGCTGGAGAAATGCCTTAGACACCAATCCTCAGTCGTCCGGATAGCTCGAGTTACTCCGACCGCAGTTCGTCTCTCCACGACCGCACGGAGAGCGATTCGAAGTGCTGCCGTGACACCCAGGCGGACTCCACAATGTCGCTCACGGTGTAGCGAGCGCTCCAGCCGGTTAATTCCAGGATGCTGTCCACAACGCCGACAATTGCAGCGGGGTCTCCCGCGCGGCGATCAAGAACTGCAGCAGTAAGGTTGCTGCCAGAAACCTGGAGGATCGCATCCACCATCTGACGCACCGACGTTCCCACACCGGTGCCGATATTGAGCACGGTATTGCCCGGCTGCTCCGGAAGCGCATTGAGCACTGCCAAGTGCGCTTCTGCTACATCGCTAACGTGCACGTAATCGCGCACGCAGGTGCCATCGACGGTGTCGTAATCATCTCCGTAGATCAACGGCGGCATGTTGGCTGCGATCTGTTTGAAACAGATTGGGATGAGGTTGAGCGCTTGAGTGTCACCGAGTTCTGGGCTGCCTGCCCCGCCAACGTTGAAATACCGGAGGCTTGCGGCTCGGAGCGGCCACGCGAGTGATGACGCGCTGATGAGCTGCTCGCCCACAAGTTTGGTGGCGCCATAGGGGTTGATCGGGTGGGTGGGTGCGTCCTCGGCGATTGCCCCTGAGGCTTCGCCGTAGACGGCGGCCGACGAAGAAAACACGAGCTTATGGACCGCGGCAGCTTCCATCGCCAGCAGCAGTTGGGCAACACTGCCCACGTTCTGCTCGTAGTACCAAGCTGGCTTTTGTCCAGACTCGGCCACCTGTTTTTGAGCCGCAAAGTGGATAACCGCGTCGATGCGGTGCTCGCGCAGAAGACTTTCGAGCTGTGCAGCTGAGCCATTCGCAATATTGAAAGACACCACGGGAAGCTCGGGGATGCGTTCGCGAGAACCCGTAACCAGGTCGTCGACAACGAGAACGTAGTCGCCTCGTTCTGCCAAGAGTCGGGAGGTGTGTGCTCCGATGTAGCCCGCACCGCCGGTAACCAAAACTCTCATGCGATCAGTCTACGAGCGCAACCGCGTCACCCCGTTACCTTGCGATAACCGGGCGACGCATTCAGCTCGTGTGCCTACGTGCAGTTCCGATAGTGAACAACGTCTGACGTGAGCACTCCGGTGCCACCAAGGACTACGACTTTCGTCGCCCCGAGATCTATGACCGCTTGAAGTACTGCTTTAGGAACGCACGAGGAATTGACAATATATAGGGGAGATCCTGTCGCTCCAGCGACTGCAGCGCCCGAGAGAGCATCTGGGAAGTTCTTGCCTGTTGCGAAATAGACCGTATCTGCTCCATCGAAGCTTGCATTGTTGATCGCCACAGACGTGTCAATGCGATTGGCTCCTCCATAGCGAGCTACGTTTGCGGCGCCGAGAACAGCCACGAGCTGGCTCTCGATGCCGGCAGAAACAGCGCCAGTACCGCCTGCGATCGAGACCTTCGTCACTCCTAGGTTTGTTAGGAGATCGAGGGTGTCGGCATCAACCGAGGTGGCGCCACCCTTAACAAGGATCATCGGTCCACCGGCTGTCGCCGCCGCGGAGCTTGCCGACAAAGCGTCAGGGAACGTGCTGCCAGTCGCGATGAAGGCGGACGTCGTCGTGCCCGCTGGGAACGACGCTGCAGCTACCAATCGTGACGTCTCATAGCGATCCGCTCCAAAGACGCGGGAAACTGAAGCCGCCAGCGTCCCAAGAACGCTCACAACGTCATCCGAAACGATCGCGGGCCCACCGAGCACGATTATCTCCTGCGGGGCCAGCCGCTGCAGCTGAGTCTTGACGCTCGCCGGCACTGAATTTGACCCGACGAGCAAAAGCGGAGCGCCGGCAGCCCCCGCGGCGCCTGAAGCACTCAGCGCATCGGCAAACCCTGCACCTGTCGCAACGTATACCCGCTCGACTCCAGTCGTGAGGTAGCTCTTCTTGACCAACATTGCTGATGTTTCGTATCGATTCGCCCCACCGATGCGTTCGACAGGCGCAGTCGGCTTGATGTCCGTGGGGTTGCCGAACCAAGAGTAGTAGTAGTACCAGAAGTTGCGGTTGCCGTAGGATGAACAGCTATTGCCGAGCCCACCGAGGTTAGCCAAAGCGGCCGCATTGGGAACGTACGGAGTGTAGTTGTAGAGCGCCGCAGTCGCGTAGTTCGTGACTTTGATTGTCTTGCTTCCACACGCCACGTTGTTGGGAAAATATGCAATCGTATGAGTACCCGGTTGCTTGGCGAAGTTAGCCGCTTTGTAGGCTTTGAATTGCCGTGTTCCCGTGAAAACCTGGTACCCGAAGCCCTCATAGGCGCCCGAGCACCCCGCTGGGGTGTCGGGGCAGCCGTAACCGAGAGCGAAGTTAATATTGTGGTAGCTGGGACTGAAGTTGGTGATCAGGCCCTGTTCCTTCTGAAGCGTAACCAAAATCACTTTGGCGCTGATACCGCACGCAACTTGAGCTCGGTAGATCATCGTCGAGGCGAGCAACTTAGTGCCGCCCAAGATCTGCTCGCAGATCAAATTTCCCGTGGTTTGTGAGACCTCTTTTGGTCGAGTGGCGACGTTCTGGCGCAAGCTTTTGAGGATGCCGGTTTTAGAATTGAGGAATGACTGAATCTGAGCTTCGGTCATTGCGTTGCCGTTGTAGAACTCAGCGTCGCTGATGATGGTTCCTGGATCAAACTCGCTTCCAGAGATGGCGGCGGCTGGTTGCGGCGGAGTCTGCGCGACCATGCCCACCGCGAGAACAGCGGACGCTAGCCCCATACCGAGAACACGCAGAGCCCTCTGCCTAATGCCAATTTTCGCAACCAATTTACGCCCCCCTCGGACACTACAATCCCGTTAAGAGTAAGCGAATAGTGCAATCCGCGATACAGGAGACAACTTTTCGGCGAAGCACTCACTGGAACAAACGGCTCGGCTAAGAGACAAGGCGAGAACCTACCTAAGGAATGTGGCGAGTACCTCCGAGCTGAGACGGCCATCGTGCAACTCTCGCGCAAACGCTGGACCTGCACTCGCAAAAGTAGAATAACGCTGACGATCAGCCGCGATTTCTCTCAGCGTCTGCTCAAGCGTGTCCGGTGTTGCTTCAACTATCGGAACCTCTTTCGAAGAACTCTCTCGCACGTGATCCCGTACCTGATCATGCAAGTGAGAGATAACTAGGCGTCCCGCAGCCATCGCCTCAATCGCTGCGGTTCCGTAATTTCCGATTCGAAATTGATCAATTACGATGTCCGAGTTGCCGTACACCTCCGGCATCTCGGCCGCCGGAACGCCCCGAACTACACGGTAGTCAATAAGGCCCTCATCGTGAAGCCGCCGCATATTCTCGTCAATGAGGTGTGTTCCCTTAACGATGTCCTTTGAGGGGGCATGAACCACCCGAAGCCTAGGCTGCTGCAGTGCCAAGTCGTCACGCGACCACTTTTCGATGTCTATGACAATGGGAAGCCACTGGGCCTGCGGCCAATCAAGAAGGAGTTCTGGAGTCGAGACGAACACGGGCACTCCAGTTGCCCCGAGCACACGGCGTGTGAGCAACGCCTTGCTCTCAAACTCGGGAATCAAGGGCCAACTGGAATCGTTAAACGGCGACCACCGGTCGATCTTTTGGTGTCTACTCGGCAGTCGCAGTTCTGTGCCGTGACACACTGCGGCGACTGTCAAGCCACGCGCTTGCAAAGCACGAATCTCAGATTCGGTGTCTGAGTCGAAGAGGGTACCGAAGAGTGCGCGGTTTGCTTCCACAATGACGTGTGAAAAATTTTGGCACACAGTCTCAAATTGTCGCTCCTGCCAGGCGTGCGAAAACCGTGTGACGTTGACTGGTACCGAGTTGTCAACTGGATAGCCAAAGTCGCCCAGCTTTACATAATGCATGCTTACCGCAGAGACATCGGGAAGCCGCTCTGCGGCCCGAGCCCAACGAAAACCTTGACCAGCAAAGTTGACTGGCGCGATGTACAAGCGGACTTCTGTGTCGCGCACTTGAGGCGCGGCCGGAACATCAGACAGTCGATATCGATACCGTTTCGCACGGAGTACGGCGCTCAGCTGTTCCGGCAGCCGCGCGAGCACCGCGGCAACGGCCCTTTTCACGGAGTGCAGCACACGAGTTCCCTTCGCCATCTCAACGACGTTCTCACCGCTGCCCGGCACACTAGGCTCGCGCGACTTCATTGCGGCCCAGACTACTCGTGAGCCTCGCACCCGCAACAGATTCCCGCCGCGCTAACATTCGAGAAACTTCGATAAGACTGCGGCACTCAACTTCCCGTCATGGACACTCCGCACGAACTCAGGTCCACGCGAAGCGTGCTCAAGCATTCGCTGACGATCGTTCAGTAGAGCACGCATCTCCTGTTCGATTGTGTCAGGCGACAGGTCAATGATCGGCAATGTGAGCCCGGTCGCTTCTGAAACGAAGTCTCGAACTTGATCAGAAACGAACGAGACAACAGTGCGACCAGCAGCCATCGCCTCACATGCTGCAACCCCGTAGATACCCAAACTGAATTGGTCGAGAACGATATCGACTGAGGTATATACCGCTGGCATCTCGCCTGTCGGGACGTTCTCGACACGAACGTAACGAATCAGGCCCTCATCTTCTAGCTTCTTCATCACCGGGTCGACAAGATCCGAACCCTTGACCGCGGCCTTACTCGGCGCATGCGCCACAACCGGAACGCCGCCGTGCGAGAACACAGGGGGCCCCAGCTCCCAGATCGACGGGTCAACAACAACAGGCAGCCAGTGGCCTTGAGGCACGTCGAGGGTAAGGTCGGGAGTCGAAAAAAAGATCGGCAGAGCGGAGTTAGCCAACCGCGACTGAAGTTCACCGGCACGTTGCTCTAAAGCCGGTGTCAACGACCATCGTTCGCCATGGAACGGAGACCACTGCATCCGTTCCGCGTGGCGACTCGGCAACCGGATGTCGCTTCCATGAAAAAGCAATCCAACAGTAAGACCTGCAGCCACAAGTTCGTCGATGTCTGCCTCAGCAGTGCGTAACTGCGCATCGCCAAACAGCGGCCGATCTGACTCGACGAGCACATGAGTGAATCGACTCGTCACTGCTTCACGTTGCGCCTCGTGCCAGCGTCTTGACCATCGATACACGCCGAGCGGAACCGGCTCGCCGCAGCCGAATCCAAAGTCTTGGGGGCCCACGACCGCCATATTCGTTGCGGTTGCGCCAGAGAAATACCTATTCACTGCTTGCGCCCAAGCCCAACCTTGCCCTGCTGAGTTTGCCGGCGCGATCATTAATCGTGACCGTGAATGAGAGCTGAGGTTTTCGGGCACCGGAACTAACGAGGAGTCGTACCACTGCGAAGACGGTAAAACGCGCAGTTGAACTTGAGTCGGCAACGACAGAATGAGGCCAATGATAAGGCGCTTCACGCCGTTCTTGATTCGGACAACCACTCGAAGCATCCAGTGCTTGACCGCGCTCATTCGGACGCCGCGTTTGCCAGGGTCGCGCCCCGAACAATGGAGCGCATTACTTCGCCATCACGTTCGAAACTAAGCTCTCGCGACGCCGCGTCAACGCGCAACTTTGTGCGAGCGATCGCAGCGGGGGTGAGTGACCGAATCGAGGCTACGCACTCGGTAACGCTGAAGCCATCGCTGACGACTCCGAGCTGCTTGCTCTCGACGAGCTGCTGCATCTCGATGCTCGGCCCGACCGCAATCGCAAGCCGCGCTTGTACATAATCAAAGAACTTATTCGGGAGGGTATACCGCGCATTAGTGTGCGTTGGCGGTATCCAAAATACGCCAATGTCGAACTGATTAAGCACCCCGGGCAGCTCAGCCGGAGTTACAGGAGGGTTAAATCGGATTGAGCCTAATTCGCCAGCTCGCGCCTTCAACTTTCGAAGATAGGCGCCCCCATCACCACCTTCGACAAGAAAAAGATCCAGCGAATAGCCCTCGCCCAACTCTCGGGTGGCATCGATCATCGCTTCAAGATTGCGGCCATGTATAGCGGCACCACTATGCACCATTCTTATTGTTGACGGGTCCGCAGTAGACGGCTCTAATTGGCGCCAATGTGTTGAGTTGCGCACGACGGTCGGCCTAACTCCGTAGCCGCGCTCGTAGAGCCCAGCGATTGAGTCACACACCGTTGATGACGCAGCGGATCGGGAAAGGTATCTCGCGCAAATATGTCGCATCAATGGCGCCACCAATAGTCGCCAAGAAAGCACGTGAGTGCGCTCCTCGGGTGCCCACTCATGGAGATCTGACCACACCGGGGCCCCGTGAGCCAGCGCATGAGCGGCCGGAATCGCGCGCGCATCGTTCGCAACTACTAGGTCAAATCGTTCACCGTCGAGCGCTGTGAGCGCAAACTGCACCGCAGGCGCGGCGAGTTCGGCGCGCGACCACTGACGAAGAGCTAACAGCGCTACGCCACCCAGCGTTTGCGGCAGCGATGGGAGATTCGACGGCACCTCGACGTGCGCCGCAGCGTGCGCCGGTCGCGAACCATAGCCAACCGTTGTGACGTGACCAAATTCCGCGAGAATTCCCAACTGTCGAAGGACACGCGCGTCGCGTTCAATTGGAGAAAACGAAATGCAGAGAATCCGGAGCGGCGCCATAGTTCAATAGTAGGGTTCATGAGTGCCTGCCCATGATCCGCAGCACACTGCAGCAGCAGTTGCTCGCAGACTTTACAGACCGGAATTCACTGAGTACTCCAATGCGTAAACCTCACCTGCTCTACGTCGCCTGGGGCTATCCCCCCGCTCGCGGCGCAGGAATGTACCGAGCATTGGCTAGCGCAAATGCCTATGCTGAAGCAGGATGGCGCGTTACTGTGCTTACCGCCACTCGGGAAACGTTCGCCTCGCTCACCGGCACGGACGAACTCGCTGAACAGCAGATTCAGTCCTCGATCACGGTTGTGAGAGTTCCCTTCGACCTCTCACGAGGAGAGACCAATCTGTCGCAGTGGACACGCCTTCGCGTCGCGTCGCCCCTGCTGTGGAGCTTTCTCAAGTCGCTGGGCGAAAGCTCTGCATTTCCGGAGCCGCGATACGGTGCCTGGCGTCGCCCGTTGGTTGCCGCCGCTCGCGAGGTTCACCGCAACACACCAGTCGACCTCGTCATTGGCACGGCAAACCCGAACATCGACTTCCTGCCCGGCTACTACCTCAATAAGAGCCACGGCATCCCCTATGTAATGGACTACCGCGACACATGGCATCTCGACATGTATCGCGGCTCGCGCATCGGATCGCGATCGTCCCGGTCAGCTCGCTGGGAGAAAAGGCTGCTCAAGAGCGCGAGCGAAGTCTGGTTCGTCAACAAGCCCATTCTCCAGTGGCACGCCCGGGAGTTCCCCACTGACGCACCCAAGTTCCATGTTGTCACCAACGGTTTTGATCCAGAATTCCTGCAGGGACAAGTCGATCGCGTGTCTTCGCGGGACGGCCTCATATTCGGGTACCTCGGCACGATTTATGGCCCGATGCCTGTTCACGAAACCCTCGAAGGATGGCGGCAAGCGCGCAAGCACTCCCCTGTCTTGGCAAATGCAGTTTTCGAAATCCATGGTCGTCTTGGACACTACTCAGCGCCCAACGCCCAGATGCTTGAACTCATCGAGAGCTACGCCGTCGATGGCGTGCGCTACATGGGAATCGTCAGCAAGACACAAGTCGCCGAGGTCTATTCCCGTTTCGATGCGCTGCTTCTCGTCCTTGGGCAGAGCGAATATATTTCAAGCGGGAAAGTCTACGAGTATGCGGGAACTGGACTCCCCATTGCCTCGCTGCATCACCCGGAGACAGCCTCTACAACAGTCCTGCAGGACTATCCACGATGGGTCGCCGCGGCGGAGGTTTCCGCAGAAAGTTTCGCGGAGTCGATCGTTGCATTAGGCATGATGGCACTCGACTCAGACGCAGACGCGCAGGCTCAGGCACGAAAGTCAGCGGCTCGCTTCGAGCGACTGAGACAACTCGAACCACGGATATCAGAATGGACTCGTCAGACAATGTCAGAGAGCGGCCGTCAATGACAACTCTGAATGCTCTCCTCTTAGTGGCCAATGATGCTGAGGCAGTTGAGCGACTCGAGTCACAGTTCGCAACCGCGGGCCTTGCCGAAGTAATCGCCGCTGCCGCCGAATGCGACGTCGTGCTCACAATCGCGACGCTCGACCCCGTGAAGCACGCCGAGAAAACTTACGCCCGCAACGCAATTATCCACTCCCTGCTAGCAAATCCTGCGCCTCTCGTCGACCGACTTCTGTTGGCGGTGGGTGCGCAGAAATTGCGCCCCACACTAGCAAAGTCCCCAGTCGGTCGACTGATCAATTCCCTCAGTGCAACGGACCCCTCCCGCACTTTTGCACGGGCCTACAGCAGAAAACCGGCAAAATTAGCCGGGCATTTCGACCTAGTGATTGCCTCCGACACTGCTGCGATCAGAACAGCATGGCTACTGAACAGACGCCACAGGGCCACGGCAGCGTTCTTCGGGGAAGCGGCAGCCATTGCCACCCTCCGCGAGAGCAACTAGACGCTACTACGCGCGCTAACTAATCCCCGCGAGCGCAGCCTGCTCAGCGAATTCCGGGACTTGCGCAACCAACTCTTCGAAGGTACCGACAGCAACAACGCGACCATCCTGCATGAAACACACTTGATCATTATCGCGAATCGTCGAGAGCCGGTGAGCTACCGAGACGATCGTGATCTCGCCACGGAGTGAGCGGATCGCTGCCGCGACATCTGATTCGGTCTTCGTGTCGAGCGCACTCGTTGCTTCATCGAGCACGAGAATCAGGGGGTCCGAATAGAGAGCGCGCGCAATTCCGAGCCGCTGACGTTGCCCACCCGAGAGGGACATTCCTCGCTCGCCCACAGCCGAGTTCATGCCCTCAGGGCGCGACTCAACAGTCGTCCAAAGTTGTGCACGTCGAAGCGCACTCTCTACTCGCTCCGCATCAAAGTCTGTGTTCCACACGAGCGCGACGTTTTGTGCGATCGATCCCTCAAAAATCGCCACGTCCTGAGGAACGTAACCGACGCGGGCTCTCCACGACGCGAGAACGTTCTCCAGTGGCTCGCCATCGAGTTCGATCGAGCCGTCCGATGGAACCAAAAGCCCGAGAAGGATGTCAACAAGAGTGCTCTTTCCCGCCCCCGACGATCCGACAAGGCCCAGGGTGCTTCCCAAAGGAATGGACAAGTTGACGTCGTCGATTGCGGGCATCGACGATCCCTCGTAAGTAAAGCTGACATTCTCGAGCTCGAGCGACCGCGGCGCCTCGCCGATGGGATCATGACCAATGGTCTCTGCCCGCTCGATGTATACGCGCGACTGGTAGATGTCATCAATAACAGCTTGCACGTGGGGCGAACTCGCGTGTGTGACAGTGAGAACCGACTGGAAACCTGTGAGCGCTGGGACCAGCCGGAAACCCGCAACTCCGAAGATTGCGATAGCGGCGAGTGCATCGGCGAGGCCGCCTTCGACGTACGCGAAACCACCTACCAACAAGAATCCACCGATGAGTGCGGCATCCAAAACGAATTTTGGGACGGCCGAGAGGAAGTTGATGTTCGCCCGCGCTCGCGTGGTATAGATGCGGTTGGCGTGCACAACTTCTGCTACTTCTGATGCCTTGTTTCGGAGCGTGATCTCTTTGAGAGCAGAGACCATGTCGGTCATGAGAGTAGCTACCGCAAACGAGTAATCACGGTTAGCCCGTCCTGCTTGGACCGACTTGCGAGATACAACCACCGCGAGAAGTACTGCCATTGCCCCCAGGTAGAGCACGGTGATCAGCGCGGTTGCGGGTTGTGCAATCACGAGGACTGCGAAAATCGACACCGCAGTGATCACGAGTGTGGGCATTGTCATCGCCGGCAAGAGGAACGAAGAGATGGTGTTAGCGATTCCGACGTCAGCCAAACGCACAAGCTGTGCTGTGCTGCGCTTGAGTCGGTCGGACCAGGGCGCCCTGATGTACGCATTGAAAAGCTTGTCCCCAATCTCTAGCTCGTAGGAGGCGAATCGTCGAGTCGCGACCCACTGAAGGCTGATGCTCAGAATCGACTTAGTGATGATCAGCAGAGAGACCGTCAGCACGATCCATACATAGTTCTCCGTGGGCACTGCACCGACAATCGGAAGCTTCACCGGGAGATTCGCGACCATAGAGCTCAGCGAGACCGCAAGAAGTCCAAGCGCCGCAATATCGAGAATCGCCAGAGATGTCGATGCCGCGATATAACCCCACAAGAACCGCTGCGCGCGTTCCGGAAGTAACGGGACGAGTTCCCGCAGTGTCCTCAGTATCAATTTCATCGTTTCTCGTCCCTAGCTGGAGGCTCATCTCGCACATTCGCGCCTGAGACAAACGTAGTGTCAATGATGAACTGCGCGCCTGCATTTGCGATTGCGGTAATTGAAACTACCTGAGCCGCACGTTCAGCCAACGCTCCGCGCTGCACAGAGTCACGATCACTACTGAGCGCAGCAATCATCGCCTCAGCGACATGGTCGGGGCTGTAGTCAGCGACCCATCCCGCATGGAGGTCGGAGACAAATTTTGCCCCAGGGCCTGCACCCGCAAAAACTGCTGGTGTCCCGCATGCCACGGATGCGTAGAGTTTTGTCGGGAACGCAAGATCGTAGCCCACGCCGGGCTTCACGCTCGCGAGTGAGGCCACCGCCGAGCGCAGCATTTCGGCGACCTTGGTGGGAGGTACACGGGGCAAAAACTCGACCGCGCCCTCTCCAAGCTCTTTGCCACGGCGCTCCAACTCGGAACGATCGGCGCCCTGCCCAACAAAAATGATGCGGGCGTTGGGATGGGTCTCGCGCACTAGAGTCAAAGCATCCACAAAAATTGTTGCACCATGCACTTCAGAGGCAGTTCCCGCGTACAAAAAGTATGGCGAATCGTGTGGATGCTGGATGCCGTGCTCAGCAAAAAGATCAGTGTCGACTCCGTTGCCAACTTCCAGCACTCGCTCAGAGATTCCCAGCTCGGCAAGCCGCTGAGTTACTGTCGATGAGACTGAAAGCACTCCCGAAGCCCCTCGGAGGGCCCATAACTCGACCGCACGAACTGCCCTCACGACGACGCTATTCGCCACGGTTGTCGATGCATCTGACCAGATATCGGCGGCGTAGTAGAAGTACGGGATGCGGCGAATTGCGCACACCCCGCGAACGACTGCTGCCGTCGTCGGGGGCGGCTCGACGACAACCGCTTTGATCCCGCGCGCGAAAAGGAGGCGAGCGGCAAGTGGCACATCAAAACTCAAATATTGCAGGTACCCGCGCACGTAACCATCTTTATTGCGTAGTACAGGGAACCGTCGAACGATAACGTCGTCGTCAACAGCCTCGTTAGCGCCTCCCACGTCTGGCGTAAACGTGGAGGTAACGACGACCGTGCGCGCTCCGGAGCGCGCTAGTGCAGTGGCTAAGGCAGCGAGACGGAACGACGCCGCCGCCGGCTCTGGTGCGAATATCCGTGAAACGATTGCCACGGTACCCATGAAGCTCGGCTCAGGGGTGTCAGAGCGCACGGTGGGGTTCACGCTCATGACTCAAAAACTCACGGACTGTCCTGTTCGAGCGGACTCAATCACGCCCTCAACTACAACGAGCGTGAGCTGCCCCTGTTGCATCGTCACGATCTCGCTCGGAAGGCCGAGCACTGCGTCGCGGAACGCCTCATGTTCGACGCGAAGCGGCTCGCGCTTCGGGAACGCGAAGCGCGTGACATCTCCCTCGCTGACACCTCGAAACGCCGTGACAGATTCCCATTCCAATGGGAAAGTACCGTTGGCATAAAGCGTCAAGTCGCCAGTCGAAGTATCTGCAACGAATGTTCCAGTCTCGCCAGTCACGATAGTGACTCGTTCCTTCATAGGACTCAACCAGTTAACAACATGGTTGACGATAATTCCGTTTGCCAGTCGACCAGACGCAATAATCATGTCCTCGTACTCGCGCCCACTCTTGAGTGCGGTCTGAGCAAAAACAGTCGAATAGGTGCTCTGTGCTACCCACGCCGTAAGGTCGATATCGTGAGAACCTAGATCTTTGCCCACGCCGACATCAGCGATGCGGGAGGGGAAGGGGCCCTGTCTCCGGGTAGCGATCTGGAAGACTTCACCCAAGTCCCCTGCGGCAATTCGTTGCCGCAGCTGCTGGAGCGCTGGATTGAACCGTTCAATGTGCCCTACAGCGCCAATGAGTCCCGCGGACTCAAAAGCATCCACCATGCGTTGACCGGCGTGGACGGTCTCAGCGATAGGCTTCTCCACCAGAGTGTGAACACCAGCAGCGGCCAGCTTGAGCGCGGCATCCTCATGAAACCGAGTCGGCACAGCGACCACGGCGATGTCGATTCCGACAGCAATGAGTGACTCGATATCGGAGAGCACGGTCAGCTCCCCTGCTACTCCGTGCGGGTCGCCGCCCGGGTCAGCGATTGCTACTAGTTCGACACCATCTATATCCCGAAGCACACGCGCATGATGTCGGCCCATCATTCCTACACCGAGCAACCCTGCCCGCAGCGCCGCCATTAGCTTCCCGCCTGAGCGAGCGTATTGACTGCGCTGACGATTCGCTCGAGATCTGCGCGAGAGAGCGAAGGATGCACGGGCAGTGAGAGAACCTCTTGGGCTGCTTTCTCTGTCTGAGGCAGTTCAAGATCAGGAGCGAAGCGAGTGAGGGAGGGCAAGCGGTGGTTCGGAATCGGATAATAGATCCCTGAAGCCACGGCGAACTCATTGCGCAACGCAGCGGCAAAACCATCTCGGTCAGCTTCTACACGAATCGTGTACTGGTGATAAACATGTACCGCATCGTCCGCGACCGGTGGCGCGACCACACCGCTGAGATTCTCATTGAAGAAAGTGGCATTCGACTGACGAGTTGCCGTCCATCCATCCACCTTTGTGAGCTGAACGCGGCCGATCGCCGCGTGGATGTCCGTCATTCGCGCGTTGAAGCCGATGACTTCGTTTTCGTACTGGCGTTCCATTCCCTGGTTGCGCAGAAGTTTGGTGGCTCGAACGAGCTCGGCTGAATCACACGCGACCATTCCGCCCTCACCACTCGTCATGTTCTTAGTGGGATACAAGCTGAACATTCCAAACGTTCCGAATGTACCTACTTGGCGCCCGCCGAGCGAGGCACCATGAGCTTGCGCCGCATCCTCGAAGATCATCAGACCGTGCTTCTGAGCAATGGCTACGAGTTCGGTCATCAACGCTGGATGCCCATAAAGGTGAACCGGCATGATTGCTCGGGTACGCGGAGTAATCGCCGCTTCGACTGCGGCCGGGTCAATGCTGAAATAGTCGGGTTCGATGTCCACGAACACCGGGGTGGCCCCCGTGAGCGCGACGGAATTCGCGGTCGCCGCGAACGTGAATGAGGGAACGATTACTTCGTCCCCTGGCCCGATACCTGCGGCAAGCTGGCCGAGGTGTTGTCCGGCAGTTCCCGAATTCACGGCAACGCACTCCCGAGCATCGACGAAGTGCTCACCAAACTCTTTCTCGAAAGCAGCAACTTCTGGCCCTTGCGCTACCATTCCGCTGCGCAGAACTCTGTCGACGGCTGCTCGCTCGTCGTCGCCAATGATTGGTCGCGCTGCGGGGATGAGTTCCAGGCTCATGCGGTCACTTCCTCTCTCAAAAATCCATCGATCTCGATGTACTTGTCACCAGACTGCGGGCACACCCAGGCGCTCTCTGATTGGACGAGACGCATTCCCGACTTACCGACCCACCCGATTCTTCGAGCGGGCACACCAGCAACAAGTGCAAAGTCCGGAACGTCTCTGGTCACGACGGCCCCGGCAGCAACGGTTGCCCACCGCCCAACTTCGACGGGAGCTACACATACAGCGCGAGCACCAATAGAAGCGCCTGTCTTGATGGTGACACCCACAGGAGTCCAATCATCTGCGCTCTTCACTGAGCCATCAGAGGATATAGCGCGCGGATATGTGTCGTTGGTCAGAATAACAGCGGGGCCGATGAATACACCCGCTTCCAGAACTGCGGGTTCATAAACAAGAGCGTAGTTCTGCACTTTGCAGTTATTGCCGAGGACAACACCAGAACCGATGTAAGCGCCCCTGCCGACGATGCACTGCGTGCCGAGAACGGCGTTTTCGCGCACTTGTGCGAGATGCCACACGGAGCTACCCTTACCGATTTGTGCACTCGCTGCTACATCTGCCGAGGGCTCAACCCTCGCATCTGACAATTCATCCACAGGAAATGTGACTCCAAAAATTGCGGCAGGAATGCCGAACTGCAAGGTTATCGCGTTCTGACAGAATGGACGCTATGCATACCGAACCAAGCAGCGAGGCCGCGGCGCCAGGACTCGACTATTCGACTTGGATCGTTATTCCCCTCTATAACGAAGCTTCCGTCATCTCGGGTGTTGTTTCGGAGCTGCTAGGTCAGTTCGCGAATGTGGTGTGCGTAGACGACGGCAGTACAGATGGTTCAGCACAAGCAGCCCTCGACGCCGGTGCAAGGGTTCTCACTCATCCGCTCAATCTTGGGCAGGGCGCGGCGCTGCAAACGGCAATCTCCTACGCAGTAGCTCAGCCTGGCTGCGAGTACGTCATTACCTTCGACGCCGATGGACAACACAGAATCATCGATGCCATCCACATGCTCGAGCGAGCTCGCACCGAGAAACTAGACATCGTCTTCGGTTCTCGTTTTCTGGATGATCGCACCAACCCCGGAGTGCTCAAGCGCATCGTGTTAAAGACAGCGGTCGGCGTAACCAATCTCACGACCGGCTTGAAACTAACCGATGCGCACAATGGTCTCAGAGTTCTGAGTGTGCAGGCAGCATCACGACTAAATCTTCAACAAGACCGCATGGCCCACGCGACTGAGATTGTCTTGCAGCTTGGCCGCACCGGGCTTCCTTGGGGTGAAAGTCCTGTAGAAGTGCTCTACACCGACTACTCGAAAGCAAAGGGCCAATCGCTGCTCAACTCGATCAATATTCTTTTTGATCTCGTAGTGAACTAAGAGGTACGCAAATGCTCATTCAAATAATTCTTATCGTCGCCCTGGTGGCAATCGCCTTCTACTTGATTCGAGCAACGCCGAGCGCCCGCCACCTCGCCGTGCGACGCATGCTCGTTTTCCTTGCAGTCATCGGTGGAATCGTCGTTATTCTCTCACCGGGATTGCTCACCTCGGTCGCCAATGCGGTGGGTATCGGCCGAGGAACTGACCTGCTGCTGTATGGATTCATCGTCGCATTTCTCCTCTATGTCGTCACAGATTTCAAGCGCTCTACTCAGCTGAGTCGCGCGAACACGCAACTCGCACGCAAGCTCACGCTCGCGGAGGCACACTTGCAGGATGAAATCTCTCGACGGGGTTCCCACCCCGACGACTAAAGTCGATTATCTGACCACTTCGGTGTTCGCTGATCGCCCACCACCGTTAATTAAAAGGACTCGTTCTCTAGTGAAAATCGCAGTTGTTGCCCTCGGTAAGATCGGCCTCCCTCTGGCCGTTCAATTCGCCTCGAAGGGGCACGAAGTTGTAGGCGTTGACATCAACGCCGAGTTCGTCAACCTCATTAACAAAGGCATTGAACCATTCCCGGGTGAAGCACACCTGCAGGAGCACCTCAGCGAGCTTGTGCCCGCAGGCAACCTGCGCGCGACCACCGACTACGCTGACGCCATTCCGAACGCCGACGCCGTGGTGCTGGTTGTGCCACTTTTCGTCGACGACGATGCCAAACCAGATTTCGGTTGGATGGATGCTGCCACCCGGTCGCTCGGCGAGCACCTCACCCCTGGCACTCTCGTTTCTTACGAGACCACGCTGCCGGTCGGCACGACCCGCAACCGCTGGAAGCCACTTCTCGAAGAAGCCTCCGGACTCACCGAGGGCGAAGACTTCCACCTCGTCTTCTCTCCCGAGCGCGTACTCACCGGCCGCGTCTTCGAAGATCTTCGCAAATACCCCAAGCTCGTTGGAGGGCTCTCGGAGGAGGGCGCGAAGCTCGCAACAGACTTCTACAACGCAGTGCTGGACTTCGACGCGCGCCCAGACTTGGCCCGAGACAACGGCGTCTGGGATCTCGGTTCAGCAGAAGCTTCCGAACTCGCCAAGCTGGCAGAAACTACCTACCGCGACGTCAACATCGGGCTTGCCAATCAGTTCGCACGCTTCGCCGGCAGGAACGGTATCGACATCTACGCGGTGATTCAGGCCACGAACTCGCAGCCATTCAGCCACATCCACCAGCCCGGAATCGCAGTCGGCGGTCACTGCATTCCCGTCTACCCCCGCCTCTACCTCTGGAACGACCCCGACGCCTCTATCGTGCGCGCCGCCCGCGAAGCAAACGCAGGAATGCCCGAGTACACCATCGGACTCCTTGAAGGCGCACATGGCGATGTCAGAGGCGCCCGCGTTGTCGTGCTCGGCGCCGCCTACCGCGGAGAGGTCAAAGAGACCGCGTTCTCAGGCGTTTTCGCCGCCGTGGATGCTCTGACCAGCCGTGGAGCGACCGTGCTCGTCCATGACCCGCTGTACACCGACGAAGAGCTCACCAAACTTGGCTTCGTCCCGTACCACTACGGCGAACCGATCGACGCGGCTGTAGTGCAGGCCGATCACAAGGAATACCGCACCCTGAGTACCGAGCAACTCCCCGGGATCCGCACGTTCGTTGACGGACGCCGTGTGAGCAGCGCCGAGCAGTGGCCAGGAGTGAGCTACCGCGTTATCGGGAAGCCGGCAGCATAACCTTTCGGTCGGTCTCTATCTCGGTTGCTCGCGCTGCCGCGATAGACATTTCGCGGGCCAAGATCGCGACCAAGCCAGCGAACGCGAGTGAGCCTATACCCCACACCACCATGGGTGCTGGCGCGCCCGACCAAAACCACTCTGCCCCTGCGTCAAGGTTCCAGCCAGGAACGTCATTGCCCGTTACGTAGCGGCGCATATTCATGTGAAGCGCCACGAGATTGGCAGCACTCAGAGCAATAACGACGGCGATTGTTTGCGTCCGACCGAGCGCAAAACGCTTGCGTCCCGCCTGTAATACTAAGAGCCCGCCCAGTAGCACAATGAGCGGGAGGATGTAGCGGGGCTGTACTTGCTCCCCCACTTTGTCTCCTCCCTGCGTGAGAACGTAGGTGGGTAAAGCCCACAGCACGAAACCAACACCGGCGATGACAATCGCTTTTCGGCCATTCAGAACCGAGAGTCCGACAAACCCGACGCCGATGAATGCGGCCAGCGCGAGAAATGTCACAGATTCAGGGATGGGGGTGTCAAGCCAACCCAGCGCCCAGCCTCCGAATGCTCCCGCCCAAAGCGAGGGCACGTTAAGGAAGTTGTAGGCGAGGAGCCCAAAACCTGCCAGGTTTGCCGCAGCGCCCGCAGCTTGTTCGGTTCCAGCGACAACAGTGTCTTGACTACTGAACCCACTGATCCCACTCGCGGTTTGGCGCGACGTGAGGAAGAAAGCCGCTGAAACCACGATCATCAGCACAGGCAGTACCGCCAAACTCCAGAAACGTCGAGAATTCTCGAAGGCAATGATCGCGGCGACGCCAATGCCCCCCACGACGTAAAGCGCCGAATCTCCCCGGGACCCTGCTGCCATAAATACCGCGACAACAAATAGTCCGCCTAACGCGATCCTCTTCGCAGACGTTGGCGTTTCGAAATAGCCCAATAGCGCAAGCCAAGCTGTGCCGACGCCGGCGACCGCCCAACCGCTCGGATTGTTCGATGCCAGCAAGAACATGCCGAGCGGGACCGTGGAGATGAGCCACCCCCACACAAGTGCCGGCCGCCTACCCGTGGGCAAGAGCAGATACAGTGCCGCCGTGATTGCGACGAACAGTGCAACATTGAACAGCCTCATAGCCATGACCGACGCGAGGATGTCTTCTCCGACAAAGTTGCTCATCACCGAGTAGTAGAGGGGTGGATAGGCGCCCACAAAATTGCCACGGTTTGTCTCGACAAGCTTGTCGCTGTCGTAGTCGAGTCGTGACTGGCATGCGGCGCTCTCATCACTGAAGAATGCATAGCAAGGTGACTGCAGGACGGTTTGAGGAACCATCCGAGTTTTGGGCGACTCTCCGGGCTGACACAGATCGGAATCCCCTGTCGAGCACCAAATGCTTACCAAATGGTAGTCATCATCGGGTGCGGCACCCATCGGTGAAGCCAGCGCCCAGGCCGAGAGGGCGAGCAAAGCAAGCACCGGCGCCAGATAGATCAGCCGGAATCGTCCGAGAAAACGGGTGCGCGCGGACGCAGAAACATGTCCAGAGCGGCCGGGTACCATTCGTACAGGCTATCTCAGAGACCACGAGCGCCGTGCGGCTGTGTGGAGAGGTCTATTGGGTCCTCCTCAGATTTGGCCAGAGCCGTAGCCCGGTGTGCGGGAAGCAGAAGCGCCAGCGCCGCCGTGAAACACAGCGAGCCGACCAACCACGCAACGTTAGGTGTGGCGATTAGCGCCCACCACCACTCTCGACCCGCATCAAGGTTGGGACTCAGGGCATCAATTCCGGTGACGTACCGCCGGATGTTGAGATGCAGGGCAACAAAGTGAGCTCCGGATAGCGCAACAACGATCAGCCACACTTGCGCGCGCGCGAAGCGCACGCGCTGGCCGCTCGCTGTGAAGAACACCGCGCCGACAAAGACAACGATTAGCGGTAGCAAGTATCGCGGCTGAAAGTCGTCGCCGACATCTTTTCCGGCGAGCACCAGAAGTGTCACCGGAATCGCCGCAAGCGCCGTAGCTCCCAAAACCACAACGAGTGTTTTTCTGGCAGAGCCTGCACGCGCAGCAACGAACCCTCCGCCGATAAGCGCAGCAAGGCCGCTCACCCATACGATGGCAGGCATCGAAGTATCTAGCCAGCCGAGGCCCCACGACTGGCCGAAGATTCCCGTCCAAATCGACGGTACTTCGGTGAGGTTGTAGGCGACTCGAGAAATGATGACGCCCAAGCCGAGCTGATCATCTACGCCCCCCGCGACGGTCTCCGCAGAGCGCGAAGCGCGGAACAGCAATGCACAAATGACAAAGCCTGCCACCGGCAAGAGCGACGAAAGCCAGAAGCGCCGCGTGCGGCGTGCTGACAGCACTACGGCGGCAAAGACTGCGACCACAAACAGAATCGTTGCATCGCTGCGAGAGCCGGATGCCATCACTGCGCTCAGTAAGAAAAGTGCGCCAAGCGCGACACGCTTTCGACCGCGCGCCTCATAAAAGCCGAGCAGGGCAAGCCAGCCGTAGCCGACGCCCATAAGAGCCCATGCGCTGGGGTTGTTCGATGAGAGCACGAACAGCCCGAGCGGCACCGTAGTGAGTGCCCACTGCCAAACAAGGATCTGGCGACGGTTAACAGGAAGCAGGAGGTAGAGAGCAACGCCCAGCCCCACAAACAGGGCGATGTTAACGAGGCGCATCACGAGAACGGAGGCGTGGACATCAGGTCCAACAAACACGCTCATGGTCCCGTAGTAGACGACGGGATAGCCTCCCGCGAAGTTGCCTCGTTCGGTCTCTTCTGTGGGGGGTGCGGTGAAATCGAGTTGATCTTGGCATTCGGCGCTCTTTTCGGCGTCGTAGGCGAAGCAAGCAGGGTCGGCAACCGCTGGCGGGACGAGCCTCGTGCCGGGGTCGCCACTGGGCGCACAATAGTCAGAATCGCCGGTCGCACACCAGATGCTAGTCAGGTGAAAGTCATCATCGGGGCTTGAGCCGACGGGCGACGAGAGCGCCCACGCTGCAAGCGCAGCGAACACCAGAAAGGGCGCCACAACCAGACCGATTCGACGGTCTGAGCGTGACAACACGGAGCGCACGCCAGTCAACATGAGACAAAGCTAACGCGAGCAATCCCATAAAAGCCTGTGAGCACGCCCTAGCGACGTAACCGGGCGAACGCTTTGTCTACTGTCGCCTTCACACCAGTGTGCCGAAGGTGGTGCCATGCCATGCGCAGGTCGTGCCGAAGACCGTACGGTTTGCGCACTTTTCGGCCCAGCATGACGCCACGGCGACGAGTTGCCTCATGATCGGCAGCATGGTGCGGATGCGCAACGAAGTTGATGAGCGGTGCAAGAGTGCGCTGCCAGTAGAAATCCTCCCGCACGCGAGCGACGTTGCGCGTGCACTCGGCGATAAAGGCCTCGTCGTACAGCACGCGGTCGAGGGCCGCGGCGAGAGCATCCACATCCTGAGCGGGCACCGTAAGGCCGAGGCCCTCAGTTTCGATGAGGTCCGCAAAGCTGTCCCCTTCGGTAACCACCATGGGTAGTCCGGCCCAGAGATAGTCGAGGATGCGGGTGCGAAAAGAGAACGTGGTCTCGATGTGTGACATGTGGGTGCTGACTCCGGCATCCGCCTCGGTCAGGTAGTTCTGGCGGTCGGCGTAATCAACCCACTCTTCGTTGAAGAACACCGACGTATCGAGAGCGCCCAACTCAGCAGCGAGATCGTGCGATTCGCGCACAATACCCATCTGGTCGACGCCCGGATGCCGGGTGCCCAGAAAGTAGAGTTTGGCCGTATCGCGCGTCTCCGCCAGCTTCGCAACGGCACGGATCAGAGTCTTCGGATCGAACCAGCTGTAAACGCCACCGCCCCAGATCATGAGCTTGTCGCCGGCGCTGATGCCGGGAACTACGCCCTTGAGAGTGTCGCGGGTGTGGGCAGGGGGCGTGCCTTCGAGCCCAAACGGGACAACGCTGAGCAGGTCCTCAAGGTGCGGGTCATTCTCGTAGGTGGTGGGGCTGAGCCGCCCCAGAGCGGCAAGCTGACCGAAGTAGAACAGTCGCTGGCGCTCGGAGGCGCACATAAAGAAGTCGCCGAGAGCGAGTTGCTCATTAAGCACTTCGGTTGCGGTGGTGACGCGCAGCTCCCAGGTGGCGCGCGCAAGCTCGCGACCCTGTTCGAGCATCTCGAGGTGCATGGGGTCGTAGATGTCGACGACAGTGATCTTGTCGGTCGTGCGCAACACCCCAAACTGGCGCATGGCGTGGCCCTGGAATACGACGACCTCGCACCACCGCTCGAGCTTCGCGAAGGCGTCATTCTCCCCCGGCGTGACGAGCGTGAGCTCGAAATGAGCATCCACCTTCTGCAGCTTCGTGGTGGTCATCAACGTGACCTCGTTGCCCGCGTCGGCGAGCGCGAGAGCCATATTCCACGACCGGATCGCAGGGCCTGCCATCCGAGGTCCAATCGGATCACCCGTGATGATCAGTACCCGTGTCACCGCGCGGCCGCCAACAGTCCTTCAAGGTATACGCCGTAGCCACTCTTGACGAGGGGGGCTGCGAGGGTGGCGAGCTGATCATCCGAAATCCACCCGGCACGCCACGCGATCTCTTCAATACACCCAATTTTGTAGCCTTGGCGGTCTTCGATGACGCGCACGAATTCGGTGGCCTGAACCATCGACTCAAACGTTCCGGTGTCGAGCCAGGCGGTGCCACGATCGAGCACATCCACCTGCAGGTTGCCGCGGTCAAGGTAGTGCTCGTTGACGGTCGAGATTTCGAGTTCACCGCGAGCACTTGGCGTGATCGACTTGGCGATCTCAATAACCGAGTTGTCGTAAAAATAGAGCCCAGGTACCGCATAGTTGCTCTTCGGCTCGAGCGGCTTCTCTTCAATCGACTGGGCAATGAAGTTCTCGTCAAACTCAACAACACCATAGGCTCGCGGGTTACGCACGTGGTAGGCAAAGATCAGCGCACCATCAACATCGTTATGCTTGCGCAGATTAGAGCCCAGCCCAACGCCGTGGAAGATGTTGTCACCGAGCACGAGCGCCACCTTCTCGTCGCCGATGAACTCCTCGCCGATGATGAACGCCTGCGCGAGACCATCCGGTGAGGGCTGCACGGCATAGCTCAGCTCGATGCCCAGTTCGCTGCCATCGCCCAGCAAGCGCTGAAACTGCGGTTGGTCATCCGGTGTCGTAATAATCAGAATCTCGCGGATGCCCGCACTCATCAGAGTCGACAAAGGGTAGTAGACCATCGGCTTGTCGTAGATGGGCATGAGCTGCTTCGAGATGCCCTTGGTAATGGGCCACAGGCGTGTTCCGCTGCCGCCGGCCAAAATGATTCCGCGCATTAGTTGCGTTCCTTTCGGTTCGCCTCGTAGTGCTTCTTTACGGCAGCGTACGACGGCAGTGAGCCGTCGGCTAGCCGTTGGGCAAGAGTGGGCGCTTCTTTGTCTTTGGGTGAGAGCACGAGGTCGCCGAGTTCCGGGGGAAATTCGAGACCAATCTCAGGATCGAGAACGTTGATGTCGTGTTCCGCGCCAGGCTTGTAGATGTCGCTCACTAGGTAGGTGAGTGTGGCATCGTCGGTGAGCGCGATGAAAGCATGACCAAGACCCTCGGCAACGTACACGGCACGACGGTCAACGGTGTCGAGAATGACCGAGTCCCACTGACCAAACGTCGGTGAGCCCTCTCGGATGTCGACCACGAAGTCGATGCCGGCACCGTGCGTAACAGTGACATATTTGCCCTGCCCGGGAGGAACATCCGCATAGTGGATGCCCCGCACTACGCCGCGCTGCGAGACCGACGTGTTGGCCTGCCGAAGGTCAAGGGGGTGACCGATAACCTCTTCGAGCTTGTCGAAGCGGTACCACTCCAAGAAAACGCCGCGGTCATCAGCGAATTGTTTAGGGGTGATTTCGTAGGAATCGGGCACCGAGAGTTCACGTATCTGCACACCCGGAATCCTACCCGGCGAGTCGTGGAAGTCAGTCGACGGGCTGCACGACGTCGCGCACAGCGTCGAGCGGGCCACGGCTATACCGCCGATAGTTGCCCGCCAGAAACGCTCGCGTTACTGCGGGAATGCGGCGAAGATGACCCTCGGGCAGCGAACTACGCATGCGTTCATGATCGAGCTTCGCGAGTGTGCGCTGCACTTTTTCGTCGCTCACTCGGGCGCCTAGCCGCTGGAGTCGGTCGAGAAGCACGCTCATGTTGGCCTCGAGCCGAGCATTGCGGGCCCGCCGCGGTTCAACCATGCGACGGAACTTGCCCGCCACACTCAACTTGGTCGCCCCGATTTGGTTGGCGCCGTGCTGACGGTAGTCAATCGTGGGGTGATCAATGAAATCGGTTGAAGCGACCGCGGCCGCAATCACTCCCAACCATTCGTCATGCACCCACCCTGCGGGGAACGGTGCCGCATACTCCACGAGCGATCGGCGAAACACAGTGCAGGCACCGGTCACCAGATTGCGTCGCAGCAGCACTGAAAACGCGTCACCGGCGTGGATGCTCGCCACCTCGGCTGCGCTCACCCCGAGTGCCTCGGCAAGCGTGTGACCCAGTGGCTGCCCGTGCGCGTCGACGAGCCGAGCATCACTGTGGATGAGCGAAACCTCTGGCCGCGCAGTAAACTCGGCCGCGAACAGCTCAAGCCTCCCCACATGCCACACATCATCCTGATCGCTCAACGCGATGAGCTCGCCGGTGCACGCACGAATCGCTTGTTCAAAATTCTTGGTCACACCCAGCGGCGGAATATTTTCGAACACGGTGAGTTCAACGGAGGGATAGCGGGCCGCGACCTCTCGAACGCGGGCGATCGTGTCATCGCTGGAGGCATCATCCGACACCACAAGCTGCTGCGGCGCTGGCACCTGCTCGAGAATGCTGACGAGTTGGTCGTCGATGTAAGCGGCGCCATTGTGCGTGCACAGGGCCACCGAGATGCTGGGGGTCGACTGGGGCGCGCTCATTGCTCCAGACTACGGCGGCGAGGGTGCAGCATTGCGCAACGCCAAGCCAACTATCATTGTTGAGTTATGCCTGCCGATTCCACCTCCGGGGTGCTCCCCCGCGTCGCAGTGCTACTGGCAACCCATAACGGCCGCCGCTGGCTTCCCGAACAGCTCGATAGTGTGCTGGCGCAGTCCGGTGTAGAAGTTGAGGTGTTCGCACGCGACGATGCCTCGACAGATGGCACCGCCGAGTGGCTTGCCGAACGTGCCACCGCCGAATCACGGCTGACTGTCATTCCGAGCGATGGCGCTTCGGGCAGTGCGGCGGCAAACTTTTACCGCCTCATTCAGCTGGTTCCGGCTGACCGCGAGTTTTATGCGTTTTGCGATCAGGATGACATCTGGGTTCCCACCAAACTTGCGTCTCATGTGCGATTGAGTGCCGCGCTCGGGGTTGACGGTGTCTCCTCAAATGTGATGTCGTTCACTCCCGACGGCGAGCAGAGCCTCGTCAAGAAAGACTTTCCGCAGCGCCGCTTCGATTACTTACTGGAGAGCCCCGGCCCAGGCTCAACGTTCCTCATGTCGAATCGACTCGTTGCCCTCGCACGGGACTACCTCAACTCTCCCGACACAACGAAGCCACCGCAGTACCACGACTGGTTGCTGTATGTGTTGGCGCGGGCACACGGCTGGACGTGGCACATCGACGGCGTACCTACCGTCGAGTACCGCCAGCATGACGCCAACGTTATGGGCGCCAATGTTGGTGCTCGTTCCGCAATTTCACGACTGTCGCTGGTTCGCGAACAGTGGCATCGGGGTCAAGCACGCCTGCTAACCCGTGTAGCCCTCAGCGTTGCCGACGAGGAACATCGACCAGAACTTCTCCGGATGCAAGACCTCGTCGAACGACGAAACCTGCGTGCCCGATGTGCCCTGGCTCGTCGCGCGACACAACTCAGGCGACGCCCAAGAGATCAATGGATAATTGCGCTATTGATTGGCGCTGGTGTGTGGTGAACGGACAATCTGTCGTGAATGGACAAGGCAACTCTATGAAGATTCTCGTCGTCGGCGGCAGTGGCTTTATCGGCACTCGACTGCTCGAAACTCTGAACGAGCAAGGACACCAATTCACCAACTTTGACCGTCAGCTCTCGCCGCGCTTTCCTGATCAGACCGTGACCGGGGATGTGCGGTCTGCTGAAGAACTCACTGCCGCCAGCGCCGGCCACGACGCAATCATCAACCTCGCCGCCGAGCACCGCGATGACGTTTCTCCCCTCAGCCTGTACACCGAGGTCAACGTTGGAGGCGCCCACGCCATCGTTGCGGCAGCCGAAGCCAACGGCATCCAGCGCATCGTGTTCACCAGCACTGTCGCGCTGTACGGACTTGACAAAAACAACGCCGCCGAAGACTCGGTGCCCGAACCCTTTAACGAGTATGGCCGCTCGAAGCTCGCCGCCGAAGGTGTTTTCACCGCGTGGGCCGACGCGGATGCTGCACGGTCACTCGCGATCGTGCGTCCCTCAGTCGTGTTCGGCGAAGGCAATCGCGGCAATGTGTACAACCTAGCCAAGCAGGTTTCTTCTGGCCGTTTCATCATGGTCGGCAAGGGCGAGAATAAAAAGTCGATGGCGTATGTGGGCAACATTGTTGGCTACATTGCGAGCCGACTTGATGCCCCCGTCGGAATCGAGATCCGCAACTTCGCCGACAAGCCCGACCTCTCAACGAAAGATCTCATCTCGATTCTGCGCGACGAAATGAATGTGCACGCGGCGAGCAACGTGCGTCTACCGCTGGGGCTGGGGATAGCTGCGGGCCACGTTTTTGATGCTGCGGCTAAAATCACCCGACGGACGTTTCCGATCAGTGCCGTGCGCATCCGCAAGTTTGCTGCCGACACTACGGTGAACACCGACCGTCTTCGTGACTCCGGCTACACCGCCACGTACAGTTTAAACGAGGCTCTCAAACGCACACTGGCCTCGGAGTTTCCCGCCAGCAGCGCGTCGGCTTCGGCCGCAACGCCCCACACCGACAGGAACCCCTCATGAAGCTTCTCGTGACCGGCGGCGCCGGATTCATCGGCTCCAACTTCGTTCGACGCACCCTCGAAGACGCCTACCCCGGTTTAGCCGGAGCAGATGTTGTCATACTTGATGCGCTGACCTACTCGGGTAATCTGGAAAATCTGGCTCCCGTTGCCGACTCCCCCCGATACACCTTCGTTGAGGGCGACATCCGCGATGCTGTCCTGCTCGACAAACTGCTTGTCGACATCGACACCATTGTGCACTTCGCTGCCGAGTCGCACGTCGACCGTTCGGTGCGCGATGCCAGCGCATTCGTCGAGACCAACGTGCTCGGCACCCAACGTCTACTTGACGCCGCTCTGCGCGCAAAGACCCCGCGCTTCGTTCACGTCTCCACTGACGAGGTATACGGCTCGATCGACGAGGGCTCGTGGGATGAACTGCAGCCGCTCGAACCCAACTCTCCCTATTCGGCCTCGAAAGCTGGCAGTGACCTGCTTGCCCGCAGCTACTTCCGCACGCACGGCCTTAACCTGTCAATCACGCGGT
The DNA here is from genome assembly GCF_038397785.1 of Salinibacterium sp. TMP30. NCBI lineage: Bacteria > Bacillati > Actinomycetota > Actinomycetes > Micrococcales > Microbacteriaceae > Salinibacterium > Salinibacterium sp. TMP30. The sequence goes on along the minus strand of NZ_CP151642.1, from coordinate 741,370 downwards.
GCTCAAACAACTACGGGCCATACCACTTCCCCGAAAAGCTGATCCCGCTGTTCGTCACGAATCTGATCGACGGCAAGCACGTTCCGCTGTACGGCGAGGGAAACAACGTGCGGGACTGGCTGCACGTTGACGACCACTGCCGAGGCATCGCACTCGTCGTCACCGGTGGTCGCGCTGGCGAGATCTACAACATTGGTGGCGGCACTGAGCTCACCAACAAAGAGCTCACCCAAATGCTTCTCGATCACACCGGCACCGACTGGTCGTCTGTTGACCGCGTTCCCGACCGACTTGGTCACGACCTACGCTACAGCGTCGACATTTCCAAGATCAGTGCCGAGCTCGGCTACGCACCCCAAGTGCCGTTCGACACCGGACTTGCCGAAGTCGTTCAGTGGTACCGCGACAACCGTCAATGGTGGGAACCGCTCAAGGACAAGGCCGTGCTGTGACCCGAATTGCGGTTGTCGGTGCCGGCGGAATGCTCGGTACCGACCTCATGCGTGCGCTCAGCGGCCGCGACGCTACCGCACTGACGCGCAACGAACTCGACGTCACCGACCGCGAGGCTGCACTCGACGTGCTCAGCGGCTACGACGTCATCATCAACACCTCGGCATACACGCGAGTGGATGACGCCGAAAGCGACGAAGAGGCCGCTCACCTCATCAACGCGGTTGGTCCCCACAATCTCGCCCTCGCCGCGGCGACGCACGGGTCACGACTCGTGCAACTCTCTACCGACTACGTGTTTGACGGCACGGCCACAGAACCCTACGCGGAGGACGCTCCTCGGCATCCGGTGTCCGCGTATGGCCGCACAAAAGCTGCCGGCGAATTGTTGGCTCTTGAGCACAACCCTGGCCGCACGGCGATTGTGCGCACAGCGTGGTTGTACGGCCAGCACGGTTCGAGCTTTCCCCGCACGATGCTGAGGCTCGCTGCAGATCGCGAAACGCTCGACGTGGTGAATGACCAGCGCGGCCAACCCACCTGGACAGGCGATCTGGCCCGGCAACTTATCGCACTAGTCGATGCTGGCACCCCCGCCGGAATATTCCACGGCACCAACGGCGGCCAAGCCACATGGTTCGACCTAGCGCAGGCAGTGTTCGTTTGTGCCGGACTTGATCCTGATAGGGTCAAGCCGACCGACAGTTCAGCCTTTCAACGGCCTGCGCCACGACCGAGCTTCTCTGTGCTTGGCCACCAAGCGTGGCTCGATGCGGGGATTGAACCAATGCGTGATTGGAAGCAGGCACTTCACGACGCCTATGATTCAGGAGCATTGACTGCAGAATGACCACTCTCCGCGTCATCATCGACGAGATGCTCTCGCCAACTCACGGCAGCGTCGCCCGATACTCAGAAGAGTTGACGCGAGGACTCATTGCTAGTGCGCCAAGCAACTGTTTCGTTGAAGCGTTCGTGTCGGCATCGACTGAGGCGGAGTACGCACTCATCGCCGAACGTTTGCCAAACCTCGCGAAGCTCCACAAGAGCGCCCTCAGCCGCCGCGAACTCCGTGCTTCGTGGCAACACGGTTTCACGAAGGTTCCCGGTAGCGGAATGCTGCATGCAACGAGCTTGCTCGCCCCGCTGCGCCGCCATGACCGTCTCAATCGTGGAGATCAGATCGTCGTCACCGTGCACGACACGGTCGCGTGGACGCGGCCAGAGTCCCTCGGCACCCGCCGAGCAGGCTGGAGCCGCGCAATGCTCAAGCGCGCAGAAAAGTATGCGGACGCCATAGTCGTTCCCAGCCACACCGTCGCCCAACAGCTCGAGTCAATCGCCAGCTTTGGCGACCGTGTTCGCGTCATCAGCGGGGCAGCAAGCACGAGCTTGCGCGTCCCCGACAATGTCGAGGAACGAGCAGTCGAGCTTGACCTGCCCGAGCGCTTCCTGCTCGCCATCGGCGGGCTCGAACCGCACCGCGGAAACGACCACCTCATCCACGCATTGCGCGACCTCGATGACGACGTCATCCTAGTGCTGGTAGGGCCAGAACCCGAAGACGAAAGCGTTGCCGCCGTCGTCGCGGCCGAGGGACTCAGCCCCGAACGCGTTCGCTGCCTCGGCACTCTCAGCAACGAAGACCTGTCGGTAGCATTCGACCATGCTGCAGCGTTCGTCTATCCGAACCTCGAGGTTGGATTCGGGATGCCCGTACTTGAAGCACTGTCGTTCGGCATTCCCGTGGTGCACTCCGACGCCCCGGCGCTGCTTGAGCTTGCAGCAGATGCCGGCGTTGTTGTGGAGCGCGAGCCAGCCGAAGGTTACGGTGAAGCACTGGCCGAAGGAATCAGTCGCGTGCTGAACGACGCTTCGCTAGCCGAGCGCATGTTCTACGCCGGTCAAGATCGCGCCCGCGCCTTCAACTGGCGCATGTCTGCCGAAAAGGTGTGGCAACTCCACGCTGACCTTTAGGGCCAGCCACTAACTATTCGGCACCTTCGTCGACAAGAGTGGGTGCTGTGGCTGCGGCGACGAGCTCACGAATGTACTCGAAGTCGGGGAACTCGGGCACGATGTCGTTCGCGGGGACCAGCTCAAGCGAGCCGATCGGCAGAGCCCGTGTCTTCGATGCGAGATTCACGAAATACGGCAGGCTCCCCTGGGGGATGTCGGTCTTGACGACCTTGGAGCTGGCTGCGGCAATCGCCTGAACTTTCGTGAGCACGTTGGCTGGCGTGAACTGCTCGATGACCGCCTGCTGCAGTTGGCGCTGGCGCCCCATGCGGTCATAGTCAGTAGTGTCGTGCCGCGAACGCGCGTACCAGAGAGCGTGGTATCCGTCCATGACCTGAACCCCAGCGGGGATCCATTCAGCGACGATCGTAAATTCGGCATCCGCATGGATCGGCACCGGCTCCGCAACGTTGATTGTGACACCGCCCAAGGAGTCGATCAGGTCAGAGAAGCCCTGCATATCGATGAGAGCGTAGTACTGGATGCCGAGCCCGGTTATACCCTCAACCGCGTCGCGCATCGCTTCGATGCCCGGCGAGCTGCCGTTGGCGGCCGCATCGGGGTAGAGATCCGGAGTATTGAGCTCCACTTCGGTGTAAATCGAGTTGAGGAGGCACACGTCAACGTCACAACCGTAGGCCCCATAGCCATCCGGATACTTATCGGCCAGCGGTGAGCCTGCAACGAATGGGGCGAGTTCCATGTTGCGCGGCAAGCCAATGAGCACGGCCTCCCCTGTCTCCGCATCGATGCTGGCAACAGTGATGCTGTCGGGGCGCAACCCTTCACGATCGGCTCCGGCATCCCCGCCGAGCAGCAAGATGTTGTAGCGACCGTCGATGGGTTCCTTAGTGGGGGCGGCGATAAAGACATCGCTGAGGAAAGAATTGGCGGTGGTCGCGACGTAGGCGCCATACCCTGCGGTGCCCGCTACGGCGAGGAGCACGATGGCACTAAACGCGGCGACGAAGGTACGTCCCGTGGGAGTGGCACGCCCCAGATTCGCGAGGTGCCAGGCGTTGAGGGTCAGAATGAGCCACAGAACGGCATAGAAAGCCAAGATGAGGGCAATTGCCCAGAGCCCCAGCGTGCTGCTGCCGATCGTGAGCAGCACCATTGGCGCGGCAAAGGAAAGCAGCACGCTGATGACGACGATCAGCACGAACAGGAAGCTTGCGACGACACCGAAACGACCGAGCTTGCGGTTTCCCGCAAGAAGTTGAGCGGAGCCGGGAATGAGCACGTTGAGGCCCAACAGCCACCATGCGCGTTTTGTCATCGTCTCCGGCGACCGATCGGCCGGCTGGCGGAGGGAACTCGCTGTGCTCACAGGCTCGCGTTCAGTGCGGCGTTTTTATCGTCAACGAGAGCCTCAAGCTGCGCCGCATAGTCGGCAAGTTTTTGGGTCAACTCGGCGTCGCCAGATCCAAGAATCCGGGCAGCCAAAATTCCGGCGTTGCGCGCTCCCCCGATCGACACCGTCGCAACAGGGATACCCGCAGGCATCTGCACGATTGACAGCAGCGAATCCATGCCGTCGAGGCGCGCAAGGGGAACCGGCACACCAATAACGGGAAGCGTTGTGACCGATGCCAGCATTCCGGGAAGGTGAGCGGCGCCGCCAGCACCCGCAATGATGACTCGGATGCCGCGGCCAGCCGCCTCTTTGCCGAACGCGATCATCTTCTCGGCACTGCGATGCGCAGACACCACGCTCACTTCGTGCGCAATACCAAAATCTTTGAGCGCCGCTGATGCGTCGACCATCACGTTCCAGTCAGAGTCTGATCCCATTACGACGGCTACTTGCGGTTGAGTCACGGAACCCATGCTAGGTGTCAATCCGTGAGAATCGTTGCTGCGGCACGCGCGCGGTACATGACGTCATCGAGGTCATCGCCGCTCACATTCACGTGGCCGACCTTGCGGCCGGGGCGTGGTGCTTTGCCGTATTCGTGAAACTTCGCCGTCGGCTGGTTGGCGAATGCGGCGGGATAACGGTCGGCGATGGTTCCGGATGCTGGTCCCCCGAGAACGTTGATCATGACCGTCCACGGCGAGCGGGCATCGGTCGCCCCCAGAGGGAGGTCGAGCACGGCACGCAAGTGTTGTTCGAATTGGCTCGTGACCGCGCCATCCATTGTCCAGTGCCCACTGTTGTGGGGGCGCATCGCGAGTTCGTTGATGAGGAGGCGTCCATCGGTGGTTTCGAAAAGTTCCACAGCGAGGACGCCGGTGACTCCCAGCTCGTCAGCAACGGCGCGAGCGATGGTGGCGGCGGCTTCGGTGAGTGAGTCGGTGATCGACGGCGCGGGCGCGATAACTTCAGCGCACACCCCATCTTTTTGAACCGACTCGACCACGGGCCACAGCGCGATCTCGCCGCGCGGGCTGCGGGCTGCCAATTGCGCGAGCTCACGAGTGAACGACACCAGTTCTTCGGCCAGCAGCGGTGCGCCCGCATCAAACCAGTCAGCGACCTCGCTCGAATCGGAGACGATGCGCACGCCCTTGCCGTCATAGCCACCGCGAGGCGTCTTCACGACGACACGACCACCATTGGCGACCAAAAACTCATCAAGTTCCCCCGACGTCGCAACACTCGCCCACACCGGAACCGGCAAACCGAGCCGGCTCAGCTCGTGTCGCATCAGAATCTTGTCTTGCGCGACCGCTAACGGCGCAGGCCCCGGATGCACGGCAACACCAGCATCGACGAGCTGAGTCAGCACATCCTGAGGCACGTGCTCGTGGTCGAAAGTAATGACGTCAACGTCGCGGGCAAAAGCGAGAACGGTGTCGGCATCCGTGTAGTCGCCGACGGCTGTCGCCGCCAACTGAGCCGACATTCCCTCACCCTCCGCGAGGACGCGCAGCTCAATCCCGAGCTCGATTGCGCGCGGGATCATCATTCTGGCCAGCTGGCCCCCGCCAATTACGCCCACGATCGGTGGCACTAGTGACTCCTACACTGTCTAAGATGATGCCCAGCTTCGGGCCTAGCTTGGCGCGTTAGACTTCCAACCGCCCTGCCCCATTCTTGTCTACTGTGGAGATCACATGCGAAAGCTGCTCGGCCAATTCTTACGTTTCGGCGTAGTTGGGCTCGGCGGGCTCGTGATCGATGTCGCAGTATTCAATCTGTTGCGGATCACAATCCTCTCACCCGACGTTCTTCACGAAGGACCGATGGTCGCAAAAGTGATCTCGACCACCCTGGCCATCGGTGCCAACTGGGTCGGCAACCGGCGCTGGACTTTTGCTACCGCCGGTCGCATCGGAGCGGCCCGGGAAGGCCTAGAATTCGCCGTCGTCAGCGTTGCCGGGATGGGAATCGGCGTACTGTGCCTGTGGGTGTCGCACTACGTGCTGGGCTACACATCGCTGCTCGCCGACAACATCGCCACCAACGTTATCGGTCTCGCACTCGGCGCTGTGTTCCGCTTCGCCCTCTACCGCTGGTGGGTCTTTCGGCCGGGTCGTGGCCTGCTCGCCGCCGACGTGGCGCTAGGGGCGACCGAGCGCGCGAAACGTCCAGCCGGCATCGCGCCACTGCACCGGGTTCAGACAGTTGCGACCGTCGAGGATCGCGCGCACCGCAACGACTGAACCGAGCTCGGCAGGGTCAATCTCGCGGTACTCGCGCCACTCGGTGAGCACCAGCACGATATCGGCATCGCGGGCTGCTTCCGCGGCGGTTGCAACATAGTCGAGATCAGGATGCAGTCGGCGTGACGTATCAATTGCTTGCGGATCTGTTGCACGCACGCGGCCACCCAGCTCAGCGAGACGTGCTGCGACATCAAGTGCCGGAGAATCACGCACGTCATCAGAATCTGGCTTGAAGGCAAGCCCGAGCACCGCTATTTTGGCGCCTTCGATAGTTCCGCCAAGCACTTCCCGACACAGGTCGACCATGCGCTCACGCCGACGAAGGTTAATTGCATCGACCTCTCCCAAGAAGTTGAGCGCATCGCCAGCACCCAACTCCGAGGCGCGCGCCATAAATCCTCGGATGTCCTTCGGTAGGCAGCCCCCACCGAAGCCGAGGCCGGCATTCAAAAAGCGGCGACCGATTCTTTGGTCGTAACCAATGGCATCCGCAAGCTGGGTCACATCTGCCCCGGTAACCTCAGCAACCTCTGCCATCGCATTGATGAACGAGATTTTGGTGGCCAAGAACGCGTTAGCGGCGACCTTGACGAGTTCCGATGTTGCGAAATCCGTGATGACACGAGGAATGTCTTGGGCGAGCACAGAGGCATACACCTCATCGAGCACTGCGACCGAGTGGTCGTCTCCCGGGCGCACTCCATACACAAGGCGATCTGGGCTAATCGTGTCTTTCACGGCATAGCCCTCGCGCAGAAACTCTGGATTCCAGGCCAAGTGTGCGCCGACCGCTTCGATGCGCTCCGCAAGGCGCTGAGCGGTTCCGACCGGCACAGTTGACTTTCCGACAACGACATCGCCAGGCGACAGGTGGGCAACAATCCCGTCAAAGGCCGACTCAACTGCCGTGAGATCCACCGCGTTTGAGTCGTCTTGCTGAGGCGTGCCGACCGCGATGAAGTGAACAGTGGCCCCCCGAGCGAGACTCATATCGGTACTGAAGGCGAGCCTGCCCGAGGAAAGGGTTTCACTCAGCAGTTCGGGCAGACCCGGCTCATAGAACGGGGCGTGAGCCGAGGCCAACAGGTCAACTTTTGCCTGGTCGATATCGATTCCGATTACGTCGTGGCCAAGTTTTGCGAGAGAGGACGCATGAACAGCACCGAGGTAGCCGCATCCAACAACTGAGATCTTCACGCTGCGCACCCTATCTGATCAGGGTTGATAGAACGTAGCGTGTCGGCACGCAAACAGCGCAAAAACGATCGCCGAGCCGGAGCAACCTAGCGAGTACCCCAGACGGTGGTCTCGTCTGAGGCCTGTGATTCGTCCCGTTGCCGCCTCATCGAGACAAGGTTCTGGTTGTTCTCCATGAGGTCGTGCAGAGCCGCCTGAGTGATCAAGACGGAAGGGATGTCGCGCAAGACGACCGGATAGTCATGGCCGGCGTTAATGAGTAGATCGCCGCTGCCGAACATCCGCTGCACCCAGTTTTGCCGCACAGTGACGTCGTAGCCGCGGCTATGCAGCAACTCTTGCCTGACACGAACAAATACGCCGCTCGAGAGCACTACTCGTCGTGTGGTGATTGTGTAGTTTCTGGAGAGCCACCCAAAGAATGGCAAGAACCACGCAACGACGATGAGCAGGAGGCCCGCGGTAAGCAGCGCAAGGTTCTGCCAGTCTTCGGCAAAACTGCCAAAGAAATAGCCAAGCGCGCCCGCCGTGGCGACAAGAACGATGCCGGGAAAGATCAGCGCCCGCGCGTGCGAACGAACACGGGCGACAATCGCCTCACGCTGAACGCTTACTGGCTCATTTGGCATAGCTCATTCATACCGCAGGTGGGTGACGTCCCCTGCCGCGACGTGCTGCAGACTGCCGTTCGCATCATCCTTCACCACCAATTGACCCTGGTCGTCGATGGTTTCAGCGGTACCAAAAATTCGTGCCCCGCCAGGAAGCTCCACTCTCACCCGACGGCCAATCGTTGCGCATTCAGCACGCACGGCATCCGCGATTCCACTGTGAACTGCATCGAACCCGCCAGCGAGGTACTGCACGTACAGCCCGGTAAGTTCTGTCAGATAGCGGCTGAGCGCGAGGTCGACGCTCGGCTCGGCACCTTCTAGCAGCAACGACGTTGAGACGGATGTTGGCAACTCATCGCGCTCAATCGTGAGGTTCAACCCGGCACCGACGATTACCGCCGAACCGCCCGCCACAAGTTCAGAGAGCAGACCAGAAACCTTCAAGCCCTCGATCTGCACGTCATTGGGCCACTTGAGGGCAACGTTGCGATCGTTGACCAGACCGTGCACGGCCCGAGCCATCGCCAGCCCGCCGATGAGCGGCATCCAGGCCAATGATTCGAGGGAAGCCTCAGCGGGCGCCAGCAGCACCGACACGGCAAAGGTCTTCCCCGGAGGCGCAATCCACTCCCTTCCCAGTCGGCCACGCCCCGCCGACTGATGTGTCGTCACCAGCGCCGAGAGGTGCTCTGTTTCGCCGCGCGCCGCCCGCGCCGAAAGCTCCTGGTTGGTCGAGCCGACCTCATCGAGGTGCTCAAGCAACGGCAAGACGGCGGAACTCAAGGGAAAGTGCATCGCTTCAGCGTAAAGGCAGCTCAGTGACTTTAGTGTTTCCTCAATGAAACCGGCCTCAAACTTGTGGGTTCCGCCAACCACACAAGCGGCGCATGGGTGGGTAAAGTGACACAGTGACCGAAGACAACTCGACCCCAGACATGTTCACGACCGCCGGCCGGATCGCCGATCTCAAGATCCGCTATCACGAAGCCGTGACTGCTAGCGGTGATGCGGCAATCGAAAAACAGCACGCTAAGGGCAAGATGACGGCCCGCGAGCGCATCGAGCAGTTACTCGATCACGGTTCGTTCGTTGAGCTCGATGAGTTCGTTCGCCACCGCACCCACGCGTTCGGCATGGAAAAGAAGCGCCCCTATGGTGACGCTGTCGTCACCGGAGTTGGCACGATCCACGGCCGTCAGGTTGCTGTATACGCTCAAGACTTCACGATCTTCGGTGGCTCACTGGGCGAGGTGGCCGGCGAAAAGATCATTAAGGTCATGGACCACGCGATGAAGACCGGCGTTCCGATAATCGGCATGCTCGACTCCGGTGGAGCCCGCATTCAAGAGGGCGTTGTTGCTCTTGGCAAGTACGGCGAAATCTTCCGCCGCAACACTCAGGCTTCAGGCGTGATCCCGCAGATCTCAATCATCATGGGCCCGGCCGCCGGTGGGGCCGTGTACTCCCCCGCCCTCACAGACTTCGTGATCATGGTTGACAAGACCAGCCAGATGTTCGTTACTGGCCCCGACGTCATCAAGACCGTCACTGGTGAAGACGTCGGCATGGAAGAACTGGGTGGCGCACTCACCCACAACAAGGTTTCGGGTGTTGCTCACTACCTTGCCAGCGACGAAGAGGATGCCCTCGACTACGCCCGCACTCTCGTCGGCTTCTTGCCAGACAACAACCTCTCCGATCCTCCTCTCTACGAAAGTGAAGTTGAGCTGGAAATCACCGATGAGGATCGCAAACTCAACACGATCATCCCGGACAGCCCCAACCAGCCCTATGACGTGAAGACGATCATCGAGCACATCGTCGACAACGGCGACTTTCTCGAGACGCAGCCACTGTTCGCCCCCAATATTGTTGTCGGTTTTGGTCGAGTCGAGGGCCGCTCGGTGGGCATCATCGCGAACCAACCGCAGGCAATGGCCGGAACCCTCAACATTGAAGCTGGTGAAAAGGCCGCCCGGTTTGTGCGATTCTGTGACGCGTTCAGCATCCCGATTCTGACTCTCGTGGATGTTCCCGGCTACCTACCCGGCACCGATCAGGAGTGGACCGGCGTGATTCGCCGTGGCGCGAAGCTGCTGTACGCGTATGCCGAAGCAACTGTGCCGCTCGTTACCGTCATCACGCGTAAGGCGTATGGCGGGGCGTACATCGTGATGGGCTCCAAGCAGTTGGGGGCAGACCTCAACTATGCGTGGCCGACCGCAGAGATTGCCGTCATGGGTGGCCAAGGTGCTGTCAACATTTTGTACCGCGGCGAAATCAAGGCTGCAGAAGCTGCCGGTGAGGATGTCGCAGCAGTGCGCACCCGACTGGCCAACGAGTACACCTACAACGTTGCTAGCCCGTTCCTTGCTGCTGAGCGTGGGGAGCTTGATGGCGTTATCGAGCCAGCGGCAACTCGCGTGCAGGTAGTGAAGGCGCTGCGTGCGCTGCGCACAAAGCGAGCGAGCATGCCTCCCAAGAAGCACGGAAACATCCCGCTGTGATGGGTGCAGACGCTAACGAGGACGTTCCCGACATTCGGATCGTCTCGACGAACGTTACCCCGGAGGAGATCGCTGCGGTCACCGCAGTGGTGCGAGTTGCTCTCGCAGAGTCTGCCGAGCTAGCGGGACTGGATGAATCGGCGCCGGCATCTGCGTGGGCTCGCAGTCAGCGCCCCATTCGCACGCCACTGCATCCTGGGCCTGGCGCGTGGAACGCAAGCTCCCGGCACTAAAGTATTTCTGTTCACTAGGAGAGCCACCATTCGTCAGCCGTACCCCAATTGGAGGGCACGGAATTCGTTGAAATCCACAGAAATACAGTGATTTCCGCACCATTCCGAGAAAATTGTCCCCCGAGAGTCCCCCAAAGAACCGACTATGCTCCTCACTTTCTTGATGCAGAATATTAAGTGCTAGGTGTCTCTCCACAGGAGTTACACCGCCAAAGATTGGCCGACTAGGGTAAGCGGGCCAATTCTTTGGGGGCGGGTCAGGACGGTATTCGGGTTATCGTCCTGACCCGGGTTCTAGCGAAGAGTCGGAGAAGTGCTTCTTATAGCCACTCCGGCTCTTCCGCCGTTAAGGGTAATTTTGTCCCCATGCAGTGCGTCAGCCGTATGATGCGACAAGCAATTTAGACGTGGACAGCGTCGACACGAGGGATCTCTAGCCAGATGTCGACGACATCATCTTCAAGGGAATCTTGGCCGAGTGCGCTCGATTCGCCATCGCCAGCGCTGTGCAAACCGACGACCGTTATTGCGACATCCGAACCCTCAGGAACGGTGCGCGCGATGACCTTGTCTGCGCTGGTGGACTGAATGGCGAGGGCCAACCGATTGAGCACTCGATCGAGGTCAGCATCAGAGAGGTCATCAATTCCCCCTTCATCGAGCAGTGTCACTGTCGCACCGCGACGCCGCGCAATCATCACTTGTTCGCGCACGGCATCGTTGAGCAGCTTGCGACCTCGGATTTCATCGCGGATGGCGCCCTCAAGGTTGAGACACTCGCGGCGTTCCTCTTCGGAAAGATTGCCATTGGTCTGTTTGATCCGCTCAAGCATAGTCAGGGCCATCGATCCGGTCTGTTCGAGCCGGAACTGCCGCTCATGCACGTGAGCATCTTGCGCTGCCTGCCAATCGGTGGCTTCCTGCTCGGCCAGAACAAAGCGCTGAGCGTCCTTGGATGCCTTGGCGAGGCCACTGCTGAGAACGTGCGATACCGCCACCCACGACGCACTGCCAACGATGCCTAGGCTGAAGAGTCCTGCCGGGCCGACGGGACCGAGGCTGAAGGTGTGGGCAACGAGAAATCCAATACCCAACCACGCGAAAGTATGACGACCTCGAGTAGACGTAATCGTGAGAAGTGTTCCACTCGCAGCGACATACCAGGTCGCGTAGCCTGTGCCACCTTCACGCGCAAAGTCGAGTTCGTTGGCGACCAGAAGCGTGATGGCGACGACGATCGCGAAATTAAAGGTCGCCATCCAGATGGGCATCCGGGCCGTGCCAAATGGAAGCAAGCTGACGATTGTGGCCACACCGTACAGCGCCATCGCGATGAAGATCGGACCCGGTCGCTCAGGGATATCAATCGTGTAAAGAGCCAACAGGATGTGGTACGCCGAGAACAGCGCCGCCATTCCGACAATGAGATACCGCGGTACTCCGATGTTCACAGAACACCTTCTTCGATATCGTCATCGCCGAGCACATCGTCGACGCCATCGCCGTAGGGCCACTGAATGCACACCTGCGTACCTGAGCCCGGACCTGAAGCGATCGACGTGCGACCGCCAGCATTTGCTACTCGCTCCACGATGGATACCCGCACGCCCAATCGCTCTTGCGGCACGCGGTCCATATCGAAGCCTCGGCCGGTGTCGGCTACGAGAACTTCGATTCCATTGCCCTCTAATCCCCGCACGTCAACGCTGCGCTCAACATCCGCCCCGCCCGCGTGTTGGAGACTATTGACCATCGCTTGAACAGCCGCAGAGTGCACAGCTTCAGCCGCCACTGCCGGAAGCGACCGCGCTCCAACGCTCCGAACGGAGAATGTGAAGTCCGAGGCGAGCAACTCTGCCGAAGTCACTACGCGCTGGGCAAGGTCGGTAGCCTGCACGATAGAAATGTCATCCGGCGAGGTTGCTGCCGCTTCTGTCAAGTGACCGATGGCGTTCCCTGCCATCACCGCACCGAGGCGTTCCGCCTCTGGCGTGTGGGCGCGCGCCGCTGAGATGAGCGTGGTGAGCACACTATCGTGCACGATCGAGTCGACCTGAACTCGCTCCACTTCGGTCGCATGCTGTCGAACGGCGTTGCCATAGCGCAGCAATGCCGTCGTTTGCGCATTGTCGACGTTTGATGCAGCCTGTCGCAGCATCGTCACGATAATCATGATGGCGCTACCCAGTATGAGCGCATAGACGGACTCCAAGACGGCCAACTGCCACGGCGCACCGCCCCCGACGGGCAGGATGCGCACGACGAGGTAGATGAGCGGTGCAACGAAGAGATAGGTAGTGGCGAGCACCCGACCGAACGCAATCGTCGCCATCGCGGTGCCGACCGTAATCAGGTAGTTGAGCCAGTGGATTCCGCTGAACACTTCGACGCCGGGGAGCACCGTAAAGGGCCAGCTCAGCAACGCCAAGAGATAGACGACCGCAAAGGTGCCTTGGACCGGCCGCACCGCACGATTAGCGAACGAGGCCACAACGGCCACGATCAACAACCCAAAGAGGGCAGGAACAAAAGCCCACAGCCACCACGGCTGCGCTTCGTCCATCTGTCCCAACAGCCACGGTATGGTCTGCGCACCAAAAACAACACCAATGATGGCAACCGAACGCGAAATTACCCGCTCAACCTGTTTGAGGCTGATCGGGTTTCTGGGCTGCTTTGCCGATGGCGCTTGGCGCGCCGTCACGCCGCTAGTGGCCATCGCCGCCTTCGGAGTCCAAGCCCGGAAGGATTCCGTCTTCGACTGCGCGGCGCAACAGATCGACCTTGGTCGGAGCTGGGCGACCAACTTCGACATACTTCACCCGGATACGGTCAAGATATTCACGTGCCGTCGAATAGCCAATGCCCAGCTGCTGTGCCGCAAGCTTGAGCGGCAGTCCCGAGGCATAAAGGTGAAGGATTTCTCGTTCGCGACGGCCGAGCTGCGCCTTTGAGAAGTCGCGGTCGGCATCGATCGCCGTAGCCCATTCGAGGTTGTTGAGAACCTCGCCGCGCGCGACGGTTGCTGCCGCTGCAAGCACGGTTTTGGTGGCAGACGACTTGGGGATCACTCCAGCGGCTCCTGCTGCCAAGGCTTCACGAACGCTAGCAACGCGGTCAGCGATGCTGTGCACGAGCACCGCTGAGCCTGTGGCTTGAACGTTTTTGACATTGTCAGTGACGGTTGATCCGTCGCCCAGCGAGAGGTCAAGCACGACTACGTCCACCTCGCGGCCGTTGAGACCCTCAACCAGTTCTTTGACGGTCGCTGCGGCAAGAACGAAGTCGTAGCCTTCGTCGATGAAGGCAGCCTTGAGCCCAAGCCGAACCGATTCATGGTCGTCAACTACGGCAACCGCAATTTTGCTCTGCGGGCTTTCATTGGGCGCTGCGGTCCCGGATGATTCTGTCTGGGCCATGTGGCGTCCTCCTGAGTTTCTGTACCCCATCGTAGTGGCGTTGCATCGAAATCATGCCGCAATGGGGGCTAACACGCGCGCTCAGTTGCGGGTGAATGTTCCGACAGCTTCGACGTGATGAGTGTGCGGAAAGAGATCAAATGCCCGCACTTTGTTGAGTTTGTAGCCCTGTTCGCCGAAGAATGCGACATCCCGAGCGAACGCCACGGGGTCACATGCCACATAGACCACTTGGGCAGGTTTCGCCGCCGCTACCAACTCGACTACTTCGCGGCCTGCGCCTGACCGAGGCGGGTCAAGAACAATCGTGGCGCGTTCGAGGCGAGCACGCTCGGTCGCTGTGGCGTGGTTAACCAGCTGGCGAAGCCACCGATCTACGCGACCCGTTTCGGCGTGTGCACCCAACCATTCCGAGAGGTTCTTGGCGGCGTGATCGGTAGCGGACGACTCGGATTCGACCGTCGTGATCTTGGTTGCGGGGCCAAACTTGTCGCCCACCGCCGCTGCGAACAGACCGACGCCACCATAGAGATCCAGGTTGGATGCTGCGGGGTCGAACAATTCGGGATCTATTGCGTCTTGCACAGCCGCGGTCAGCATTTCGGCGGCGCCATGGTGCACTTGCCAGAAGCCGGAGTCGAGCAGCGAGAATTCGCGCTCCCCCACCAGCTCGGTGATGACTTGAGGCTTCTGCTTGCCCATAATGAGGCGCACTCCGCCACTGCTGGGGTTGAGCACGTCTACGCGCTCGAAGCCGTCAAAGTTTTCGCTGAGGGGGGCTCCTGCGGAGAGTTCGGAGGTTGCCAAGGGAAGGTCGGCGACCGAGATCACCCGATGGGAGCGAGCCGCGAACGGGCCAACATTGCCGTGTTCGTCAACGTGGAGGCTAACGCGTGTGCGCCATCCGAGTCCATTTCGTTCATCGTCACCCGGCACGATTTCGACGATTGGTGCGTGAGTGACGTGTGCCATGCGCTCGAGTGATTCGCGCAAGATTTGAGCCTTGAGCGTGCGCTGGTGACTGAGCTCGATATGGCCAAACTCGGCGCCACCGGCGCGATTGTCGGGATCGTGGTCAACGCTTGCCGCCGACCACACGTGGTCTCGGCGGTGCTCACTCGCGGTGAGCACCTTCACTGTTTCTGCACGCCAAAACGACTTCTTCTTGTCGTCGGTTATACGAACAAGCACCCGTTCACCGGGGATCGCATCAGAAACAAATACGACACGACCGTCGTGACGTGCAACGCTGACACCCCCGTGCGCAATGTTGGTAACGTCTACTTCGATCATTGTGCCAAGCCATTCACCCATCCCTTGAGCATAGGAGCCTTGTGCGCCTTTATCTTGCTTCCACCTCTCCCGCACGGCTTGCAACGTTGCGGGCGGCCGGTGTCGACCCTGTGCTTGTGGCCTCCGGCGTCGATGAAGAAGCAGTCGCGGCGGCAGCCCCTGGGCCTCTGGATGGGCCCTCACTGGTTGAGTTGCTGGCCCGAGCCAAAGCTGAGGCAGTGACCGATTCGCGTATCAGTGGCGAGCCAATTGACGGGTTTATCCTCGGCGGCGATTCTGCGTTCGAATTGGGCGGTGAGTTGTTTGGAAAGCCGCACGAACCGGAGATCGCTAAACAGCGGTGGTTGGCGCAGCGCGGACGCACTGGCGTGTTGCATTCCGGGCATTGGCTGATCGACCACCGTGGTGGCGAAGTTCGCGGCGCAACCGGTGCGGTCTCTAGTGCGATTGTCACGTTTGCTCCCAACATCAGTGATGCCGAGATCGACGCCTACGTCGCGACGGGTGAACCATTGAAAGTTGCTGGTGCATTCACGATCGACAGTTTGGGTGCCGCATTCATCACGAAAATCGAGGGCGACCCTCATGCGGTTGTGGGGCTTTCTGTCTCACTGCTTCGCCAACTGTTGCGCGAATTCGATGCCGAGTGGACTGACCTCTGGAACATGGAGCGCCCCGGTCTGTAGGCATCCACAGTGCTTGCCCCCTATTTTTGTGTGCAATACCTCAAGGCTTCGGCCTCTACCCCCTTAAGCTAGGTAACTATGGCTCGAATTACGAAGGTACTCATCGCCAACCGCGGAGAGATCGCTGTTCGCGTTATCCGCGCGGCTAAAGACAGCGGCATCGCATCAGTTGCGGTGTATGCAGACCAGGATCGGGATGCTCGTCACGTCAAGCTCGCCGATGAGGCCTACGCACTTGACGGTGCAACGAGCGCCGAAACGTATCTCGTAATCGACAAGATCCTGTCGATCGCTCGCCGCTCTGGTGCTGATGCGATCCACCCCGGCTATGGCTTTTTGGCCGAGAACGCAGAATTCGCTCGCGCTGTCATTGATGCTGGCATTATCTGGATCGGCCCATCGCCTGAGGCGATAGAAAAGTTGGGCGACAAGGTTTCCGCGCGCCACATCGCAGAAAAGGTGGGTGCCCCACTGGCTCCCGGAACCCTGAACCCGGTCTCTGGTGCTGCTGAGGTTCTCGAGTTTGTTGACATTCATGGTCTTCCCGTCGCTATTAAGGCAGCGTTCGGCGGTGGTGGTCGTGGCTTGAAGGTTGCGCGCACTCGCGAAGAAATTCCTGAACTGTTCGATTCCGCTACGCGTGAAGCGGTTGCCGCGTTCGGTCGCGGTGAGTGCTTCGTTGAGAAGTACCTCGACCAGCCTCGCCACGTCGAAACCCAGTGCCTTGCGGATGCTCACGGCAATGTTGTCGTTATCTCTACCCGCGACTGCTCGCTACAGCGTCGCCACCAGAAGCTTGTCGAGGAGGCCCCTGCGCCGTTCTTGAGCGATGAGCAGAACACGGCGCTCTATGAGTCGTCGAAGGCCATCCTGCGCGAGGTGGGGTACCTCGGTGCCGGCACCTGCGAGTTCTTGGTTGCCAAAGACGGCACCATTTCGTTCCTTGAGGTAAACACGCGCCTTCAAGTTGAACACCCTGTCTCTGAAGAGGTCACGGGTATCGACCTGGTTCGTGAGCAGTTCCGTATTGCCGAGGGCGGTGTGCTCGACTACGACGACCCCGTACCGCGCGGTCACTCTTTCGAGTTCCGTATCAATGGTGAGGATGCCGGACTCAACTTCATGCCATCACCCGGCCCTGTGCATGTGCTGCGTATGCCAGGCGGTCCCGGCGTCCGTGTAGACAGCGGTGTCACGACGGGGGACGAAATCAGTGGTGCTTTCGATTCGCTGCTGGCCAAGCTCATCGTCACAGGTTCGAGTCGTGAGGATGCGCTCGAACGTTCGCGTCGAGCCCTTGACGAGTTTGAGGTTGCTGGCCTGCCCACCGTGTTGCCGTTCCACCGCAAGATCGTTCGCGATCCTGCCTTCACGAGCAACCCGTTCACGATTTACACCCGCTGGATCGAGACCGAGTTCGACAACGACATCGAGCCGTGGACAGGGTCGCTCGGCGAACCCACTGTTGCTGCTGCCCGCCACAACGTTGTCGTAGAGGTTGCCGGCAAGCGCGTGCAGGTCAACCTGCCGTCAAGGCTGGTCCCCAGCACGTCAACGGGAGCTACTCTTTCTGCCGCACCCAAGCGCCGCGCCACCTCTGCAGTTAACACCGTCACCGGTGACTCAGTGAAGGCCCCGATGCAGGCAACCATCGTGAAGCTCGCTGTGGCTGAGGGCGACAAGGTCGTCAAGGGCGACCTCATCCTCGTACTTGAGGCAATGAAGATGGAGCAACCGCTCGTGGCTCACAAAGACGGCGTTGTCGCGTCAGTGAACGCAAGCGTTGGTTTGACGGTTGCGTCAGGTCATCTGCTCATGAACATCGCCGACTAAGCGCTTACTAACTAGTGGTGGACCCTAGGAGATTTGAACTCCTGACCTCCTCGATGCGAACGAGGCGCGCTACCAACTGCGCCAAGGGCCCGTACTGCTGAACCAACGATATCACCGAGTGTTCGCTGAACGGAACGTGCCGATGTCGCTCGATGCACTCCGCTTTCGCTAGGGCAGGTGCCCCTGTTTACGTGCGATTGCTACCGCTGCGTAGCGCGAAGACGCGTCAAGTTTCTTCATTGCGCTGCTGAGATATCCCTTGACGGTTTGCTCGGTGAGGTAGAGCAGCGCCGCTGTACGAGCGTTGCTGTAGCCGAGGGCGACGTACGAGAGCACGTCAATCTCTCGCGGAGATAGCAAGACGGGCGCCTCGTTCGGCTGAGTATCCTTTGCCTCCACTCCTAAAACGTCGGCAAGGCCCCGCCCAATGCTTCGAAGCTTCAGTCGGACGTCGCGATCAGAGACATCGGCAGCGAGCTGGCGGATCTGCGCAAATTGTTCCCGCAGGTGCTCCTCAGCCGTCGGCGACAACCTTCCGCCCTGTCGTGACTGTAGGGCCACCAATCGACGTGTCACCTCATCCCGGATAGCAAGCTCTCTGCCCAGTGCGTCTGCGATTGCGACAGCAGGGCGAGCGGCGACCGTGTCTGGCATGAGAAGTGAGTGAGAACCTGCATAGATCAACCCTCGCAACGTTCCCGACGCGACAATCGGAATGGCCAGAAGCGACACAACTCCTTCACCGAGAACTGGTGCGTCATAGTCGTGAGTGATTTGCGGAGAGTGCTCGTAATCGTGCGTAAATCTGGGGGCCCTCTGGGCCATTGCCAGCCCGCCGAGCCCTCGCTCTTTTCGCACTTGCAATCCGTCGAGTCGGCCGGTTCGAGCGCCGCTGAAGGCATTAATGGTCAGCTCGGTTCCCGAGATGAGGCCACCAAACGACAAGCTAAATCCAGTGCTGGCTGCGACCTCTTGAGTGGCTTTCTGGATCAAATCGACGTCACTCAGTTCAGCTATCTGCGTCATTGCGGATTCCCAACTTTCGGGGGTATTACGTGCCTTACGCCCCTACGTAGCCTGAGATTAGCACGGGATTGTCTCCCCACAAGAGAAACTCCACATCAAACATTTCACAGGAGAAATTGATGTCAAATGCCCCTTCGTTGGAGCCAGTACCTTCGCTACAACCTGCAGCTCGCGCACCACAGCAGAGCGGTTCATTCGCCGCAATTCAAGCCCACGCGACCGACGCTCCCGACGAATTCTGGCTGCAGCAAGCAGAACGCATCGACTGGTTCACCCCACCAACTCGTGCCACTCCGACGCAGGCAACCAAACCCGGAACCGATCACGGCGCCTGGTTTGCCGACGGAACGCTCAACATGAGCGTCAACGCTCTCGACCGCCATGTGGCCGCCGGACGAGGAGACCAACCAGCGCTCATCTCCGATTCAGCTATGACTGGAGAACAGGGTGTATTGAGCTACGCACAACTCCTCGAACGCGTGCGCAATTTCGCCGGAGCCCTACACGAACTGGGCGTTGGTGTGGGAGACCGTGTCTTGATCTACCTGCCCATGATCCCTGAAGCGGTTGTGGCCATGCTCGCCTGCGCTCGAATCGGGGCCATTCACTCTGTCGTGTTCGGCGGCTTTGCAGCGAACGAATTGGCTGTGCGGATCAACGACGCCACGCCCTCAGTGATCGTCACCGCAACCGGCGGTCTCGAGCCATCCCGTGCAGTGGAGTACCTCCCGATCGTGCACCAAGCAATCCGTCTGAGTACCGGCAGCGTTCGACACGTTGTGGTCAAAGACCGCCCTCAGCTCGACGGCGATATCACCGAATACGCCAACGGTGCCACTAGCGGAGGGACTGTCGATGTGGCGTGGCGTGATTGGGACGAACTCGAGGCTGCCGCAATACCGGCCGATGCTGTTGAGATGCACGCCCAAGATCCGCTCTACATTCTCTACACCTCAGGCACCACGGGCAGCCCCAAAGGTGTGGTCCGCGATACCGGAGGCTACGCAGTAGCTCTCCAGTGGGCCATGAGCCACATCTACGGAATCGACAACCAACACACAATCTTTACCGCTTCGGATGTTGGCTGGGTTGTTGGCCATTCCTTCATTGTCTATGGTCCGTTAATTGCCGGCGCAGCGACCGTTTTGTACGAAGGTAAGCCTGTCGGCACCCCCGATGCTGGCACGTTCTGGCGGCTCATTCAGGACTACAAGATCGACGTGCTCTACACCGCACCAACAGCGCTGCGCGCTATCCGCCGAGAGGATCCCACGCTCGACGAACTCGGCAAATACGATACCTCCAGTTTGCAAGCCGTGTACCTCGCGGGCGAGCGTCTCGACACCGAGACGTGGCACTGGGCCAACAACGGCATCCATGTTCCCATCATCGATCACTGGTGGCAGACAGAGACCGGATGGCCGATCTGCGCGAACCCTCGTGGTGTGCAGCAACTCCCCTCAAAAGCGGGATCGACCGGCGTGCCGATGCCCGGCTTCCTCCCTCGCATTCTCGACCGCGAGGGCAATGACGTCACGAAGCCAGGCACCGAGGGAAACATCGCAATTCAGTTGCCACTTCCTCCCGGTGCTCTCACTGGGCTGTGGGGCAGCACCGAGCGATTCGTGAGCTCGTACCTCGAAGAATTCCCGGGATACTACGCGACGGGTGACGCCGGCTATTTCGATGACGACGGCTACCTTTTCGTGATGGGGCGCACCGACGATGTCATCAACGTGGCCGGGCACCGCCTCTCGACAGGATCACTTGAGGAAGTTCTCTCCCAGCACCCGGATGTCGCAGAGTGCGCCGTTCTCGGTCTGTACGACGAGCTGAAGGGTCAACGAGCGGCCGGTTTCATCACGATGAAACACGGTCACACACGGCCAGAAAGCGATCTCGCGATAGAGCTTGTGGCGCTCGTGCGCGAGGTCATTGGCCCGGTGGCCGCATTCCGCGACGTGATGGTTGTCGAGAGGCTACCGAAGACGCGCTCCGGAAAGATCCTTCGCAAAACCATTCGACAGATCTTCGACGGTGAGGAAGTTCGTATTCCCCCGACAATCGAAGACGTCACGGTACTTGATCCGCTATTTGTCGCCGCGGGCCGCACCCCCGTTCGCTAATTTTCAAACGATCCAACCCATCCATCAATTTCTTGAGGCAAGGAGGCCCCAGATGTCTGATGAAAACTCCCCTACCAGGGATACAACCACCCCACCCGCCAATCCTGAAAGAGCGCCACGAGCGACTGCCAGGCTCGACTACCGCGAAGAAGAAAAAGACCCCGCATTTGTGGAGCTCAAACGGCGGCACAGATCGTTCGTTTTCCCCCTCACCATCACGTTCCTGTTGTGGTATTTCGGCTACGTGATTCTGGCCGCCTATGCGCATGACTTCATGGCAACCCCTGTCTTCGGGGTTATCAATGTCGGGCTACTACTCGGCTTTGGCCAGTTCGTGAGTACTTTCGTTATCACGATGACCTATGTATCGTTTGCCAACCGCAGACTGGATCCTCTTGCCGCTCAGATCAGAGCAGATCTTGAATCGAAGGAGTCCGTCGCATGATCGCCCTCAGCCTGAGCACACTTGCCGCCGCCGCAGACGCGGAGTCCCAGAGCAATCCGGTTCTCAACATTTCCATCTTCCTCGCATTTGTAGCAATCACGCTGTTCATCGTGATCCGTGCCAGCCGCAACAACGCGACGGCTGCGGACTACTACGCCGGAGGTCGCTCGTTCACGGGCCCACAAAACGGGTTCGCGATCACCGGTGACTACCTGTCGGCAGCATCCTTCCTCGGGATCGTTGGAGCAATTGCGATCAACGGGTATGACGGATTCTTGTACTCCATCGGCTTCCTCGTCGCTTGGCTCGTCGCCCTGCTCCTGGTTGCAGAGTTGATGCGCAACACCGGCAAGTTCACGATGGCGGATGTTTTGTCATTCCGTCTGAAGCAGCGCCCGGTCAGGATGGCGGCCGCGGCAACAACGCTCGCAGTCTGCTTCTTCTATCTGCTTGCGCAGATGGCCGGAGCCGGTGGCCTGGTCTCGCTGCTCCTCGGTATCAACGACAAGCTCGGTCAATCAGTTGTGGTTGCGGTCGTCGGCGGTCTCATGATTCTGTATGTGCTGATCGGCGGCATGAAGGGCACCACCTGGGTGCAGATTGTGAAAGCGTTCCTGCTAGTCGGGGCCGCGATCGCGATGACCATCTGGGTGCTCATTCTCAATGGATTCGATCTCTCACGTGTGATGCAGAGTGCCGTGGACAATTCCGTGGCTACGCCTGCTGAGGCGATCCTTGCACCCGGGCTCCAGTACGGCTCCAATCCGCTCGACTTCATCTCACTATCGATTGCACTCGTGCTCGGTACCGCTGGTTTGCCTCACGTCTTGATGCGCTTCTATACGGTGCCAACGGCAAAAGAGGCACGACGTTCTGTGGTGTGGGCGATCTGGCTCATCGGTGGCTTCTACCTGCTCACGCTCGTGCTCGGCTACGGTGCTGCCGCCCTAGTGGGTTCCGACACCATCCAAAATGCACCGGGCGGCGTGAACTCTGCGGCTCCTTTGCTGGCACTTGAGCTCGGCGGTCCATTGCTCCTGGGGTTCGTCTCGGCGATCGCTTTCGCTACGATCCTCGCGGTCGTTGCCGGGCTCACGATCACGGCGGCGGCATCCTTCGCCCACGACATTTACTCGAACGTAATCAAAAAGGGTAAGGGAGACCCCGACGCTGAGGTCAAGATCGCTCGACGCACCGTCGTGGTGATCGGTGTGCTTGCAGTATTGGGAGGCATCGGTGTTCAAGGCCAAAACATCGCCTTCCTTGTGGCACTCGCATTCGCCGTTGCGGCAAGCGCGAACCTGCCCACGATTCTTTACTCCCTGTACTGGAAGCGGTTTAACACCCGAGGCGCCGTCTGGAGCATGGTCGGTGGTCTGGCTGCAGCGGTTCTGCTCATCGTCTTCTCGCCAGTGATGAGCGGCACGCCAACGTCGATGTTGGGGGCGGATATCAACTTCGCGATTTTCCCCCTGAAGAACCCCGGCATTGTCTCCATTCCGCTCGGGTTCGCACTCGGCTGGCTCGGGACGGTCACCTCTCAGCGGCAGGAGGATCCTGAACTCGCAGCCGAGATGGATGTGCGCTCGCTCACCGGGCACGGCGCGGAGACTGCAACCGAACACTAGAACAGCGATGGGGCGTCGGCTTGGACTCACCACCAACTCGTACGCCCCATCGCTGTGCGCGCACGAGACTGATCCGAACTTTCATGCTCAACAGGAACGAGACGTCGTCTCCCCCCATCACTCGTAAGCGCTAGCTAGCGCGACGACGACGCGCGAGAGCGGCATCCAAGTCGGGAGTGCCACCCTGAACGTCGACGATGCCCATGCCGGCGAAACGGTTGGGGGCGGCAGCGGCGGGCACCGCGATGGGCTTCGCTGGTGACCACTTGGCTTCGCGCGCTAACTCCGCCTCACGCGTTGCTGCGGCCATTGCAACGGTGTTTGCTCGCAGAGCCTGTTCGGCAGATTCCGCTGCCTGACGCAGCTCGCTATCGATCTCGGCGGCATGACGTGCGGCAGCAACAGCAGCTTCTGGTGCGTTACTGCGCGTCAGATACATGGGTTTGGGCACGGGCACGGGGGTCCAACTGACCTTGGCAGTGACGTCTTCGACGGGCGCATCCGAGGAGAGCACAACGCGGCGGCGCGGCGCGGCTGTGCGCACAGCGGGTGCGCTTTTGACATTTCGAGCACGTGAGCGTTCCGCGAGACGGGAGAGCATCGCGCTTGCGCTGATCCCCGCGATGGTCGCGGTAGCGAGCACCAACCAGGTTCCCGAAACGATCGCCGCACCAGCGGTAACAACGAGCGAAAGCTGCACGCCAACGACGACGACGCTGGCAAGAAGAACGAGCGCGGTCAATGCACGAGTGCGGCGAAGCCGTCGAGCCGAGAGTGCGAGTGCCTGTTCGCGAGTTGGCACCGCAACGGCCCGACCGACCGCAACGGGGCCTTGCAATGCTCGAGCCTTAGCCAGCTCAGCGGCCCTGCGGGCAACCGCCTCAGCGCGGATCTCTTCGGGCATCTCTGCGGTCTGCGCAAGAACACGAATCGTCTGCTGCAGTCGAACCGCATTACGTTCGGTTGCTAAGTATTCGCGGTTCTTGAACCAGTTAGGAACCAGATACACCAGCCAGAGCCCTGCCGCGAGCGCGATCATCACGCCGCCGCCGATGCTGGTGAATTCCATGGCTATACGGTACGAGCATCCACGCACGACGCGCTGTCGGCACGCGGCAGTGAAATCAAAAGATCCTGAGAATTGCCCCGATTGCGCCCCAACGGATGTCGCAACCCTTGTCGCAACACTTGTCGCGAACCGAAGAAGCGAACGGCTGCCGTCAGCGGCGCGGAGGGATCAGCGGGTTGGCTGCACGGGCGCGATCCACCGCCGGAATGTTGGCATCGGCTTCGGGGGCCTTGCCCGCTTGCCAGCGACGCAACACACCCTGAGGAACCTCTTCAACGGTAAGCCCAAAACAGAAGTGATCACGCCAATCACCATCAATGTGGATGAAGCGACGCCTCAACCCCTCATAGCGAAAACCGAGCTTCTCAACGACACGCAAGCTTGGCGCATTCTCGGGACGGATACAGATCTCCATGCGGTGCAACCCGAGGTGAAAAAAGCAGTAGTCGGTAGCCAAACCCACCGCCGTGGGGGTAAGTCCTTTGCCCGCAAAACGCTCAGAAACCCAATAGCCAATCGTCGCCGACGCAAGCGAA
Source organism: Salinibacterium sp. TMP30 (assembly GCF_038397785.1). Taxonomy (NCBI): domain Bacteria; kingdom Bacillati; phylum Actinomycetota; class Actinomycetes; order Micrococcales; family Microbacteriaceae; genus Salinibacterium; species Salinibacterium sp. TMP30. The sequence continues at coordinate 716,674 of NZ_CP151642.1, read as the reverse complement.
CCGTAGGTAATCGACGAAACATTCAGCTGACCGGCAACATCACCCTCGCGCTCGACAACAAACGGTAACCCTGCGCCGGAGCGTGATTGCTGCAACAGTCCCCGGATGCTCGACTTCACGTCAAAGCTGACCGGCCCAACGGGGCTCGTGGCCTCCCACTGGCGAAGCCACCCCCGGTTATCCCGGAGTTCTTTCTCTAACGCACGAGCGTCTCGCACCCTAATGGGGCGAATAGTTATGTCTCCGTCGCTGAGCGTCGGAATGCCATACGCCATCCGCTATTCCAGCGTTGAGCTGAACTGCTTGAGCCAGGGGCGCAGTTCGGGGCCCAAGTCTTCTCGCTCAACGGCGAGCTGCACGATCGCCTTGATGTAGTCGAGACGGTCACCCGTGTCATAGCGGCGGCCGCGGAATACAACACCGTAGACGCCGCCGGCAACATTGTTTTTGGCCATCTCGAGCAGGGCATCCGTCAACTGGATTTCGCCGCCCTTGCCTGGATCGGTGCGCTCAAGGATCTCGAAAATTTCGGGGCGGAGCACATAGCGACCGATGATGGCAAGGTTAGAAGGCGCGGTGCCCTGGGCCGGCTTCTCCACCAGACCCGTAATGCGCACAACGTCGTCATCATCAGTCGGCTCAACGGTAGCGATTCCGTACAGGTGACTCAGGGCCGGATCGACCTCCATGAGCGCGATAACGGTCGCATTGCGTGCCGTCTGCTCCTCGAGCATGCGCGAAAGCAAAACATCTCGGGCATCGATGAGGTCGTCACCGAGCAACACGGCGAAAGGCTGATCGCCCACGTGCATCCGCGCGCGCAACACGGCGTGACCGAGACCGCGAGGGTCACCCTGGCGCACATAGTGCATATCGGCGAGGTCATTCGAGAACTCAACCTTGGACAGACGGTCGATGTCGCCCTTCAACTCCAAAGTCGCCTCAAGTTCAGTCATACGGTCGAAATGATTCTCGAGCGCATTCTTGTTGCGGCCCGTCACCATCAGCACATCAGTGAGTCCAGCAGCGACTGCTTCCTCAACGACATACTGAATTGCTGGCTTATCAACAACGGGCAACATCTCTTTGGGCATTGCCTTCGTTGCTGGCAAAAATCGGGTGCCCAGACCGGCCGCAGGAATGACCGCTTTAGTAATCTTCGATGCCATGGGTACAGGCTACCGGGACAGTCTCGTAGAATGCATACATGACCGACGACGTCAGTCACGATAAACGTGCACTCCGGGCCGAATTACGCGAACGCCGCCGCATCTGCACCGCCAAAGAGCGGGAAGAGTCTGAAGCGGGTGTGACCGCGAACCTTATCGAACTCGCTTCCCGCTTCGGTTCCACTTCGGTAGCGGCCTACCTCTCCGCCACAGACGAACCACAAACTCGCGGCTTCCTTCGCTGGGCATGCGAACACGACATCACCGTGCTGCTGCCCATCTCTCGCGCTGATGGGCTGCTCGACTGGGCGCCCTACGACGGCGAAGATGAAGACGAAGACCTCATTGGAATGCCGGCGCCGACCAGCGAAGTACTGGGCCCGATTGCTATCAACGACGTCGACCTGATCATTGTGCCCGCGGCATCCGTGGATCGCACCGGCATGCGCATGGGCTGGGGTCGTGGCTACTTCGACAAGACTCTCGGCTCCATGGAGACGAAACCTCCCGTCTACGCCGTGATCTTCGACAACGAATATGTGGATGCCGTACCCACCGAACTTCATGACCAACCTGTTAATGGCATAGTCACCCCCTCGGGAATTGTGACCATTACCGAGCACAACTAAGGATCTAGTGCCTACCTATTCCTACCGCTGCACCGAATGCGACAACGCCTTCGATATTCAACAATCGTTCACCGATCATTCATTGACGGTCTGCCCCGCCTGCGAGGGCAAGCTTCGCAAAGTGTTTTCGGCGATCGGTGTCACTTTTAACGGCTCCGGCTTCTACCGCAACGATTCGCGCGCCACGAAGGGTTCCAGCGACTCCGGTTCGAGTTCGTCTGGTTCGTCGTCAGAAGCGTCATCGGGTAAGTCGTCATCGAGTAAGTCGTCGGATTCATCTTCCTCGGCTTCTTCAACCTCCGGGTCTTCGAACTCGTCGGGGTCGTCAGGTTCTTCCTCTGGATCGACTTCGTCTTCTTCGTCGTCAGCCTCTTCTCCATCGGCGGCAAAGGCGTCATAGTTGACGAATCCTCCATAAATAGGAGCACGAAATGTTAAGCGGATTCAAGACTTTCATTTTGCGTGGCAACGTCATCGACCTTGCGGTTGCGGTCGTCATCGGAGCCGCGTTTACCGCGGTCGTCAACGCGATTGTCGCCAGCGTCTTCAACCCCCTCATCGGAGCGATGTTTAACGCTGAGACTCTTTCGGAAGCATTCGCGGTAGAAATTCCCACTGCCACCGGCGAACCCGCAGTGCTCGCTTTTGGCGCGTTGCTCGCTGCCATCATCCAGTTTCTGCTCGTCGCCGTTGTTGTGTACTTTGCGATCGTCGCACCCATGAACTTTGCCAACAAGCGAGCCAACGCACGCAAACCGAAAGTTGTCGAGCCCGAAGCAGGCCCCACCGAGGCAGAGCTTCTCCTTCAGATTCGCGATCTGCTCGCGAAGCAGAATAGCTAACAGCCAACATCTCGCCCCTAACGACTGGCTCGTTTAGCGTACGAACTTATCGTCGGGCGGCTGCGGCGCTAACCCCAATGTGGAGGTTTGTCGCCCCTAAGCCGTTCATCGTTCTCGTTAGCAGGATGCCGCTCGGGCTCACCAGTCGGGTGCGGGTCGGAACCGGTGGGTGGTGCGGTTGTCACACGGCGGCGCTTGGTGACCTTGGCGGTGTGCTCGCGCCCGGACTCCCGCGAGTCATGTTTCTTGGACTCGCCGTGCTGCTCGCTCGACCGCGAGTTGTCAGTGCCTCCCACGAGTTACTGCTCGGGACGTGTGGCGGGGATGATCCCAATGGGCTCGGTCGTGGGAGCAGGCTCCGCTCCGAGCATCCGGGCCACTTTGTCAGCCACCTGATCGGGATCACTGAAGAGTTCGAAGGCGTGCACGCGGAGGTAGTGCCAGCCGAGTCGACGCAGCAGCTCGGGGCGCAGTCGAAGCGACTCACGCAAGCTTGACTCGTGCACCATGGCGTCGGTTTCGACGGTTCCGCAACGACCGCCACGCGAGGCGACAAGCCCCAGTTTGCCGCGATGCCCGAGAGCAACGCGCAGTCCGCGCTTTTCGAGACGGCGCGCAAGATCAACCAGCATGGGCTCGCTGTCGTCAGGCACAGGAATTTCGGCGTAGCGCGCATCCACTTCGTCGAGCACTTCAGCGAGGGCGACCGCACCGTGCTTCATGCGACCGTCGTCGAGGTCTTCAGAACGGAACGACGTGACGATTTCGAGCGAACGACGAGCACGCGTCATTGCGACAGCGAGAAGCCGTTCTCCCCCGGGCTCACCAAGCGAACCGAAGTCTGAGAGCACGCGACCGTGTGGTGTGCGGCCGTATCCGATAGAGAAAATTACCCGGTCGCGACTTTGGGCCACAGCCTGATCAATCGTGGTAACCGTAAACGGTTCAGCACGATCGCCGATGATGACATCGAGCAGTTCGGGGCGACGGCGGCTGACAGCATCCAACACTGACTGCATGACCCGAACCGAGTGCAGCGGACTTGCCGTGATGACCATGAGCGACTCTTGTGGCCGCTTGGTGGCGTGGTCGAGAACAAGTTCAACAACGCGCGAGACCTCGGCGTCGGGGCTTTCGACCGCGCCAGAGTCGGGATCAGGCATTCCGACACCGTCGGCAACGTAGCTGACGGCGAGACTGCCGTGCCCGAGGAAGCTTCCCGCCCAGGGCAGGGACTCGATTTGGCCGCCATAAAAGCGGCGGTTAACGAGTTCGGCGAGCTCTTCGCCACCGGGCCGGTAGCTGCGGGTCAACGTCAGAGTCGGCAGCAGGCCACTCAAGCGAGCGAACGCTGAATCTTCGACTAGAGCCTCGCGCACCTCATCATCAATGGGTGGTGGTGCATCAGCTGTCGCGTCGCGCACCGCGATCTCAAACGGGGTTGGCGACTGGATAACGGGGTCGCCAACAACGACAACCTGCTTCGAGCGGCGGATTGCTCCCGCCGCTTCGGCCACGGTCATCGCGCCGGCATCAACGAGGAACACCGTGTCGAACGGCATTGTGTCAACGACTGAGTCGATCTCGTAGGGCGAGGCCAACCAAACGGGTGCAATGGTGCGAGAAAGGTGCGGTGCTGACGTTTGAACGTCAAATGACGTGAGCCGCTCTTTGCCCAGCGCTCGTTTGAGAGCACCTGCTTCGTCGGGCCAGTCGACGAGCCCGATTTTCCAGTTTTCGGCGATCTGCCAGGAGAGTTGCTTCGCGTTTGCCGAGGCGTGAGCTTCATCGACAAGGCGGAAGTCGGCTTCAAGACGATCAACCACCGACGTGTTGGCGTTGAGAAGTGCACGATCCATTTCGAGCATGGAGTCGAGTGCTGATTTCCACCACGAGAGTTCAAGCTCCGCGGCGACCTGGTCTTCGGGCACGTGACGCTTGGCCAGATCATCGATCAGGGGGTTGAGTTTGAGCTCACGCAGACTGCCCATGAGCGCCGTTCGCTCTTGCAGATTGTTGAGCACATCTGACTCGGCGGCGAGCGCCTCGACCTTTTCGATCAGGAACGGGATGGGCAAACTTGACAGGGTGAGGTGAGAATCTGCAATGCCGAGCGGGATGTCGAGGGCGGCAAGGTCTTCTGAGACCTGCTGGTACGAACGTTGAACTTCACCAATGCCGACGGGAACAGCGGGGCTTGCACCTTCGGCAACGAAACGGTGCCACAGCACGCGCTGCTTCTGAATGCGCATGAGGGCCGCGTGCATGTCGTTCACGCGCACACCGGGCCGCACATATTCGAGAGCAAGCTTCTTGAGGCGGCGGCGGTTGGCAGCGGTCATGTCGGGAAAGTCGCGACGCGGAGCTGTCGCAGCAATAAGTTCGGTAATTGCGCGATCAAAAACGGTGGGCACGAAACGGTCGAGTGTTTCCCGAAGATCAACGAGGAGGCGCAAATAGACGCCCAACTCTTCAATGCTCTGGAATGGCCGCATGCGGGTGTTCGACACCAGACGGTTGGCGACACTTAAGAGTTCAGACAGCTGCGTGTTGGCACGCTTGGCAACCTCGTGAGCTTTGAGCGCCTCGCCACCGTTAGCGAACTGGGCTCCGTACCATGGCGAATCTCCAGGGCCATACTTGAACTCGCCCAGCTTGGCGGCGGCAATGATCACACCGGTAGCGGAGGTGCGATCCGCGGCAAGCTTCTCTACGGCTTCGCGCGAGAGTCGTGCGGTCGTCGATGGCGGGTTGGGCAGCAGCGCCAATCGGCTGAGCTCCGATACGCAATCGAGAACCGAGACACCGAGCACATCATCGGCGACAGCCATCGACCCGCGGTAGTCGAGCATGATCTTGCGCAGGCGCAGCAGTGCATCATCCACGTCTTCGATTTGCGGCCGTGCCGCTTTTTCGCTGCGGGAAATGGACCGGATGATGTCGCGACGCAACGTGCGCGGTGCCACAGCAAGGCCCGGTAACCCGATGTCGCCAAAGCGATCAGCGATCGAGTGCAGCGATGCACGACGCGGGGTTACGACAAGCACCCGCTTATTCCGCGCCACGAGTGCACCAACGGCGTTGACGATTGTTTGGGTGCCACCAGTGCCGGGGAGCGTTCGAACGACCAACGAGTTGCCGGCTTCGATCTGGGCGATCACATTCTCTTGCTCAGCATCGGCATCGAGCAGCAGGTTATCGGTCTGCGGCGAGCGCTCATCAGCCGACAGCGCGGGCACAGGAGCGTAACCCTCCTTGATGGTCCACGCTGCCGCAGTGTTGCCTGCTAGTGCATCGAGGATCGGATGCTGTAATTCGGCGGCATCGTCAGCAAGACCGGGCGCAACATCGGCGAAGGACGACACCACGAGGCGTGGGCTGACCGCGAAATTCGTGAGGTGCGAGGTGAGACCGCGCAGGCGATCAATGACCGGGTTCGGCTTGAAGGTGCCATCGGCATCCGTGAGCGCGACAAACGATTCGGCGTCGAGGCGCAAATGGAACTGCTCATCGAGTGCACGAGCAAATTCTGGGTTGAGGTAGGCGGCGCCGCGCAACTTCAGCTCAAAGTCACGACCGTGCCGACGGATGGCGAGGGGCCGCAGCAACACTGGGGCACAGTACTCAACGCCGTCGTGGTTCCAGCGCGCAATGCCAATGCCCAAGTGCACGGAATCGATTCCGCGAGCCGTCGAGAGTTCAAGACCCTTCGCTGCGACAGCGCCGGCCGCGACCTTGGCCGAGCGCAAAGCAACATCGTCGCGGATCAAACTCGACAGCAGTGTGCGCTTACCGGTGATGAACTGGGCCAAACCGCCCGGATGCGTCGTAGAGAGCTCAACGCGTGTGCGAGGCGAATCGACGAAGTGTAAGAGTGGCGACTGTCCGCCCAGCTCTGACAATTGCGAACGCCAGAGCGTCCACGTGGGCTCTGCAACGTTTCCGGCCATGATGTTCGGCTCACCAAAACTCAGCGTATGAGGCGCTGTTACCTGAATGTGGGGATGGGAGTGCTCGTTTTCGGCGTCGTCGACATTCTCGTCAACCGAATCTGGATCGACCGAGAAGTCATCTGAAACTTTATCTGCACGCCACACACCGCCACCTTAAGCGTCTAACCGCAAGAAATGGTGCAACAACCACGAGTTTCGCGAGACTCAGTCGCCGGCAGCACCCCCAGTTCTTGCGGTTCACCGCCGTAGAATACGAGTCATGGTGCCCTACGCCCTCCCCCTGTTGGCCGCCACCGATGCCGCCGAACTTGCGCGCGGCACCATAGTTGCGGTCGTCGCCCTCATCGTGCTTGTGCTGCTGCTGGGAGCCGGGGCGTTCGTTGTGCTGTTTCGTCGCGGAGGTGATCGTGGTCGTCGTGGCGCGACCTCTCAGGCCTCTCTCGATTCCCAGGCCGCTGCGCTGCTGGTGAGTTTGGATGACCGGGTGCGCGATGCCCACAACGAAGTCGGTTTTGCCGTGGCCCAATTCGGGGCCGCGAGCGCCCGTGATTTCGACAGCGCTCTCACTGACGCGAAGCTTCAGCTGACCGAAGCGTTTCGTTTAGGCCAGCAGCGGGACACCGCCGCGAGTGATGCTGAACAGTTGCGTCGCCGCAACTCCCGGCAAATGATTGCCATTTGCGAGAAGGCTCTGGCGAATCTTGACCGTTTCGACGCGGCTTTTGCTGAACGGCGCCGCACCGAAGTGGATGCAGCGCAGACAGTACGCGCGTTGCGGGAGCAGCTATGTGCCCTGCGTGATCGACTTTTACACTCTCAGCAGGAATGCGCTGACGCTGCCCACCGTTTCGGTGAGGTGGTGCTCGCACCAGCAGCGCGGTACGTGACCCACGGCGAGGCGTTTCTTGACCGTGCCGAGCAGGAACTGGATGTCGCCTCCCCCGAGATCAGTTCGACCGGAGTGAACGCCGTGGCAGACCGGTTGCATGCTGCTGCTACTGAACTGCACCGGGCAGACCAGCAACTCGCGGCATCCGAACGCGCTCTGGCAGAGCTCGCAGATGCCGAACTTGCGGTGGGCCGGATGCGCGACACGAGTGCGGGTGACCTGCGTGAAGCGCGGCTGGCGCTGGAACGTGCGCCCGATCCCGACACAGGAGCCGCCATCGTTGCGGCGATTGCTGCCGTAGAGAAGGCTCTTACTGAGACCGCCGTCGATCCCGGCGCCACGATCGATCCGTTTACACAACTGATAGCGCTCGGCGATGCCGGCGCTGATTTGGATGCAGCCCTTGCGACGGCGCGTAACCAGCAACAGCGGTTCGAACACGCCCGCGCGGCCTACCGGGGAACTCTTATCGCGGCCCGGAGCCAGATCAGCGCTGTGAGAGAACTGATCGGCCGGGGTGGTGCAAGTGCGAGTGCTCGCACTCGACTAGCGGAGGCGGAGCGCCAGCTCATGATCGCTGAAGCTGAGACAGACCCCGTGGAGGCGTTAGACGCCATCCGCCGGTCGGTTACTCATGCTCGAGATGCTGACGCTCTCGCCCGCTACTAGTCTCAGGATTCCGTCGACCGTGCGCCAACGAACCTAGATCTAGTTACTGCCCTTGTGCCTGACTAGGCGTTGTCGCTAGCGCTGCCGTTGTCGCTAGCGCTGCCGTTGTCGACAATGGCGAAATTCACTGCGCCATCTTCGCCGACCTGTGCGTCAAGAGTCTTGTCGCTGAGTGCGATGGCGGCGTTCTCTTCCAGAAATACGCGTGCGCCTTCAGCCTCAACGATGGAGTCTCCCGCCTCAGGTTCAGCAACAACGGCAACCGTGAGGTTGGGGGCGCCAGGCTCCCCATTAATGCGGAGACCCGAAGCTTCGGTATTGGGATCTTGGTCAACAATCGTTTTGACGACTGTGGTGGCTGTTTCGGTGAGTGTGAGCATAGTGTTCGTCCTTCCAGATTCAGCGGAATGAACAACCCACGATTCCTTACTGGGCGCCGCGCATCAACCGTGAGCGCCGATTGTGAGACAACTCCCATGCGCAGTGGAGCGCGCAGTCAGGGTGCGTATTCGCGCGTTCCCCAGCTGTGCACGCGGTAGAATTCTTTGTGGAGTGCCGGGAAGTCTGGTCGGCGATTGCGTCGGCGACCCCGCTGACGAACCTCAACGTCTGGAATTCAGTGACAACATCCACAAAGAAATTGAGCCCCCGTACGCGACTTCGCCGGTGGGTCACCATGGAGACCACCAGCGGCATCCTGCTCATGGTTGCCGCCGCGCTCGCTCTTATCTGGGCAAACTCGCCATGGCGCGAAGGCTACGCAGCGCTCACCGAGACGGTCATAGGTCCTGCTGCGCTCAACCTCGATCTTTCCTTGGCCAAGTGGGCTGCTGACGGCTTACTGGCGATCTTCTTCTTCGTTGTCGGTGTTGAGCTCAAGCACGAACTCATTGCGGGCAGCCTGCGCAAACCACGCGAAGCCGCCGTCCCCGTTTTCGCTGCAATCGGCGGGATGATCTTCCCTGCGCTGCTCTTCGTGATCATCGTGCTCACAATGGGCGACCCTTCCGCGCTGCAGGGGTGGGCAATTCCGGTGGCAACCGACATCGCCTTCGCTCTCGCAGTGCTCGCGATCTTCGGTCGCGGACTGCCGCGCGCACTACGCACCTTCCTGCTCACCATGGCCGTCGTTGACGACCTCCTGGCGATCATCATCATCGCGCTGTTCTATACCGACAGCATCGACCTTCTGTCCCTTCTCTTCTCACTTGTCGCGATTGCCCTGTTCGGTCTTGTGGTTCGCTCACGCAAGCCCTACTGGTGGCTATTGATTCCGTTGGCGCTCGTCGCCTGGGCATTCATGCACGACTCGGGAGTGCACGCGACAATTGCGGGCGTTCTGCTCGGATTCACCGTTCCGGCCAAAATCGTTCACGGCGAAAAAGAAGTTCGCACCCACGTCTTCGACGATGCAGTGCGCCCCACCTCCTCCGGCATAGCCCTTCCTGTTTTCGCATTCTTCGCAGCAGGCGTCTCGCTGGGCGGCGAAGACAGCATCGGCTCGGTTCTGGTTCAGCCCGTTGTGCCAGCAATCGTTATCGGCTTGGTGGTAGGAAAGATAATCGGAGTGCTCGGCACGACCGCCCTCATCACCAAAGTCACCAAATTCCGGTTAGCAGACTCAATTGGGCTTCGTGACCTTCTCCCCATTGGTTTCCTTACCGGTATCGGATTCACGGTTTCGCTGCTCATCTCAGAGCTCTCATTCCCCGACAGCGTGCACACCACAGGAGCCAAACTCGCCATCCTCATCGGCACCGCACTGGCGGCAATATTTGCGGCAATCAGCCTGCGTTGGGATTCACGTCTCGCCCGCAAGCGCGACATGAACGAAGACGGCATCCCCGACAAGAACAGAGCGCTAATCGACGGTGCCGACTAGCTGGTGCACTCGCAGGCTGCTCCACCCTCTCGAAAGGACATTCCGTGTCAGATCCGCTGAGCCAACACACCGACTACGGCCAGTTGCCGCTCAATGACGCCGACGTGCTCGACGATCCTCTCGAACAGTTTCGGATGTGGCTGACAAACGCCACCGATTCGAACGTGTATGAGCCCAATGCGATGGTTCTGTCGACCGTGGATGCCGACGGCTCCCCCAGCAGCCGCACCGTGCTGTTGCGCGCAATAGACGACGCCGGCCTCGAGTTCTTCACCAACTACAGCTCCATCAAAGGCCGGGAACTGCTGGCAAACCCTGCCGCTGCGTTGGTGTTCCCCTGGTATGCAATCCACCGGCAAGTGCTCGTGCAGGGAGTTGCTCGGCCCGTGCCCGCAGCCGTCTCAGACGAATACTTTGCGACGCGACCGCGAGGCAGCCAAATCGCGGCGCACGCCAGCGAACAATCGCAACCCATCACATCCCGAGCGCTGCTTGAACAGCGCGTAACGGAGCTCGAGAAAGAGTTTGAGGGCAGTGACGTGCCGCGTCCGGATGACTGGGGCGGCTTCGTTGTTGAGCCACACACCATCGAGTTTTGGCAGGGCCGCAGCTCACGACTGCACGACCGGGTGCGCTTCACCCGTGCTGCGTCGGGCAGCTGGGAGCGGATGCGGCTGCAGCCGTAACCTCACACCAAAAGAGGGCCACGACCGCGATAACAGTCGTGCCCCTCCCGAGGTTGTGGGCTCTACTCAGCCGGTACGGTTCCCCGTGCCTGCATTGCGTAGCCCGACTCGCCGTGGACGGCGAGATCGATGCCAGCGATTTCTTCTTCAGAAGTCACGCGGAATCCAATGGTCTTCTGAATGGCAGTTCCGATCAACCACGACATCGCGAAGGAGAAGATTGCGACGGCGAGAACGCTGATGGTCTGAACGACGAGCTGGCCTGCATCCCCACCAACGAAGAGCCCGGTGTCGGTTGCGAAGAAGCCGAGGTAGATCGTTCCGATGATGCCGGCAACAAGGTGGAGTCCAACAACGTCGAGCGAGTCATCGAAGCCCAGGTTGAACTTGAGCTCGATAGCGAGAGCACAAACAGCACCCGCTACAGCACCGAGTACTAATGCCCAGCCGGGCGTGAGGTTTGCACATGCCGGGGTGATGGCGACAAGACCAGCAACAACACCCGAAACGGCGCCCACTGCGGTGGCCTTACCGGTGCGAAGCTTCTCAACAACGATCCAACCCAGGATTGCGGCGGCAGGGGCAGCGAGAGTGTTGAAGACGATGAGTCCAGCTTCATCAGGCGTACCAGCAGCACCAGCGTTGAATCCGAACCAGCCAAACCAGAGCAGAGCTGCACCAATGAGAACGAGGGGAACGTTATGAGGCTGCGCAATGCCCTTGTTGAAGCCAACTCGCTTGCCGAGAACTAGGGCGAGACCGAGAGCAGCAGCACCGGCATTGATGTGAACTGCGGTACCACCAGCGAAGTCAATTACTGCAGGAAGACCGCCGAGGGTGTCGCCGAGGTTCTGGATCCAGCCACCGCCCCAAACCCACGCGGCGACAGGGAAGTAGACGAGCGTTGCCCAGACACCGGTGTAGATCATCCACGGTCCGAAGCGTGCACGATCGGCGATGGCACCCGAGATGAGTGCGGTGGTGATGATGGCGAAGGTTCCACCGAAAGCAACGCTCAAGAGGTCAACGCCTGCGACGCCCTCTTGACCGAAGTTGCTGAACGGGTTGCCCGAGAATGACCAGATCGACCCATCGATCGAGCTCATGTTCGCGCCGATAAGAATCCAGAGAACAGCAACAAGGCCGAGCGCTCCGAAGCTCATCATCATCATGCTGACTACGGACTTCTCTTTTACGAGTCCACCGTAAAAGAAAGCCAAACCGGGGGTCATAAGCAGCACTAATGCAGTGCTAATGAGTACCCATACCACTGTATCCATCTCAACCTCTTTCGCTTTGTGCGCCTAGTGCACACGTAACTCTGTGGCGGATTTCAGTGAGTGCCGGGTTATTCCACTCCCACCGACCCGCACCACAAAGCATTCCGTCTTAGCGTTTCGTAAGCTCGCCAGTTATGTTTCGAGCACGTTAAACGTGTGCCGTGGGTGTTACGGGTTGGTTTCCGGCAGCCAGCTGTATCCAGCGAATCAGATTTCTGGAGCCCGTAGAGTTGACGCATGGACGAAACCACGCCCGCACATGCGACCGAGTCAACAACCCCACCGGAGCAGCCTTCGGCGGCTCGCACTCGCATCCGTCAGCTCACGACACCATGGTGGCGGATGGTTTGGCTCGTCGGCGGACTCGTCTGGGCTGTGGTCTTCAACGTGATCTATGTCAGCACCGGCGCAACGCAGGAATGGCTTGGCATCGCGTCCGTCGTGCCTATCGCGGCACTGCTCGTAGACGTATTGCGCGTTGAACGGCTCGAGCGTGCTGCCGAGCAGAAGCGTAAGGCGAAGCTCAAGTTGTAGGTAACGAACTAATCGCCCGCTGGCGACGACGAAGGAAACTTTACGGACGCCGAAGATACACCGTTCGGCGTAGGCAAATACCTCCCCACGGCTGATGCTTTCTCCCCACAAACTCGTGAGACTGAGAGCTATGGATACCCCGATCATCCGCGTCACGGATGTACACAAGTCTTACGGCCGAGGCCCGAACCGATTCGATGCACTCAAAGGGGTGTCTTTCGACATTTTTGAGGGCGAAAGCATCGCCATCATCGGCAAGAGTGGGTCGGGCAAATCAACCCTGATGCACGTTCTCGCGCTGCTTGATGCCCCAACATCAGGAAGCGTTGAGCTTGAAGGTGTGGACACAAGCTCACTGAAGGGAAAAAGCCTCAACCGCGCGCGCAACAAGACTTTCGGGTTCGTATTTCAGCAGTTCTTCCTCACTGCAAACGCATCCGTTCTCGAAAACGTGATGTTGCCGATGAAAATCGCGGGCATTCGGCGCAGCGAGCGCAAGCAGCGAGCCCTTGTCGCTCTTGAGGAACTCGAAATGGCCGACAAAGCGTCGAGCAAGGCTCTTAACCTGTCTGGTGGTCAAAAGCAGCGTTCCGTGATCGCTCGCGCGCTGGTCAATAACCCACGCATCATTTTCGCTGATGAGCCCACGGGAAATCTCGACACCGCCACCGGCGCAGTCGTCGAAGACATCCTGTTCGATCTCAACCGTGATAACGGCATCACTTTGATCGTGGTCACTCACGACGAGGAGCTGGCGGCACGATGCGATCGACGCCTCTACATTCGCGACGGCCTGCTCGTGAACGACACCACGGAGGTAGCCGCATGAACCTTCTCGACCTGATCGGCTCGGCCGCGTCGAACACCTTCCGCTCGAAGACCCGCACCATTCTGACGATTCTCGCGATCTTCGTTGGTGCGTTCACTCTCACCATAACCAACGGCCTCGGTACGGGCATCAATCGGTACATCGATGACACGGTCACCTCCATCGGTGCGGAAGATGTGATGACGGTTTCGGTGACCCAGGACGCTAATGCCGGTTTTGGTGATGCCTCTGGGCCGGCCGAATACGACCCTGATGCGGTGGTCAGCGGAGGCTTCAGCCGTCCCGGTTCCACTGTCGTGGCCCTCACTCCCGATGATTTGGATGCTCTCGCCACCATCGCGGGTGTGCTCGATGTTGAGGCGACAAAGTCGATTTCCCCGGACTGGATTCAGTATGGCGATGGCACGCAGTATCTGACAAGTGTCGGCGGACTCGTTGCCGGCCAAACCGTGCAGCTTGCTGCTGGGGCAGTGCCTGCCGCAGATTCGGATGCCCTCGAACTGAATGTGCCTGTCACCTATGTGGAGTCGCTCGGGTTCGCTGACTCAGCTGCCGCCGTGGGGGAAACCCTCACGATTGCGATCACGGATGCTGAGCGCACGCAACACTTTATCGACGCCACCATCGTGGGCGTTGCCGAGGAGAGCATTGCTGCTCCCGGTGCTGGCGGACTTGTCGTGAACTCTGCGCTGACCGATGAGCTGTATCAGACCCAGAACATTGGAATCCCCGCTGATCAGCAGGAACGTTACGCCCAGGCGAGCATCCGCTTCGATCCGGCGGCGACCGATGCCGAGGTCACTTCCCTCAAGGAGCGGCTCACAGATGCAGGCTTCACTGGCACGACTGTCGCCGACCAATTGGGCACGTTCAAGACCATCATTGATGCAATCGTGCTGGTGTTGAATGCGTTCGCGATTATTGCCCTGTTGGCTGCCAGCTTCGGAATCGTGAACACCCTGTTCATGTCTGTGCAGGAACGCACCCGCGAGATTGGCCTCATGAAAGCGATGGGCATGGGCAGCGGCAAAGTTTTCGGACTCTTCAGCCTCGAAGCTGTCTTCATTGGCTTCTTGGGCAGCGCGATCGGTGTCGGAATCGGGATGATCGTGGGCACTGCGATCAGTTCGTTGCTCTCCGGCGCAATCCTCGCCGACCTACCGGGCCTCACGCTAATCGCTTTTGACCCGATCTCGGTCGCCGTGATCATCCTCGTCGTGATGGCCATCGCGTTCCTCGCCGGCACCCTGCCCGCCGCGCGCGCTGCTCGGGCTGACCCTGTGGAGTCGCTTCGGTACGAATAGGGCGGCTCCCGCGTGTGCATTGATCACGGTGAGCTGACTGGACTACTTGTCGAGGACGTATTTCTGGATCGCGAGTACGGCAGCACCGCGACACCATTCAGTGTTGTCGCCGGACGTGGCGACGAGGTCGATCGCGGATGCGCGCGCATCACGGTGGCCATTGATGCCTTCCTGGATCGCCGCCGACGCAACGTCTACAAGGCGAACACCCTCACCACCAAGGATGATCCGCTGCGGCATCGTGAGGTTCGCGATCGCAGCCAACAGTGTTCCTAGCCCGGCTCCGGCCTCGTCGATTATTCGCCGTGCGGCCGGCTCTCCGGCCTCCGCAAGGTCCAGTGCTTGGTCGTACGTCACTTCCCGGCCTATTACGGCGGAAACATTGCGAACGATAGCGCCCTGTTCAAGCACACTCTTCGCACAACCGCGGTGCCCGGCGGGACAGACTGGACCAAACGGGTCCAGCGGCCAGTGGCCTACCAATCCGATTCCAGAATCGACACTAGTAACGATTTCGTTGTGGATAACGACCCCGTATCCGATGCCGGCGCCCAGGGTGAGCACGGCGAAGTTCTGCAGTCCTTTGCCTGCACCAAACCAGCGCTCGTACTCGGTGAAGGCTACGAGGTCGTTGTCAATGACCGTGGGAAAGCCGGTTGCGTCCTCGACGAGGGCCCGGATGGAGACGTCGGTCCATTCCAAGAATGGGGCACTCTCGACGATTCCGTCGGCGCCTACCAAGCCGCCCAAGCCGATGCCAATAGCGGTCACCGATGGCACGCGGGCGGCAAGGGTCTGGACCAGATCAGCAATTACCGCGATCACCGCAGAGGGATCGCGCGACGTGAGCTTCGCTGAGCGTTGGTGAAGCACGCTCGCCCTGAGGTCTGTCACCACTGCGAGGACCTCTGTCGAAGTGATTTTCATCCCAATGAAATTTCGCGACCGAGCAACGACGTCAAGCAGGGTCGAGGGTCGGCCTGCGCGTCCGTCAGCGCGTTCTCCGACCTCGACTAGGAGCCCACCGTCGATTAGCGGCGTGCTCAGGCGGGTTAGCGAACCCGGGGACATGTCGAGTCGGCGAGCAATATCGCTGCGAGAAATCGGGCCGTTAATGAGCACTTGAAGAGCGACAGATAATGACGCTCCGCCGTCTCTGGTCCACGATTGATCCTCAATAGTCACGAAGACCCTCTCTTTATCGGCGGACCGTCTCACCATAGCGCCTATTCCTTTTGCAAGGGAAGTAAGTAGGGCTCAAAACTTGTTAAATGACAACAATTGACACGGCATTACTTTTGCCGTAGAACTAATTCGCAAGCACATACCCGGCTCTGCCCTGAGTCAGAATGTAAACATCAATGAGGAGAACTGCAATGAAGCGTTCCAAAGTCATCGCGGTGACAGCTGTCGCCGCGACCATCGCCCTCGTAATGGCGGGTTGCTCGTCAGCGCCCGAGTCCGAAGGCACTGCCGACGAGCCCGTGACCATTACTTTCTGGGGCGCGTACGGCAACGGCGGCAACTCTGCACAAGCAGACGTGCTCAACGACACTCTGATCCCGTCGTTTGAAGAAGCGAACCCGGGCATTACGGTCGAATACGTCGACGTACCGTATGACGACCTACTCAAGAAGCTCACCACGAGCGCGGCAGGCGATGAATTGCCCGACCTCGTGCGTGCCGATCTTGGATGGGTTCCCAAGTTCGCCGACCTCGGTGTGCTCGTACCCCTCTCGGACGAAATGGACAACTTCCAGGAACTCGCTGACGCAACATTCCCCGGCGTCCTTTCAACCAACCTCTACGACGGCAAGTACTACGGGCTCCCGCTAGATACCAACACCCGCGTGCTCATCACTAGCCAAGAAGCTCTCGACGCACAGGGACTCGACGCTCCACCCGCAACCTTCGACGAGTTCGTCGCAGCAGCAGATGCACTTACTGATTCGGGTGTCCAAGTGTTCGCCGATGGTGGCTTGGGTGCATGGAACATCTCGCCATGGATCTGGTCGGGTGGCGGCGCTGTCACCGACGACAAGGTCACGACGTCGACTGGCTACCTCGACAACGACAAGTCAGTGGCAGCAGTGCAGATGCTCGTGGATCTTTACAAAGACGGCCAAATCTCTAACGGCATCATCGGCAACGCCGGCGCAACGTCGACATCAGAAGGCCTTCCCGGAGGAAACTACGCAAACATCCTCGACGGACCGTGGATGAACGGTATCTGGAGCGAGCAGTTCCCCGACTTCACCCCCATTTATGCGCCAATGCCCGCCGGAGACGGTGGGTCGGTCAGCGTCGTCGGCGGCGAGGACATCGTTCTCACCTCGACGTCCGAGCATAAAAAAGCAGCCATGAAGTTCATCGAATTCACTCAGTCAGAAGAATTCCAGATGGCGCTTGTACCGACAGGACAGCTGACGGTCATCAAGGCTCTGGGTGACAAGCAGGTCGAGTTACTGCCGTACCTTGCTCTGTTCACGGACCAGCTCGCAACCGCCAGAGCGCGAGTGGCAATCCCCCAGGGGTCTGAGGTTGACACCATCCTCAACCAAGCACTCGTTCCCGCCTTTGAAGGATCTGTAACGGTGAAGGACGCGCTAACTGGCGCCGCCGCGGAGATCGACGCAATTTTGGCAGGAAATTAGCTTCGTGTCTGTACTCTCAACAGGCGAAAGCCTGAGCGCTGGCGTGGCGGAGGTCCTCTCCGTCACGCCAGCACCACCCAAAAAACGGCGCCGGCGCTCTAAAGGCCGAGCAGTCCTCGCTGCAACGCCCTACCTATTCCTCGCGCCCGGATTCATCCTCTTTGCTGTCACCGTGCTCTATCCCACGGTCCAGGCATTCCAGATGAGTTTCTTCGACTGGAAAATCGTCGGGTCTGCGGCCAGCGAATTCCTCGGACTAGACAACTATGCGAAAGCATTCGCTGACGATCATTTCTGGCTCGCTCTGAGCAACAGCGGAGTCTACATGGTGCTCACCGTGGCACCGCAGATCATCATTGGCCTCGCGATCGCGCTTCTTATTCAGAAGAAGAGTCCAACTCAGCCCCTTTTCCGCGTGCTCTTCTACCTGCCCGTGGTGACCAGTTGGGTTGTCGTCTCGTTCCTCTTCAAATTTCTCTTCTCCGATGATGGACTGATTAACTTCGCGCTCGGCGACCTGCTTCAGATCACCAACGGTGACACTGCATGGTTAGCCGACCGGTGGACAGCCCTCATCGCAATCTGCGCCCTTGGCGTCTGGAAAGGTATCGGCTGGTCGATGATGATCTTCCTCGCAGCCCTCCAAGGCGTGCCCCAAACGCTTGTCGAAGCAGCGACCATGGATGGCACAAACCGATGGCAACGATTCAAGGTCGTCACCGTTCCCGCGATCTGGCCCGCGCTGCTCTTCGTCACTGTCATGCTCGTGATTGGTGGCTTCAATGTCTTCGTATCCGTGTATCTGATAACGGGTGGCGGGCCAGCGGGGCGCACCGACGTGCTCCTCACCTACATGTACGAACAGGCGTTCAATAACCTGGACTTCGGATACGGATCGGCAATCGCCGTCATCCTGACCGTGCTTGTCTTCGCTCTCTCCGTCGTTCAGATGAGGGTCTTCCGCGATCGCAATGGAGGAGGTGCGCTGTGAGAACACGACGCTTCGCAGCCGGAAATGCGGTCCGGATTCTCGTACTGTCAGTCGGGGCGATCATCATGATCATCCCGTTCATCTACATGCTCTCGACCTCGTTCAAGGAGCAGACATACGTCTTCACCAACCCACCGCAGTTCATCCCCGACCCCGCAACCACGGCGAACTACGAGCAGGCAATCGAATCGTCGGACTTCGTCAGATACTTCATGAATTCGCTGATAGTTGCGGTCATTTCGACCGCACTTTCGCTGCTTGTTAGCTCGATGATGGCCTACGCCTTCGCGCGATTCCGGTTTCGTTTCAAAGAAACTCTGTTCCGGGTTCTCCTACTCGGGTTGATGATCCCGGCGATCATGCTGATCATTCCGCAGTTCATCCTTGCCAAGAATCTGCACCTGTTGGATTCGCTCGTGGGGTTGATCGTGTTTTACGTCGCCGGCTCTCTCGCCCTGAATACGTTCCTCCTCCGGGGGTTCTTCGAATCTATCCCGGCAGAACTTGATCAAGCGATGCAGGTCGACGGAGCCAACGCTTGGCTGCGCTACTGGAAGCTCGCTCTACCCCTAGCCAAACCCGGCCTTGCTACAGCGACGATCTTCACCTTCCTGGCGTGTTGGGACGAGTTCACTATCGCGCTCACCCTCACTAACTCACCAGAGAATCGAACATTACCGATTGCGATACAACTCTTTGCCGGTCAGGGGAACAACGCCGTGCAGTGGGGACTCGTATTCGCGGCATCAATGATCGCGATCGTGCCGGTGATCATCGTCTTCCTCGTATTCCAACGCTATTTCGTGCAGGGCCTCACATCAGGAGCAGTAAAAGGATGATCGAACTCCTTCCCACCAAGTCAACCTTTACCCCGGGAGAGCTCGTCGAGATCGAGATCAGAGGAGATGCGCCTCGAGGAAAAATGAGCGTCTGGTACCTCGGGGATTCCGTGCTGGAACTCGACTACGACGGGTCAGCCACAATCGCACTCCCCGGACTCGGTATTGGGTCCTACGGAATCGAGCTCAGCGACGGAACGTCCACAGTGCGGACCGCTGTACAGGTGGCGGAGCAGAGTGCAGCGCGTCTTCGCTACGGCTTCGTCGTGGACTACTCCCCGAACCGAGACCTGACCGGTGTCTCTGATACCGTGCGTCGACTCCACCTCACCGGAGTCCAGTTCTACGACTGGGCATACAGGCACGCAGAGCTCATGGGCGGAGGCGAGAACTACACGGATGCCCTCGCGCAGCCGATCTCGCTCGCAACCGTTCGAGAACTAGTCCAGGTCGTACAGCAGGCAGGAGCGAAAGCCCTTGGGTACGCCGCCGTCTACGCGGTAGGGCCGGATGAATGGCCGGCCTGGCAACATCAAGCATTGCTGAATGGCGCGCAAGCACCCTACGGTTTGGGAGACTTCCTGTTCCTCGTCGACCCAGCCGCACCGGACTGGCTGGAACACTTCGTCGGTGACCTCACCGCAGCTGTCGATTCGGTCGGCTTCGACGGATTCCACCTCGACCAATACGGTTACCCGAAAATGGCACGACGCCCTGATGGTGACATCGTTGACGTGGCCCAATCATTCACCACGATGATCGATACGGTGCGGAGCGGACTTCCCGAAGCCACGCTCGTATTCAACAACGTCAACGACTTCCCGACGTGGAGCACAGGCTCGTCGCCGCAAGACGCCGTCTATATCGAAGTCTGGTCTCCCCAAGAAACACTGGGCTCTCTAGCGTCAGTGGTCACGCGTGCACGAACGGTGGCCGGATCAAAACCGATTGTCATCGCGGCCTATCAGCACGTCTATGACTCCGCGCCAACTGCGGAATCCGATCGAGCAACCGCTCTGACGATGGCTGCCCTCTACTCCCACGGCGCCACCCATCTGCTCGCCGGCGAGGCCGACCGAATCCTCGTTGACCCCTACTATGTGCGCAACCACCCCGTCGAACCCTCAACTGCAGAGCTCCTGAAACGGTGGTACGACTTCCTCGTCGAGCACGATGAGCTGCTGCTCGACACCTCAATCGTCGATGTCACCGGTGCGACCGTGGGTGCATACAACGATGACACGGATGTCACTTTCGAGTCCGCGATCGTGGGCGAAACTGGCCTGCCGGGCGAGATCTGGCGACGAGTCACCGAATCCAATGGTCGCCGGATCATCCATCTCATCAATCTGGTCGGCCAGGTCGACTCTCTATGGGACGCGCCCCGCAATCCGACCGCCGACGTCGGCGCTGGCCGAGTAAAGATCCGTCGAATCCCCGGCTGCGTGCCACGAGTGCAGGTCGCCGACCCAGACGGACTTGGACGATTGATCGATGTGGAGGTTACGGTCGACGGCGAATTCGCCTTCGCTGTGCTCCCGCCCTTGGCCGTATGGCAGCTCGTGCTGATTGATCCCACGAGCAGACAGGGCGAAGACAATGACAATCGTTGAGAAGACGAACACTGTTTTAGTTCCTAACGCCGAATGGTGGCGCAGTGCCGTTGTTTATCAGGTGTACCCGAGGAGTTTCGCCGATAGCAACGGCGATGGGATCGGAGATCTCCCGGGAATCCGCAGTCGCCTAGATTATCTCCAAGATCTCGGAGTCGACGTCATCTGGCTCTCTCCGATCTACTCGTCACCCCACGACGACAACGGCTACGACATCAGTGACTATCAGGCAATCGACCCAGTATTTGGCACGATGCAAGATTTCGACGATCTACTCGCAGACATCCATTCGCGCGGGATGAAGCTCGTAATGGACCTCGTCGTCAATCACACCTCCGACGAACATTCATGGTTTATAGATAGCTCATCCTCACGCGAAAGTCCGAAGCGCGACTGGTACATATGGCGGGACAAGCCGAACAACTGGGAGTCGTTCTTTTCTGGATCTGCTTGGCAATGGCACGAGGAAACCGAGCAGCACTTCCTTCATCTCTTCTCGAAGAAGCAACCAGACCTCAACTGGGAGAATCGAGAGGTTCGCGAAGCGATCTACTCGATGATGCGCTGGTGGCTCGACCGTGGGGTCGACGGTTTCCGCATGGACGTGATCAATCTGATCTCCAAGGAACCGGGCCTGCCTGATGGCGTATCGCATCCCGGTTCACGCTTCGGTGACGGCTTCCCGCATTTTAGCTACGGACCACATATTCACGAGTACCTCCAAGAGATGCACGAGTCAGTATTTAGCGGGCGGCCCCAGGCGTATCTCACTGTCGGAGAGATGCCCGGAGTCACCGTTGATCAGGCTCAACGTTTCACCGATCCATCCCGCGGTGAAGTCAACATGGTTTTTCAGTTCGAACACGTCGGTCTCGACCACGGGCCAACCGGCAAGTGGGAAGGACGCCCGCTCGACCTCGTCGAACTTAAAGCGTCGATGGAGAAGTGGCAAATCGGGCTCGGAGAGGTTGGCTGGAACAGTCTCTACTGGAACAACCACGATCAGCCACGGGCGGTAAGCCGTTTCGGTGACGACGGCGAGTATCGCGAAAAGTCCGCACAAGCGCTTGGCGCGGTACTGCATCTGCAACGCGGAACGCCGTACATCTATCAGGGCGAAGAGCTCGGCATGACCAACGTTGCCGGGCTGAACATCGGCGACGTCCGTGATATCGAATCACTCAACTACTACTCTGAAGCAGTTGCTTCGGGAACACCTCCCGACGTGGCGATCGCCTCGATCCAGCGAATCGGCAGGGACAACGCTCGGACGCCGATGCAGTGGAGCTCCGCCGGAGGCTTTACCACGGGTGATCCATGGATCGCGATGAATCCCAACACGGTGTCGGTGAACGCAGAGTCGCAGGTGGGAGTTGAGTCATCGGTCTATGAATTTTATCGTTCCCTCATCGCGCTGCGCCACGCTGATCCTGTTGTTGTTCACGGCAATTTTCGACTTCTCGAGCCGCTTCATCCTTCACTTTTTGTCTACGAAAGATTCTGGGATGGGGTTACGCTCACTGTCGCAGCAAACCTGAGCGGGGACAACGTCGATCACAATGTCGTCGGCGAGTGGGTCCTCGGAAATTACGACGAGAGCATGGGCCTTCTTCGGCCGTGGGAGGTCCGAGTGCTGCGAGTGAATCACGGCCCACACGACGATATCGGTTAGTTCGAGCATCCTTATCGGAAATCTCTAGTACCGGTTGCCGCGCTCAGTTCGCGAAGACCAGGCGACAAATCAGATCCGAACCAAGGTGCTCTGCTTCTTCTCGACGCTCAGCGGCACTCATCCCGAGATCACGACAGATCCGGCGGTGTCGGCGCTCGAGTCGGCGCCTAGTTCTTCACATCCTTGAGCGCTGAGCCGTCCCCGTACTTACTCGCAGAGATCACGCTGAGTTTCCCGTTGGATTCCAAGACGACGCTTCGAATGTCCGCTAGGTCACCCGCCCCGCTTTCCCGGATCACCTGATGCACTTCAGACTCGGTAAGACGGGCGCGCCTTAGTGCCTGGTGGCGGACCGTCCCGTCGCTAAACAGCAGCACTGGGGTGGAGGTGACCACGCCTCGGGCACGCGGCCACCTAGATGTAGCCCACGCAACAATGAACTGAAGAACAGCAAGAAGTGCGAACGCTGCGGCGCCCTCCGACCATGACACATCCGTGTTCGACAAGACTGTCGCCAAGATGGAGCCGAGCGCGACCGTCACGACAAAGTCAAAGATATTGAGCTGTGACAGGGTGCGTTTGCCCGAGATACGTAAGACGATGATGAGAGTGGCGTATCCCGCTGTTCCCGCAAGCGCGATACGGATGAGGTCAGACCACGAATCGAACCACATGATGTGTCACCTTTTCCCCTGACGGCAGCGCAACGCTCCTCTGCGTCACACCATAGTTGGGTCATCCTGCTACTGGTTCTTGAACTCGCCCAAAGTAGGAACCATGATCCGCGACCGATTCACAACCGCATGGGCTTGCTGCGCTTACCTGCGTTCGCCACTAGCAATCGCGTTTAGGATGCGCAGCCTTCGAACCTCAACAAGTTCCACGCTGTCGAGTCGGTGCGGTACATATGTCGGCAGACCAGTGGGCAGTGGCGACGACAGGAACCGTCGAACGGCAACCAGAAGCGGACATACGGTTTGCTAACAACGCCTTCTTGACTATTTGATATATGTCTAATAAGTGCCATACTGGGACCATGCCTAAAGCTCTCCCGGCCTTGGATGATGTGTCGCCGATCTGCTGTGCGCCGCTGTCATCAACTCCGGACTTTCCCCTAGATGATGCGGTGCGTCTCGCAGTGCGATTGAAGGCACTGGCTGATCCTGCGCGTCTTCGGCTCATCGCGTTTATGCTCAACCAGCCCAACAAGGAAGCCTGCACTTGCGACCTAGCACCAGCTGTTGGGCTTTCGGAGCCGACGGTTAGCCACCATCTAAAGACGCTGGAGAAGGCCGGACTTGTCTCAAAGAAGCGCCGGGGCATGAACGTGCACTACGCGGTCGAATCCAAGGCGATCCGGGCCCTCGGCGTCGCTATCCATGTGGACGCGCCCGCCAACTTCGACCTCCCAACCTGTTCCACCTAAGCGAGAAAGAGAACCTCATGCCCACGATCCATATTTACGAAGCTGCCCTCTGCTGCGACACCGGAGTGTGCGGTGTCGACGTCGACCAGTCACTCGTGACCGTCACTGCAGACGTTCGCAGCCTTCAAGAACTGGGCGCCGACATCACGCGCCATAACCTGGCCAACGACCCCACGGCGTTCACAGGCGATGAAACGGTGCGCGCATTCATGCACACCGTCGGGTCGAAGGGACTGCCGCTGACCGTCGTCGATGGAGTCACCGTTGCCACCGGCGCGTATCCCACTAAAGAGGCGCTGCACGACCTTGCCGGCCTCGGCACCCCTGCCACGACATCCGCTGAGCGTCTCGACCTCGGGCTCACCCAGAAGACGGCCGGCGGCTGCTGCGGTGGAACTGGATGTTGCTGAGTCGACCGTGAAGTTTCTCGAAGATCCGCCCAGATTCCTCTTCTTCACCGGTAAAGGAGGCGTCGGCAAAACCTCGGTCGCCTGCGCGACCGCGCTCGAGATCGCTGCCCGCGGCAAGCAAGTTCTGCTGGTAAGCACCGACCCCGCATCCAATATCGGTCGTGTACCACCGAGATCGCCTCCTTCGACGAGTTCACGAACCTCCTCACCGATACTTCCAGCTACGGTCGCTACGACCACATCATCTTCGACACCGCCCCCACCGGGCACACCCTCCTGCTGTTGGATGCCACGGGCTCCTACCATCGCGAGATCGCCCGCCAGATCGGTGACATCCTCACGTTCGTTACGCCGCTGATGCGCCTGCAGGATCCGGCGCAGACGAAGGTCATCCTCGTCACCCTGGCGGAAACAACCCCCGTACTCGAAGCCGAAGGGCTACAGCAGGACCTGGAACGTGCGGGCATTCACCCATGGGGCTGGGTAGTCAACAATTCGATCGCTGCCACGCACCCGGTGTCGCCGTTTTTGCGCAAGCGGGCCGCGAACGAAGTCGAACAGATCGCCGGCGTGCGTGCGCTCAGCCCACGGATCGCGCTCGTGCCGCTGCTCGCCGAAGAGCCGATCGGTGAGGTGAAGCTCTCCAGGTTGACGCAGCGTGCTCACCAGCCTGTCTAGACCGCAGTCGCACTCGTGCGCCGAGCCAGCATGCGTCGCACAAATTTTTCCGTCTCGATGAGCCCCAGCAGGGTCGATGCGGCTAGTGCACACCCCACCCACTCGCTGAGCGTGAGCGGCACAAGCCCCAGCACGCCTGCGCTGACCGGCCAGGTCATCACGAGCCACTGCAACCCGAGCGAGCCGAGGGCGGTCGCGATGAGAAACGGGTTGCTGAATGGGCTGATGGTGAAGAGCGAGCGGCGCTCGGTGCGCGCGCTGCCCGATTGGAAGAAACTCATGAGCACGAACACAGTCATCGTGATGGTGCGTACGTGCTCGATTTCATAGCCCGCGGCGAGCGCCATTTGGAAGGTGATGAGCAGCACGGTCGCCATCCAACTCGCCGAGATCACGGTGCGCACCCACAGTTCGCGGGACAGGATGCCCTCGCGCGCGGCCCGCGGAGGTCGCCGCAGCTCGTCCCCCTCCGCAGGCTCAAACGCGAGCGCAACGTCTTGTAGGCCACTCGTAACAACGTTAATCCACAACACCTGCACGGGTATCAAGAGCAACGGCTGCTCAAAAAAGAAGCTGATGGCGACGGCGAGCATGATGCCAAATCCGGTCGACAGCAAGAAGAAGGTAGCTTTGCGGATCGCCGAGAACACAATGCGCCCCTGCCGCACCGCCTCGACAACGGTGGCGAAGCGGTCATCGGTGAGCACGACATCTGCGGCCTCGCGCGCCACGTCCGTGCCCGATTCGCCCATCGCGACGCCGATCGCGGCCGCCTTGAGTGCGGGCGCGTCGTTCACGCCGTCGCCCGTTACAGCAACCGTGTCGCCATTGGCCTGCAGTGCCTGGACGACGCGCAGCTTGTCTGAGGGTGAGACACGCGCCACCACTCCGGCGTGAGCGACACGTTCGGCTAGCGCTGCGTCGTCGAGGTCGTCGAGTTCGTCGCCCGTAATCACGTTGTCGTAGTCGGCGATGCCGAGCCGACGCGCGATTGTGGTGGCGGTCAACGGGTGGTCGCCGGTCACCATAATGACGCGCATCCCTGCTCCGACACAGAGTGCAATCGACTCGAGGGCCTCCGCACGCGGCGGGTCGGTGAGCGCAACGAGCCCGAGCAACTGCAAGCCGGCGGGGTGCGGCAGCTCCGGCCCTGACAGCTCGTTGTCGGCCACCGTACGGCAGGCGATTGCCAGTACCCGGTAACCGTCGCCGGCCAGTTGATCGTGTGCATCCTGCACTCGCTGGCGCGCGGCAGCGTCGAGGGTACTCCCCCCAGCTTCTGAGCTGCACATCGATAGCACCAGTTCGGGCGCACCCTTCACATAGAGCATGAGCGCGGCATCGTCGCCGTGCCCGCCACGGCGCAGTGACTGCGAGTAGCGGTTTTGCGGCTCGTACGGGAGTCGGGCCACTTGGTCGGGTAGGTCGTCATCATCGCTCGTCACCCCGAGCGAGCGCGCAAGCACGGCGAGCGCCACGTCGACAGCGTCACCGATGAAGCCACTCTCATTATCACCGTGCGGGTGCGCCTCGTTGACGAGGGCGCCGGCCATGACGATCTCGCGCAGCACGCCGCTCGGCTGGTGAGGCAGGGTCGACACGTCGATTGCATCGCCGCCGGGTATCCACACGCGCTCGGCGGTGAGCCGGTTTTCGGTGAGCGTTCCCGTTTTGTCACTCGCGATCACGGTTGTCGAGCCCAACGTTTCGGCGGCGGGCAGCGTGCGCACAATCGCACCCTGGGCTGCCATTCGACGCACACCGATCGCCAGCGCGACGGTCATCACTACCGGCAAAGCTTCAGGAATCGTCGCGACGGCCATGGCGATCGCTGACAGGAATACTGTTTCGAGGTTTTCCCCCAGCAACAGACCGGTGATGACCACAGCGACAGCGACAGCGGCCACGAAAATTCCGATACGGCGCTCGAGGCTGCGGATACTCTGCTGCAGCGGCGTGCGCTCCGAGCTGGTCTGTACGAGCTCGTTAATGCGCCCCAACTCGGTATAGCGGCCCGTTGCCACGACAACACCGCGGCCGCGACCGAACGTGACAAAGGTGCCACTGTAAAGCATCCCGTGACGGTCGCCCATTGCGGCATGCTCGGAAACGGGCGCGGAAGTCTTGTGCACCTGCTCTGACTCGCCGGTCAGCATCGACTCGTCGACCTGCAGGGCATGAGCCTCGATGACGCGCACGTCGGCGGCCACCTGCTCGCCACTCTCGAGCGCGACAACATCGCCCGGCACGAGGTCGACCGCGGGAAGCCGGATGATGTGGCCGTCACGCACAGCGCGTGCAGCGGGCACCGTGAGCGAGGCAAGCGCACGCATCTCGCGCTCGGCGTGCGTCTCTTCCCAGAACCCAATCGACGCGTTCAGCACGAGCACGATGAGAATCGCCGTGGCGTCAACCCAGTCCTGCAGCAACAGTGCAACTGTCGCCGCAACCAACAGAATTGCGATAAGTGGCGACCGAAATTGTCGCGCTGCCACCACCCACGGGGGCGTCGGCTTGCGCACTTCCAGCTGGTTCGGCCCAACCCTAGCGCGGCGCGCGTCGGCCTCGGCCGTCGTCAGCCCCTGCGAGCTCGAATCAAGCTGTGTGAAGGCCTCCTCGGGGGCGAGCGCATACCACGGTGTCTCCGGCTCGCCTGTTGTCATGCCACCACGCTACCGCGGCTGGGGTTTTCCACAGCCGAAAACAGTATCGTTTGCGTATGACTTCGCTTGCAGGATCCTCCATTCTTGTCGTTGGTGCATCAGGCGGCCTTGGCTCCGCTATTGCTCGAATTTTGGCTGCTGAAGGCGCCATTCTGACGCTCCATGGGCGCTCAGAAGAAAAAGTGCGCGCCCTCGCAGTGCCGGGAACGTTCGTTAAATCTGACCTCCGTGATTCCGGCTCCGACGTCGAACTAGTCAATACCGCCCTCCGTGCCCATGGTCAGCTCGATGGTGTCGTCAATGCGGCCGGAGTAGTAGCCTTTGGGCCAGCGTCTGACGCAGACGACGAGACCCTGGATGAGCTTTTCGCCGTAAACGCGCTTGGCCCGATGCGCCTGCTACGCGCAGCACGCCCGGCCCTGCTCGAGTCTGCGGCAGCGAAGCGCGACCCATTCTTTCTTACCCTGAGCGGCATCGTCAGTGAATCCCCCACAGCGAACATGGCGGCCTACTCCGCGTCCAAAGCAGCCCTCGCCGCGTTCGGGCAGGCGGCTGGCCGCGAATTGCGCCGCGACGGCATTCGGCTCGTTGATGCCCGACCCGGCCACACCGAGACGGGGCTCGCCACTAGGCCGGTCGCTGGCACCGCGCCCACTATGCCCACCGGCTTCGACCCCGCCGACGTGGCTCGCCGCATCGTTGACGCAATCGTTGCCGGTGAAAAGGACCTACCGAGTGGGGCTTTCACCCCGCAGCCGGCAGCCTGATCTGCTGCGCAGCTCACCAGTAGATGCGGGTGCGCTCCTCATAGATCGCTGCCTGGCGGTCACCTAACCTGCGATGAACAGTTCCCAGAGGATCGCTAGGAAGATCACGGTGAAGATCGCCGGGGTGACGAACTTCACGATCGTCGTCCACCATGCGGTCTGGATGATCTGCTGCACGAGCCGGGACGGACTCTCGATCTGCGCCAGATCGACCGCCACGGCTTTCGCTTCGCTGGCGGCCGTGTACTGAGCGATGGAGCCAAGAATTCCCGAGGCGAGCAGGATTCCCGCCGCCGCGATTCGCACCGCAACCGGGCTGCCCTCGAATCCGCCTAGAGCAAGCGCGGTAATGACAACAGTAAGCAGGAAGGTTGGCGCAAATTGCGCCATCACGATGTGCAACCGTGCTCCCGACCAGAGGCCGAGCAGATCTTTTTCATTCACCCTCTCGACTATACCTAAGCGAAAGCTGTCGATCCGGCATCCCGAACGCTGACCTAGTCCCAACCAGCTCCGTTGTAGGCTGTGGTCTCGACCCCGGTGAGCGTGCTCAGTACCTCAGCCCGCGCGTGACGCTAGCGCCCGAATTTCTCCCGGTCACGCCGCGGCGCGCGACGGACTAGGTTGCTACCGGAGTAGGGTCGCCGCGTGCCCTTCCTACGCTCTCGCGTCGTTCTGCTTCTTGCGTTCGCGTTCACGCTCATGGCTGACCCTGTATCCTCGGTCGCCTACGCGGTCGAAGCGGCGCTCCGGGCGCTGGATGGTCGGCTCGACCTGCTCGTCGCGACGATGGGGCTCGTGGTGTCGATCATCGCGCTCGTTGTCCTGAACTACCGGGCCCTGATCGCCCGCTATCCGGAGGGCGGTGGAGCATCGGCTGCCGTCGGTGAAGCCTTCGGCGACGGCTGGTCGTTTCTGCCAGTTGGCTCGCTCGTGGTCGACTTCGTACTGACCATCGCGATTAGCGTCTCGGCAGCCGCATCGGCCGTCATTGCCTACTTTCCCGTGCTTGCGCCGTGGCGCTTGCTGATTGCCCTCGCGCTTGTGGCCGTTGTTGGCGGGTTGTCCCTGTTCGGAAATCTTGGGCGAATCCTGTTCGCGCTGATGACGGTGAGCTTCGTCGCGGTGGCAGCGTCGGTGCTCCTATTCAGTGTTGTTGCCGCGCCACTCGATTCGGCAGTCCTCGACGATTCAGCAGCTGCCGACCCGAACGCGCTTGCGGGCGCTGTCGCCGTCATACTGGCGTTCCCCGTCGCGATGGCGCTCGCGACTGGTGTCGAGGCTCCCTCGACGGCGATTGCGCAGCTCGGCGGACTCGATTCTGATGGTCGCCGCTGGTTCGGGCAACTCACACTGTGGCTCACTCTCGGCATCGTTAGCGTACTCACGCTCACCTTCGCGGTGCAAGCGACACGGCTTGGCATCAGCATCCCCGACGAGGGGTCGACTCTCATTGCCGACTTCGCCCGGCACGTCGCCCCGGCCCCGCTGTTTGGACTCTTCCAGCTCATGACCGCGCTGCTACTGCTCGCCGCGGCAAGTTCTTCTTTTCAGGCGGGCCCGGGGCTACTGAAAGCGCTCGCGGTGCATCCTTCGGGCACGAACGCCGTGGGCATTCTGCCTGCGGCATTTGGCAGTGTGAATAGGCGCCACACCCCATACTGGGGTCTCGTACTGTTCACCGCCCTCTCGATGGTCGTCCTCGCTGCCACCGGCGCTGACGACCAGCGGCTCGTGTTGTTCTACGCAGTCGCTGTATTTTTGAGCTTCCTTTCCGGCTTGCTTGCGATGGCTCGGTTCACACAGCTGGCCCGTCAACGTAAACGTTTCGTACTCAACGTGGTCGGTGCGGCAATCGTGGCGTTCACGCTTATCGTCAATCTTGCCCGCGGTTGGCCCCTCGTGAGCCTCGCGGCGGCAGCACTCATCGCAGCCACACTGTGGGCGCTATGGGTGCGCGCGGGCCGCCCAGAGGGCATCCGATCGATCGAATCCCTTCGCAAACAGGATGGGGATGGTCGCGATGCGTTGGCCCCCTGACGCCACTGTTTGAAGTCCGCCGAGCAGACCGTGATGTCGTTGGCGCCCGGACACAGTCGTTGCGAGATTGACCAGTTCAGGTTTGTTTCTGAGCTGCACGAGGACGAGTCACAACCGCCAGCGCCAGCCCGCCAATTAGCGCGAGGCCCTGTGCCACAACTGCTATTACCTTGTCGGGATACCACACGGGTTCGTAGATCACCGGGAACCCGATTGCGCTCAGATCCAATGGCACATAAACCGAAGCCACCAGCAGTGCGAGCCCGCCCGCCGCGATCACTGCCGCAACCAGCTCGGTCCACCAGCGATATACCGCCAAGATCAGGACGGCTGCGAGGATGTTCACGACGCCTTGGATGCGGAACAGGTCGCCCTGACTGACGAGTGAACCGACGATGGCATCGAATGGAGTCGCGAGGAGAAAGTGCACGTATGCATTAACCAGCAGCGCGAGTGCGATCCAAATCCGTGTCGCAATAATGAAGATCTTCATGTCCTTGCTCTTTCTCTCAACAACTTCCCGGAAACGCTGAAGCCGGTGGGGAGCGATTCGTTCACTCCCCACCGGCTCATTCGCGAATCGGTTTTACTGGATGCCCTTGTTGGCTGCGATGCCGCCAGCGAGTGCCTGTGCGGTCATCGGCATGTGGCCAGCGGCTTCCTTCAACAGTGCGAAGTAGGCAGGGTCACCGGCGATGTTCGCATCAATCGCTGCTACCAGCGACGTGGCGTGCATCTCGAGCTCCGCCTGCACTGCCTCAGCTGGCAGCTCAGGAACAACCGAATTGATCAGCTGGCCGAACGACACCGCGTAGCCACCCAGATCTGACATTGCCTGGTCGATGCCGGCCTGGTCGTCGGTTGCCTTCGCGACCGCGTAGTTCACGAAGAACGGGATGTGCGAGCGCCATGAATCGAGGAATGGCTGCTCAGCGTCCGGGTAAGCCGAGCCGATTAGGGCTGCGATCTCAACCGAGTTGGTGTCGAGGGTTTCGACTGCCCCGGCGACGTCTTCCGTCGTGAGGTCGCCACCATCGGCGAGCGCCTGGTCGATGGCTGCACCGGCGAGGTAGACGTGGTCGGCGAGCAGGGCGGTTAGCGTTGCACGCAACGCGGATCCGTCACTGTTTACTGTGTCCACTACCGCCGAAGAGGTCGTGTCGTCGGCGGGTGCCGGCGCATCCGCTGCAGCTGAGCAGCCCGAAAGCGCGAGTACTGCGGCAAGGCCCAGACCGGTGATTGCTGTGATTTTACGCATTGTTTCTTCTCCTTGTTGATGGTGTGTTGTGTTGTGTCGTGCGGGTTCTTACGGTTCGACCGTGACGGTTGCGTTCATGGTCAAGTGCGGTTGGCAGTAGTAGAGGTACTCGCCGGGTTCGTCGAAGGTATAAGTGAAGGTGTCGCCCTCTTGGCCCTTCGGTGCTAGGTCGTGGTCGAAGAGACCGTCGGGCGTCTGTGTGCCGCGAAGACCGGTTGACTCATTCACGTCGCCCCAGGCTCCGGACGTCACGGTGTGACCGATTGTCTCGCCGTTTTGCCAAGTAACCGTGGTGCCCACCTTGACGGTGAGGTCTTTCGGCATGAACTTCAGGCCGATGGTCGTAACGACGTTTTCGGCGGCTTCCGCAGACTGATCCATCCCGCTGCTCTCGGACGGCATCGGAGGGGATGGTTGAGTACCTGCGCATCCCGAGAGCGCGATAAGAAGTGCCGGCAAGATGAGCGCACCTGCGAGGGTGGCTTTCGGTGCCCAAAGTGTTCTGGTGAGTGACATGTAGATGATTCGGCACCCTGGGCGAAGTGGTTTGGTATCAATTTTGGGCACAGAAGGAATCTAGGAAGAGAGCGAGGCCGGAGCCGCTACACGCAGGTCCATGACGATTGATCTCACTGTGTCACTGGGTTGATCAGACTGCTGTGCTGACTACCCAATGCAGCGGCGCGACGACCGTGGGTGCACGAGAGTGCGAGCGGCGGAGACGGTTGCTTGGGTTAGCGATCTCTCGCCTAGACTTTTGCGTCCATTCGCGATTCGTCGGGTGCGCTAGCTGCACCCACCGCGGTCAGCGCATGTTCTGTGACGTTCAGTTGCTCGCATCCGTCTGCTGTCACGACGACGATATCTTCAATGCGCGCGCCCCACTCGCCGGGGAAGTAGATACCCGGTTCAATACTGAACGCCATCCCTTCGCGCAGTAGAAGTTCGTTGCCAGGGGTAATGTACGGCTCCTCGTGCACTGAAACCCCGATTCCGTGACCCGTACGGTGCAGAAAGGCTTCGGCGAGGCCAGCCCGCGAGAGCACTCGTCGCGCGGCGGCGTCAACGTCCGAAGCCGTAACGCCGGGTCGCACTGCCTCGACGGCGGCCTGTTGTGCCTGTACGAGTATGGCGATGCGTTCAGCGACCGACGGCTCCGGAGTTCCTACAATGTAGGTTCGTGTGCTGTCGGAGTTGTAGCCGCTCGGGACCGCGCCGCCGATGTCGACTACTACGACGTCGCCATCCTCGATCATGCGGTCCGAAACCTCATGGTGCGGGTCGGCGCCATTCGGGCCCGACCCGACAATGACAAACTCGACCGTGCGGTGCCCCTCGGCGACGATTGCCTTAGCGATATCGGCCGCCACTTCACGTTCAGTCCGACCGGCACGCAGCATCTCCGGCACTCGCCGATGAACAGCGTCGATCGCTGTTCCAGCGCGACGTAGTTCTGAAATTTCTGCGGTTTCCTTGATCATTCGCCCCTCGCGCAGGACCGGGGTCGCGAGCTCGAGATTCACCGCGAGCCGCTGTCCGATCGGGATGACATGCAGGGCCGGGAGCGAATCAGACACTCCTACACGAGTCGCCTCAGGCAGCGTCCCGGCGATCAGGGCATACGGGTCTTGGCCGTCGACCCAGTCGGCGACGATGAGTCCGAGTTCGTCAGTACCTGTGCTGCGCACTTTCGCGAGCTCCATACGCGGCACAACGATGGTCGGCGTGATGCCGGGCTTGATCACTAAGGCTGTCAGCCGCTCAATCGTGTCTCCCTCGACGCCGACCAAATACTGCAAATCGGGTCCTGGGCCCACAATGATGCCGTCGAAACCCGCCTCGGCGGCTAGGGCTGCTGCGCGCTCGAGACGAGCGGCGTAAACGGAAGTCGTGAAGGGAAGAGCGCTCATAGCGTCACAATACTATGCACGACGGCGGGACCCTGAGGGTGGTTGCCCGCCCCTCCCCGCCGACATCACCCTTCGAGCCTCATCCACCGCACCGTCTTGCCAGAAAATTGCGCTGATGCGCCATCCAGCGGGCGTGCGCACGAGTTGACATCCCTTTCGTCCCCAACCAGCTGCAGACCGGCCGTCTAGTGCGCCTGACGTGGTTCTATGAAGCTCTCGAGGTCGTACTGTTTGGTGACGCCATCTGCCATCGCGAGGATGATGGCGTCCGGAACGAATAGGCTGCGCAGTTCTGTGAGGTCGACCGCTTTCTCATGAGGAGAAGCAAATGCCGAGAAGAAGGCTGACATGGTCGAGTTGATCTCGCCCTCATCTCTCTCCCGCCCACTCGGGGCTCAACGGTTTCCCGTGTCCTGAGACAGGACACAGTTCTGCTACACACAAGCCGATCCTGCTGCGCATGTCACGGCACCTACCAGCTGCCGCGACGCGAGCCCTCGTAAAGTCACGGAAAGTCTAATGAAGCAACAATGATCATGCGGTGATGTATCAGGCGAAGATATCTCGCAGCGAGTCCCAAGCGCGGGAACGCACGTACACCGGCAGCTCATCGAGTGGTGTCAGGCGTTGAATCACTCGGCCGCCATTTTGGTGCTCCCCCGTGAACGCATCGACCCAGTCCCCCGCAGGGAGGTAGGTAGCCCACTCATCGGCACCCGGCTCCAGTACGGGTGCTACTAGGATCTCGTCACCCAGCATCCACTGCAGGGGAAACTCCCACACACGCTCATCATCGGCAAAGTCAAAGAACAAAGGCCGCATGAGCGAGCCACCCCGCGCAATCGCCGCAGCCGACTGCTCGGCGAGGTAAGGAACGAGGCGTTCTCGCAGTTCGACAAATTTGCGGCTGATCGGCACCACAGCCTGCTCCCCAGTGCGTTCAGCGATATTCCACGGCGTGCGGTCGTTGGAGGGCTTTTTGTGGTGGTTGAATTCGGAGTGGTACTGCATAATCGGCACGAACGCAGCCGCCGCGATTGAACGCAAATAGAGCTCGGCGGTCGGTACGTCGCCCGAGAAACCTGCCAGGTCCCAGCCCCAATAAAGGATGCCGCTCGAGCAAGCAGAGAGCCCGGCGAACATTGACCACCGAAACGAATCCCAAGTGGAGTTTTCGTCGCCGGCCCAAAACGCACCATGTGATTGGCTACCGGTGAAGCCTGCGCGGCTGAATGTCACGGGAGCCTTGCCACAACGGCGGAGCAGATCACCGTATGCCTTTGCATAGCTCACTGGGAATAGACCATTAACCTCATCGCCGTGGCGACCGTCGAGGTAGCGCACGTCGCGCCCCCACGCGTGTTCGCCACCGTCTGTTTTGAAGCCGTCAACACCCAGCTCATCAACCAAATAGCGGCGACGCTCGGTCCACCAGTGCGCGGCTCGCTCGTCAGTCAAGTCTGGCATCAGACCGAGTGGAAACCACCAGCCGCGATTGCGGTAGGGCCGGAGCGATCCATCGGAGGCTACCTCTTGCACGAGCACACCTTCGCGCTTCGCTGCTTCGGCATCGACCGCAAGTTGCCCCTGCGGATGCGGGCGCATCTTGAGCAGCGGAATCTGCCACAGATGAACCTTAGTTTTTCGCGAGTGCAACTCATTGATCATATTTTTTGGACTGGGCCACGGCCCGTCGGCAGGAAATGTAAAGTCGTTCAACGTGTGCGGTCGATCCGCAATCTCGTATTGGGCACCGCGCCAAGCAGTGAAAGTCGATTCGTCGCTCCATGCTTCGATGACCAAGTTGCCGACAGGAATCTGGTGCTCACGATGCGCATCCATTTGTCGCATAACCTCAGCTTGCGTGTTCCATTCGTTGCCGCTCGCCCATAGCCGGAACACCCACGAAGGCAGCTCTTCAGGGCGTCCTACCTCAGCGAGGAAGGCGTTGAGTACTTCGGTCGGGCTGCCATCGTAGAAGGCCACGTCGATGGTAGAGCCTTCGGCTTCGACCCAAAGTAGCGACGGCTCGCTTTCGCCGATATCGAACCACACGCGACGGCTCGTGCGCACGTGGAATCCCCAACCATCACCGCCCACCACGTGGGCAAAAGGCATCGGCAGATATGTTTTACGCTCTGCTCCTTGGCTTTTGTACTGTTCGAACACAACAGAGTCAAGGCTGGAGCCTCGGTGGTCGATTGCATCGAATCGCTCGCCAAACCCGGCGACGTGCTCGCCGGGGGCGAGGCGAATGGCAAATCGAACCCGTTGAATGCTTTCGCCATTGTCGAGAACGGTCGTCGTGCCTGGCACGATCCGAGCGCCGTCGACGTCCGCAGCGTCGCGCCACGCGCTCACCCGAAAATCAAACCACCGCGTTCTCTCTGCACCGGTCGTGAAACGGTATCGGCACTGCTCGTGGGGGTTCAGCCCCTCAAGCTTGGTTTGCCAGCCACCCTCGCTTCGAGCGAGACGGGCCTGAGCGGAAGCGAGGTGTCCGCCGTCTTGACTCTGCCCCCGCGAAGAACGAACGACACGATCAAGTGGTATTTCAACAAAGCCACCTTGCGCTCGGACGAGTTCGAGCGTCACGGCGTCGATGGCACCAGAGGTACGTACACCGAGCGTGAGAGACTCTCCCGCTATCGGGTCGACCGGCCAGCGCTGTTCGGTGTCGACGGAATAGGGATGGCCGGAGCCGAAGGGGCGGTGACGAATCACTTGCTTTCCTTTGCAGGGTTGAGGATACCGAGTTCGACGGCGAGGCGGATAAACATCGCGTGGGACCAGAGCAGCGGTGTCGCTGCAGTTCCCCACCGGTCTATCCACTCTTGGGTCATCGAAGGGTCGAGCAGGTGCTCGGTGACTTGCTCTGGCATGTCGCCGTTCGCAGTCACGGTTGATGCTGCCCATTCGAGCAATTCCCGAGCTCGCTCTTTATTGCCGGCGCTCGAATGCGCGAGGCCGAGCATGCAGCTCAGTAAGGGCCATTGGC
Organism: Salinibacterium sp. TMP30; assembly: GCF_038397785.1. NCBI lineage: Bacteria > Bacillati > Actinomycetota > Actinomycetes > Micrococcales > Microbacteriaceae > Salinibacterium > Salinibacterium sp. TMP30. The sequence goes on along the minus strand of NZ_CP151642.1, from coordinate 680,089 downwards.
CGCCCCCGAAGAAGGTGTCGTCAAGATAGCGGTGCACACCGTTGCCAAAGGTGAGTTGTGATTCGATCGCCGAGATCGTTGCCTTGCCCACCTCGCTGGAAGCAGGGAACACTCCGAGTGGGTAGATGACAGAAGAGAGACTACCGTCGACTTCTTTAGAGCCGAGCCACTTGGCGAGATGGCCGTCAGTCAGCCCGCGGTCGAGAAGGAGTTCCCTAATATCCGAAACAGCTTGGATCGCCGGCTCGTCATCAATTAACACACCGGCCTCGACAACGGCGATGAGTCCGCCTGCGATACAGCCCAGCGTTGAGCCGTGAACTTCACTTATGCTCTCTTCCCACCAGTCGAAGCATGGCCGGCGCCAAGAGGCTATAAGGTAGGCGCTCGTCAATTCCATGGCACGCTTCCATGGTTCGAGCGAGAGATTGTGACGCTCAGCGTGGGCGACGACCGCCCATAACCAAGTGCCGTAACCATCAAGCTGAAAATCCCACCAAGCGTCGTTACCCTCTTCTCCTGCGAAGGTAAAACGAGTGGGAAGCATTTCTGCATCGGATACGGGTGTGCCCTCCCCCGCCGCTTCAACAATCCGCGCTATCTGCTCTTCGCGCTTCTCCAGAATGCGCGCGCACCAGTCAAAGAAAGCACTCGCGGAGTCGACCTCTCCTGCGGCAGACATCCCGTCTGCGATGAATGCACCATCACGGAACCAGCAATACCCCTGATATGCCGAGAAGGTAGGGCTCGCAGGATAGGCGCCGCTCTCATCCTGCAGCTGAGAAATAAGTGCGACACCGCGGGTCGCCAGATCTGCAGGGCTCGGCGCAACAGGCATGGACATACTGGGCTCCTCATTATGGAAAGAATGCCGATTAGTGGAAAACTAGGTAGTGTGCACCGCGGCGCTTGACTCGCCGCGGTGCACGCCCGGCCTATGGCCGGATGGTAGTTGCTGCCTAGCCAGCAAGAACCGCGTTGATGCGCTCTTCGGCTGAAGCCAGAGCTTCCTCAACGGTTTTGCGTCCGGCCTGCGCTTCAACGAGTTCTTCACCCATGATGTCTTGCATCTCGGACTGGCCCACTGTCACAACGGGGGGTAATGCGATTCCGTCGAGTGAGTCAAAGACTGCCTGGCGGTTGGCGGGTGCACCCTTGTCGAGGTAGGTAGCGAGTTGTGCTTCATCAGAGATCGGTGGCAGTTCCCAGCCAGCATCGAGCCGCGTCTGCACCATAACGTCTGAGGAAGTCATGTACTCAGCCCACTTCGAAGCCGCAGCGATGTGCTCTGACGTGGCCGAAACACCAATGGCGTTCGAGAACACAGCGCTGGCCTGCTGAGTGTTACCCGGCTCAACGGCGATGTCCCAAGTAAAGGGAACGTCGGTGAGTGCGCCAAAGATCCAGATTCCCGAGTGGAGCATCCCCAGTTTGCCTTCTTTGAACAAATTAGTGTCGAAGTCGGCAGTTCCTTGGCCGTCCTCGATCGTCGGCATAACCGTGCCGCTCTTGTTGACGAGCCATTCTGCAGCCTCGATGCCCTCGGGGCTGTTGAAAGCGACCGCGGTCTTATCAGCGTTGAGGAATTCCCCGCCGTTCTGGGCGAGTACTTTGTAATATTCGTAGAAGCTCACCGGCTGGTGGTCTCCCCACTGGCCAGCTGCCTGATCGGTGAGTGCCTCAGCGGCGGCCTGTTCGTCGGCCCAGGTCCAGTCGTTTGTCGGGTAGTCGAGACCGGCAGCGTCGAATAGATCAGCGTTGTAGTAAAGCACGACGTCAGAGAACGAGCTGGGAAGCGCGTAGCTCATTCCGTCAGTCGAGTATGCCTCAAGCAAGCTCTGACGGTAGGACTCGGGGTCCGTCACCTCGATCTGTGCGAGAACGCCGTTGGCCTGGTAGGAGGCGTAGTTGGAAAACTCTATGTCGAAGACGTCAGATACTGTCCCCGCAGCAAGATCGGTCTGCAATGCAGTCCCATAATCGCCATAGGGGAGTGTGGTTACGTCGACGGTGATTTCCGGATTCTCTGCCTCGAAGGCGTCGACGATCGCCTGCAGGTTCTCTTCATTTCCGTCATTAGAGATGAAGTTTGTGTAGGTAATCGTGACAGGGCCCGAGTCTTCAGCCGGCGTCTGGGCGCAGCCAGAGAGTACAAGCGCCGTAGCGCCCGCAATCGCGGCTATTGCTAGCGGTGAACGGTTCATGTGAATGCTATCTCCTTTGATATTCGAAAATGATCGTGCTGTGGGCTCGTGGATTATTTGATCCCCGAACTTGCTACGCCCTGAATGACGTACTTCTGGGCGAAGATATAAAGGGCCAGCATGGGGAGCACGCTAACGACAGAGCCGGCCATGATGATGTCCCACTCAGTGGTGTACTGACCCTGTAGGCCAGCCAAAGCGATGGGCAACGTTTGCAGTTCGGGCTTACGCAGCACGACGAGGGGCCAGAGAAAGCTGTTCCAGCTGCTCATGAAAGCGAATACCGTAAGGGTTGCGAGGGCGGGTCGAATATTCGGCAGGATAATGCGGCCGAAGGTTTGGAAATGGCCTGCGCCGTCCAGTGTCGCGGCTTCGTCAAGCTCACGAGGCACCTGGTTGATGGCTTGCCTTAACAAGAAAATCCCAAAGATGCTGGCGAATGTCGGCAATAACGCGCCCAGATAAGTATTGAGCAGCCCGAAAGTTTTCAGTTCTACGAATAGCGGCACGATCAACACTTGCAGGGGGACCATCATGGTCGTGAGATAGATCGCGAATATCGCTGACTGCCCGCGGAAGGGCAAACGGCTGAAAGCATAAGCCGCAGTAGCACTCGTGAATAGCTGGACGACTGTTGTGACGAGCGCAAGACCAAGACTGTTGAGAATGATCCGGCCGAACGGCTGCTCACTAAACAATCGCTCATAGGCTCCGAGTGACGGGTTTTCTGGCACGAGTTTCGGTGTAACACCGAGGCCGGCTCCTGGGCTTATCGAAGTGATGATCGTCCAAAAAAACGGAAAGAACATAATGATCGCGCCGAGGATGATTACAACGTGCAACACAATGGCAGCGATCAGGCCACGCCGACTCAACCTGCGGTTATCCATAGGTGACCCATTTCTTCTGGCCACGCACCTGAATGAGTGTGATAGCGAGTATCACCATGAAGAGCATCCAAGAGAGAGCCGACGCCTCACCTGCCCTCTGGTAACGGAAGGTCAGGTCATATATCTGTTGCACCACAACTTGGCTTGCGCCGTTCGGTCCACCACCGGTCATTGCGTAAACCTGATCGAAGACCTGGAAACCGTTGATGAGTGAAATGACGATGACAAAGAAGGTGCTCGGACTGAGTAGCGGCAAAGTGACGCTGAACAGCCGTCGCCACCATCCCGCACCGTCGACTTTTGCTGCGTCGTAGTAGTCGGTGTTGATCGCTTGCAGCCCGGCCAGCAGAATCACCATCACGAAGCCAAGATCTTTCCACGACGAAGCAAGGATGATCGAGGGCATCGCCCATGCTGGATCGGTCCACCACCCGGGGCCGTCGATTCCGAAAAAGCCAAGAACGGTGTTGACGATCCCATTGCTTGGGTTGAGCAGCCAGCGCCACACTAGAGCGACAACGATCCAGCTGGTGACAACCGGAAGAAAGTAAACGCCGCGCAAGAGCGAGCGTCCTTTGAGCGCGGTGTTGAGTGCCATCGCCAAGGCGAGTCCACCTATATAAACGAGAGGCAGATACCCGAGAATATAGTAGCCCGTGTGCAGAAATACATCAGCAGTGCGCGGATCCGCGAGAAGTTTCGCATAGTTATCGAAGCCGACAAAAGTCATCGGTGAGAGCAGGTTCCACTGATGGAGACTCACCCACGCCGCGGCAACCATGGGGCCAAGCACGAAAAGCACGATGGGGATTGCGCTCGGCAGCAAGAAGGCAAGCACCGTGAGCGCATAAGTAGCACGCACGCGTGGTGTCGCGTTGCGGCGGCGGCGGGGCGGCTTGATGGGGGATGTCTCCCCCTCGGGCACTGGAATCGTGACGTAGGAGACGCTCATAATTGCGGCTCCCGAAGCTCGAGCGGTGGCGCAGCCTGCTGGACGAGTCGCTCGCGCACGAGTCGACCCTGATCGCCAGAAAGTCCTTCTAAGTCGAACGGCGTTGACAATACGATTGCCGCTGCTCCTTGTGCCCAGCTTTCGTCTTGCCAACTTTCGACCGCGACTCCGACGCCGCGCTTAGATGGAACGAGCGAAGCGCGAAACGATGGCTCGAAACCAAAAGACCAATGCTCCCACGCTGCCACACCCTCGCCGAGAACTATAACGATCTCAGGGTCAAGCACGTTGACTACCCCACCGAGCACCTTCCCCAGCAAGTGCCCGGCTTCGCTATAGAGCACCTGCGCATCTTTGTCGCCCTGATCCGCAGCTGCGAGCAACGCAACAATGTTGCCGTTTGGCGGGATGATGCCACGATCGCGGGCCGTGCGCACAAGTGCACCCTCACCGATTACTGCCTCGAGACATCCCTCGTTGCCACACTGGCACGTCGGCCCGTCGGCTACCGGCACATGGCCGATTTCGCCGGCTCCCCCGGCGTGACCGCGAAAAACGACACCGTCTGCGACGATTCCAGCTCCAACTCCAGTTCCGATGGTCACTACGAGAAAATCACTGTGATCGCGACCACGGCCGAAGAGTCGCTCCGCCATACTGAGTGCATTGACGTTATTCTCGATGAGCACGGGAAGTCCGAGGGCGCGCTGAAGCGCCGCGCCAAGAGGCACCTGGTTCCAGCCGAGCTGCGTGGAGTCCACGACGCCCTCACCCCGCTCTTCGACAGTTCCGGGCACACCGACACCGACGCCGAGCAGCGGGAGAGGGCCACCGCCGGCGATGAACCGGGCCAGAAGAACAGTCAGCTGAGTGATTGCCGTGGGTGCGGAGGCGTCATAAGGTTCGCTCGCCGAACGAAGTACTGAGCCACCGATTCCGACTTCGACAAAGGCAACACGGTCGGCGACGACCTTGACGCCAACGGCCCGGCCTGCGTTAACCGCAAGCCCAAGCTGCCGGGCCGGCCTGCCACCGTGCGATGGCGTGTTCTCCAGCTCGACGAGCAATCCATCCGCCAGGAGGTCACGCGTTAGTTGCGTCATGAGCGCCGGAGAAACGCCAAGCGCGCGCGAGAGGTCGGCCCGTGATGCGGGGCCTTGCGCGCCCAGGTGGGCAAGAATCGCAGACCGGTTGAGGTCGGTGCGGACTCGGGATCGGATCGCCATTGTTTCCTCGTTTATTTAGTACTAAACAAAGAATAAGGATCGACCATACTGATTGTCAACTCCCCCGGGTTTACGGAGCAGTTGCGCACAGAAAGAACACAGCGCCCGGTCTTGACAACAGCTACGGTATCGCGGCCGGGCCCAGCATGACGCGCGAAGCCGCGCCTCGTATCCCCGCCGCCCTAGGAGTTCTAAGTCGCGACGCTCCGAATTGGAACATCCGTTGCAGCCTCCGGAATGCGCGCAACCGAATGCTGAAAAGCTCTGACGCGGAAGCTATCGCCACCATCAGAAAGGTCATCTCAAGTGTCGAAATGCTGCGCGGTCCGATAGTTATTGAATCTGGCACGGGGGATGCCGCTCTGCGAATCAGCAGCTCAAGCTCAGTCAATGCCAGCTAAAGCGAGAAGACGAAATGCGTAGGTCGCCGCAACTCGGCCCACAGCGCCAAAGGGACACCGATAATTGCCCGATGATCGGCCCGCACTTTCCGCGAACTCTAGGCAATCCGTGAGCAAAACCGCAAAGACTAGGGTCAATGCTACTCAGTTGTTGGCGAACACGACTCAAAATCCGCAAGTCTGCGGATAAATAGGGGCCCTGACCAGCACTTTTCCGAAGTGCCCCTGGAGGGATTCGAACCCCCAACCTGCTCCTTAGGACGGAGTTGCTCTTCCGTTGAGCTACAGAGGCTGGCGTTTCGAGTGTAGCCGAGTAGCGGGCTACTGGCCGGGTGGGTAGAGGAAAGCCTCTACGTCGGCTGCCGCGAGAATACGCTGGCCGTAGACGCGGTTCACGTAGTTGTATTCCTCAAGCAAAACACTGCCATCAGCGTTGATTGCCTTCACATAGGCAACGTGGTTATCCCAACCGAACCAGGCCACCGATCCGACAACCGGTGTGGCGCTAACGGTCCAGCCGTGAGCATCCCAAGCGGCCTTCCACTGCGAAGCATTTCCCCCATTCGGGGTGAGGTCAGCCCACGCCCAGCGGAAAGGTGCGGAGAATGACCCAACATCGCGGTTCAACCGCCAAGCAACAAAGTCAGTGCACTGGCGGTAGTAGTAGTTGAGTGGCGACAGGTCGTAGCCTGCAGTCGCCCACGGGTAGTCGTCGCCAAGCTCACGGGCCCCGGATGCCGCATACAGCGCGTTTGCCGAAGCAATCGCTGACTGCTGGCGGATCAGTGCCAAATCTTCGGGCGACGTTGCCTCGAATTGGTCACGCTCAAGCTCAGGAAGCGCCAAATCGGCACTCACTGTGACCGACTGTGCGCTCACCGTCGATGCATCTGCCACAGCTGCCGAAGCCACCACGGAACCCTCATCAGAGAGAACGCTGCCCTGTCCGTATGCAGGTAAACCAACAACAGCAACCAGGCCACCAATAACTGCCAGCGAAGCCATAGCCCGCATCGGGTTGCGACGTGCGCGTTTCGGCGACGCAACTGCGCTCGGCTTGGCGACGGCAACATCCGCAGACTTAGCTATTGGGCCTGCAAGTGCGACGTCGGAGCGCATGACCGCGGCAGGTGCAATAGGAATCTGAGGCACAACGGCGGCGGCCTGAACAACTGACATACCCTGCGGCTTCTCCGCGGCGGCCGCATCAGCAACTGCTGACGACTGTGGCCCGGCCGCCTCACGCGCGGCGCGGGCCTCGCGCCGCGACAGGAAAACTGGCGCATCACTGGTGGCTTCGCCCACGGGGACACCACAAGCATCCGTGCGATCAGAAGACATGCGGGACAAACGACTACCAATCAGTGGAGCGGATTCGAGATAGATCTAGGGCAAATCTCGAACTACGGGAATAATCACAACAGCATAACAGTTATGCGGCCGGAGCCAAATATTCTTCCCAATCTGGGAGTGCCCTTTCAATTCCCCTGACAAGCCATGCGCTCGTGTGTGGGGGGCGCGGCTTCGTCAGCAAACGCCAATTCATCTCCGCGGGGGTGCGATTGCTCTTCACGTTGTTACACCGCAGGCAGCACGCCACCAGGTTCTCCCACGTGTCTTGACCACCCCGTGAACGCGGCAACACATGGTCAATAGTGTTCGCCGGGCCGCCGCAGTAACCACAACGGTGGCCATCGCGCCGCAGCACTCCCCTGCGCGACACCGGCAGTCTGCGCGTAGAAGGGATGCGCACATAATTTCGCAGGATGATCACCGACGGGCGATCCCATGACCCGCTCGAGCCCCAGACAGGATGCTCCGAATCGGCAGCAATGATCGTGGCCTTCTGATTCAACACGAGCACAATTGCTCGCTTGAAAGACACGACCGCGAGCGGCTCATAGCCCGCGTTCAATACCAGTGTGCGCATTGTCATCCTCTCGAAAGAGCCTGCACGGCTTGCAGGCAATCGACTTCCTTGAGGCTCAGCGAATGGGAGGCAGAAAACAAAAAGGCACCGTCGAAAGACGATGCCTAGTGATTCAGCGCGCGAAAACTACCGCGCACAGTACTGCTGTGTCGTATGTAGAAGTAAGCGCGCGCATCCACGGTTTGGATGCTGCACCTACCTAACATGCGATTCTCCGGTTCATTCGTGAACTTCAAGAGCTACAGGCTAACCCAATTTTTGGCGCATTCCGCACGCGGGCGCGCCGCATCGAATGACGAGACGGTAACGCCTCGGTGAACACCAGAATGAATGCCTTAAGCGACAGGCTTCTCTACGAAGATGTGCACAGCGACCTCATTGGGCAACTCAAGGCCTTCGCCAAAACCCTCAACGGTGACCGCAACATACGAGTCAGCGGCCGAAAATGTTGCCGTCTTGCCGGGCATAACCCCCGCGTTGAACAATTGCTGCAGCAATTCTGGCTCAAACTGCACGGGCTCACCCAAACGACGGATGCGACCTGAAACGGGTGACGCAGTCTCGGCGACCAGATCGACAATGTTCACCATTCCCGCGCTGAATGAGGGGGCAGCAGTGCCGCCCAGCTCTTCCAAACCCGGAATTGGGTTGCCGTAGGGCGACTCCGTGGGGTGATCAAGCATTTCGATGAGCTTGCGCTCAACCTGCTCGCTCATCACGTGCTCCCACCGGCAGGCCTCATCATGCACGAGAGCCCAATCGAGCCCAATAACATCGGCAAGCAAGCGCTCAGCAAGGCGGTGCTTTCGCATCACCTGTGTGGCACGGCGGCGACCCTCCTCGGTGAACTCAAGGTGGCGGTCTCCTTCCACGACGACCAGGCCGTCACGTTCCATGCGGCCGATAGTTTGCGAAACGGTCGGACCAGAGTGGCCGAGGCGTTCAGAGATGCGTGCCCGCAGCGGAACAATATTCTCTTCTTCAAGGTCAAGAATCGTGCGCAGGTACATCTCGGTGGTGTCAACGAGATCGGTCATGAAACAAGACTAGCCCGAACCGGCCCATAGAATCAGACGTATGCCGAGCCTGACGATTCCCACCGACCTTCTTCCCGCTGACGGACGATTCG